>DASYQM010000450.1:0-101029 GCA_036005525.1 Streptosporangiaceae bacterium
ACTCGCCCACCGACCGGGGATAGTGCCGCCCGCCACGAGGCCCGGTCACCCCGCCATGCTACTCCGGTTAAATGGAGACCCCTTACAGAAAATATGGAGGGGCGTATCCATGAAAGGAAGAAGCGCGATGATCGCCGCGACGGCGCTCGGCGCGCTCGTCGCGGCCGGCTGCGGCAGCAGCGGCAGTAGCAGCAACGCAGGCGGCACCGCCACCAAGTCGTGTGTCGCCACGATCGGCATGG
The DNA here is from genome assembly GCA_036005525.1 of Streptosporangiaceae bacterium. Taxonomy (GTDB): domain Bacteria; phylum Actinomycetota; class Actinomycetes; order Streptosporangiales; family Streptosporangiaceae; genus UBA9676. The sequence goes on from DASYQM010000450.1 coordinate 243, forward strand.
AGGGGCCGCTCACCGGCCCGGTGGCGTTCCTTGGCCAGGAGCAGCTGCACTTCGCGCAGCTGGCCGTGGCCAGGGACAACCTGGCCAACAAGACGAAGATCTCGCTCACCCAGGGCGACACCCAGCTGAACCCCGCGCAGGCGACGACCGTCACCCAGCAGTTCACCTCCAACTCGAAGATCGTGGCCGTGGTCGGCCCGGCCGGCAGCCAGGAGGTGCAGGCCGTCGGCCCGCTGATGGCCCGGGCGGGGCTGGCGTTCGTCTCCGGGTCGGCGACCGCCGCGGCGCTGACCACCGGCAAGTACCCGACGTTCTTCCGGACCGTGTCGAAGGACAGCGTGCAGGGCCCCCAGGACGCCAACTACATCGTGAACAACCTGCACCCGAAGGCCCTGATGATCGTCGATGACCAGGAGGCCTACTCGACCGGCCTGGTTTCCGTGATGGTGCCGATCTTCAAGGCGGCCGGGATCAAGGTCGATCACGAGTCGGTCTCGCAGAAGGTCACCGACTTCTCGTCGCTGGTGGCCAAGGTCACGCCCGACACGACGGTGGTGGTCCTGCCCTGGCAGGTCGCGGCCAACGCCCAGCAGTTCGGCCGCAACCTCGCCCAGCAGCACAAGAAGGCCCTGATCTTCGGCACGGACGGCCTGTATGACCCGAAGAGCTTCACGATCAAGGGCTCGTATGTGTCCTCGTTCGGCCCGGACATCACCGCGATTCCCGCGGACGCGCCGATCGCCGCGGCCGCCAAGGCGAAGTACGGCGACTTCGGCACGTTCGGCCCGCCCACCTACGCCGCCACGCACGTGGTCGACCAGGCGATCGCGGCGGTGTGCAAGTCAGGCCAGACCCCGAGCCGGGCCAACGTGCTGGCACAGATCAAGAAGACGAACCAGCCGGTCACGATCCTCGGGCAGCCGATCAAGTTCGACTCCAACGGGGACTGGTCAACGGCAAGTTCTTCCTCTTTAAGATCAACTCGGAAGGCAAGTACGAGCTGATCCCCAGCGGCTGATCGGCTGAACGTAACGAGCTGCCCGGCGGCGCGCCGGCCACGAGCAGGGGCGCCGCCGGGCAGCGGGACGGCGGCAGGACCTCGCGGATGGCCTTCTTCTTCCAGGAGCTCGTGAACGGCATCACGACCGGCGCGCTGTATGCGCTGGTGGCGCTGGGCTTCACGATGGTCTACGGGGTGCTGAAGCTGCTCAACTTCGCGCACGGCGACCTGTACATGATCGGCGCGTACATCGGCTTCTTCGTGATCCAGTGGTTCGGCGGCCCGAGTGCGCTGACGATCCCGGTGCCGCTGCTGCTGGTGATCATGTTCGTGCTGGCGGCAGGCCTGGTGGGCGGCCTGGGCGTCGCGATCGAGCGCTTCGCCTACCGGCCGCTGCGCGACGCGCCGCGGATCGCGCCGCTGATCACCGCGATCGGCATCTCTTTCTTCCTGGAGAACTCGGCCCTGCTGCTGTTCGGCGCGCAGCCGCGGGTCTACAACACGCCCCAGTTCATCTCGTTCTCCGGCGGGATCCAGATCGGGTCGGTCAGCATCGACGCCGTGCAAATCCTGGTCCTGGTGCTCGGCCTCGTGCTGATGGTCGGCCTGCGGCTGCTGGTCAACCAGACGAAGCTCGGCAAGCAGATGCGGGCCGTTGCCGCCGACCGGGAGGCCGCCGAGATGCTGGGGATCAACGTGAACTTCACGATCGCGGCGACGTTCTTCATCGGCTCGGCGCTCGCTGGCGTGGCCGGCGTGATGGGCGGGCTGCTGTTCAACCAGGTGACGGCCACGATCGGCTTCATCGCGGGCCTCAAGGCGTTCACCGCGGCCGTCGTCGGCGGGATCGGGTCCATCCCCGGCGCGGTGCTCGGCGGCCTGCTGCTCGGCGTCGCCGAGTCGTTCATCACCGGTTACATCTCCTCGACGTACACCAACCTGTTCGTGTTCGTGCTGCTGATCGCCGTGATGCTGGTCCGGCCCAGCGGGCTGCTCGGCCGGGCCCAGCTGCAGAAGGTGTAGCCCGTGAGCCTCGATTCGCAGCCCCCGGCAGCCGGACCGCAGGTCGGAGCCGACGAATGGGTCGCCAGGCAGGCGCACCGGCGCGAGTACCTGCCGTCCTGGCTGGGCACCGGGCAGCGCTGGCTCGAGCGCGTTGGCTGGTGGCCCAGGCTCCTGGTCGTGGGCCTGGCCGGGGCCGCGCTGCCGCTGCTCGGCCTCGGCGGGTTCCAGCTGCAGGTCGGGATCGACGCGCTGGTGATCGCGCTGCTCGCGGTCGGGCTGAACATCGTCGTGGGCTGGGCCGGGCTGCTCGACCTCGGCTACGTCGCGTTCTTCGGCTTCGGCGCCTACGGGTTCGCGCTGCTGTCCTCGAGCCAGATCGGCCCGAACGGCATCCACCTGCCGACCTACCTGTCCGTGCCGATCGTGATGATCGGCGCCGCGGTTCTCGGGCTGCTGGTCGGCTGGCCGTCCCGGCGGCTGATCGGTGACTACCTGGCGATCGTCACCCTGTTCTTCGGCGAGGCATTCGTCGAGTTCACCAACAACGTGGCACCCAGCGTGCTTGGCGGGCCCAACGGGATCGTCGGCATCGACCCGATCAGCGTCTTCGGGTATCAGATCACCACGAACACGGGCTACTACTACCTGCTCGTGATCGCGCTGGTGCTGACCATGGCGGTGCTGCGGCTGCTCGATACCTCGCGCACCGGGCGGGCGTGGCGGTCCGTGCGCGAGGACCCGCTGGCGGCGGCGTCGATGACGATACCGGTCAACCGGGTGAAGCTGATGGCGTTCATGTTCGGCGCCGTGGTCGCCGCGCTGACCGGCACCATCTTCGCTGCGCAGCAGATCAGCGTCTTCCCGACGGATTTCGACACGCCGATCCTGATCCTGATCTACGCCGGTCTCATCCTCGGTGGCGCCGGCAGCATCGCCGGTGCGGCCGCCGGCGCCCTGGTGCTCATGGTCATCTACGACGGGCTCCTGCGCAGCCCGACCGATTCCGGCTACCTCTTCTACGGCCTGATCCTGCTGACCCTGGTGGTCAAGCTGCGCCCGTGGCGCAGGCTGGCCGCGGTGCTCGCGGCGACCGTCGCGCTGGGCCTCGCCGCCCACGCCATCGCCGGGGCCATCTCGGCACGGGCCGTCGCCGGTGGGCCGCACTCGACCGGCTGGCTCGCCGCCGCGCTGCGCGACTGGGTCGTGGTCCCGGCGAACGCCCAGGTCCTCGGGAACTGGGGGTATGTGCTGCTGGTGTGCCTGCTGATCGCGCTCGTGCAGGTCGGCAGGCGCTGGCGGACGATCCTGCTGCCCCCTACGATCTGTCTGGCGTCGTTCGTCTGGGAGACCAGGCTGGCCGTCGAGCCGTCGATTACCAGGCAGCTCATGATCGGAGCGATCCTGATTGTCATGATGAACGCACGGCCGCAGGGGCTGCTCGGAACACGCCGAGTCGAGGCCATAACGTGAACGCGCAGCCGGAGCGGCCGGGGCAGGCCCGCGACCCGGCGCAGCCCGGGCATGGCCACGGCGGGCCGCCGGCGGAATCCGTTCTGAATCTCGATCGTCTCTCGCTGTCGTTCGGCGGCCTTCGCGCGCTTTCCGAGCTGACCTGCGGGTTGACGACGGGGAGATCGTGAGCCTGATCGGGCCCAACGGCGCGGGCAAGACGACGGTCTTCAACGTGATCACGGGCGTGTACCGGCCGAGCTCGGGGGACGTCCATTTCGCCGGGCGGTCGCTCGCGGGGCAGCCGCCGCATCGCATCGCCCGGATGGGGATCGCGCGCACCTTCCAGACCCTCCGGCTGTTCCTGAACATGTCGGTGATCGAGAACGTGATGGCCGCGACCTACGGCAACACCAAGGCGATGCCGTGGGAGTCGCTCCTGCGCCTGCCCCGGGCCAGGCGCGAGGAGCGCGAGGTGCGGGCGCTGGCCGAGGACGTGCTGTCGTTCTTCGGCCAGCGGCTGGCCGGGTACCGCTGGGACCAGCCCGCCTACTCGCTGTCGTACGCGAACCGCCGGCGGCTGGAGATCGCCCGTGCGCTCGCCACCCGGCCCAGGCTGCTGCTGCTCGACGAGCCCGCCGCCGGGATGAATCCCGCCGAGACACACGAGATCACCGAGCTGATCGCGCGGGTGCGCGACGAGCGCGACGTCGCGGTCCTCGTGATCGAGCACGACATGCACGTGGTCTCCGGCTGCTCGGACCGGGTGATCGCGCTCGACCACGGCGTCAAGATCGCCGAGGGCGGCTTTGACAAGGTCGCCAGCCATCCGGCGGTCGTCGAGGCCTACATGGGGCGCGACCCCGAGGCCCTGTCGGATGCGGGGTGAGCGGCGTGCTGCTGAGCCTGGAGGACGTCACCACGTACTACGGGCAGATGCGGATCCTGGAGGGAATCTCGCTGCGGGTCGGCGACGGCGAGCTGGTGTGCCTGCTCGGCGGCAACGCCTCCGGCAAGTCCACGACGCTGAAGACGATCCTCGGGGTCGTCCGCCCGCGCGCGGGCAAGGTGCTGCTCGGCGGCGAGGATGTCACGCGCTGGCCGGTGCCGCAGCGGATCGCGCGCGGGATCGCGATCGTGCCGGAGAACCGCCGGCTGTTCGGCCAGATGACGGTCAGGGAGAATCTCGAGCTCGGTGCGGTGCTGCGCCGCGGCGAGAGGCTCGACGACGACTTCGACCGGGTGCACGCGCTGTTCCCGCGCCTGTACGAGCGCCGCAACCAGCTTGCGGGCACGCTGTCGGGCGGCGAGCAGCAGATGGTCGCGATGGGCCGCGCGCTGATGTCGCGCCCGCGGCTGCTGCTGATGGACGAGCCGTCGATGGGCCTCGCGCCCGCGCTGGTGCAGCAGAACTTTCAGATCATCAAGGAAGTCCACGCCTCCGGCGTCGCGGTGCTGATGGTCGAGCAGAACGCGACGATGGCGCTGTCGATCGCCGACCGCGGGTATGTCCTGTCGACGGGGGTGATCGTGCTCGAGGGCCCGGCGTCCGAGCTGCTGCGCAGCGAGGACCTGAAGCGCGCGTATCTGGGGCGATGAGGAGGCGGCAGGACGATGACCGGCGGCGGTGCTGTTGTGCGGACCATCCTGGACACCGGTACGGGACGCGACGGGCGGGACGGGCTGGTCCGGCGGCTCGTGAAGCTGGACGCCGGGTCGCGGTTCGAGGGCACGGCCGGGCCGGGCGGCGAACTCTGGTTCGTGATCGCAGGCACCGGCCGGCTGGAGCCCGGGACCGGGCCGGCCATGCCCGTCCGGCGTGACACGGGGGTGTGGCTGCCGCCCGGCGCCCCGTACCGCCTGTCGGCCGGTGGCCCGGGCGAGCTCACGCTCGACAGCGTCTCGCTGCCCGCCGGGGCCGCGGGGAGTGACGGCGATGCCACCCGCCCGCGGCTGTCCGAGCTGCGTGACTGCGCGGTGGAAGTCACCGGGGACCGCCGGTTCCGCGTCCTGCACGGGCCCGGCAACGGATGCAGCGCGGCCACCCAGTTCGTGGGCGAGATCCCGCCGGGCCGGGCGGCGGAGCACAGCCATCCGTACGACGAGGTGGTGCTCGTTCTGGCGGGCGTGGGCGTGCTGCACGCCGCGCCGGCCGACCACCCGCTTGCCCCGGGCAGCTGCGTGCACCTGCCGCCCGGGCGGCCACACTGCCTCGAGAACACCGGGCGTGCCACGCTGCGGGTCCTCGGCGTCTTCCACCCCGGCGGCAGCCCGGCGTCCAAGAACGCGCGGTAGGTGCCGCCGGCCCGCCCGTGGGCACGGTGCGGGTCTGCCAAGCTGAGGACATGGATCCGGCGGATCGGGGCGCGGGCGCGGCGCTTCCCGATCCTGCCCTGGTCGTGCTGGTCGGGCCGTCCGGGTCGGGGAAGTCGGCCTGGGCGGCCGGGCGTTACCGCCCGCACGAGGTGGTCTCGTCCGATCGGCTGCGCGCGCTGGTGGGCAGCGGCGAGCACGACCTGGACGCATCGGCCGACGCCTTCGCCCTGCTCGACCAGATAGTCGCGGCCCGGCTCCACCGCGGGCTGACCGCGGTGGTGGACACGCTGGGCCTCGATGCCGAGCGGCGCCGCGGTTACCTCGAGCTCGCCAGGGGCAGCGGCATGCCCGCCGTCGCGGTGCTCGTCGACACCGATCCGGCGGAGTGCCGTCGCCGCAACCGGGCGCGCGACCGGGCGGTGCCCGCGCCCGTGCTCGACGGCCAGCTGCGGCGGATGCGGGCGGCCGTCACGGAGATCGGCGGCGAGGGGTGGGATCTGGTGGTCAGTGCCGAGACGGCGCAGCCCGAGCCCTCGCACACCCCCGGCGCGCGGAGCGCGGCCCGCGAGCAGCGGCAGCAGCCGGTCCGGCTGGGCCTCGTGCTGCAGCTGTCGCGATTCCCCTGGGGGGACGACCCGGCGGGCCCGGCGCACTGGCTGGCCTCGGTGGCCCGCGCCGCCGCCGAGGCCGGCCTGCAGGGAATCGCGCTGATGGACCACCTGATCCAGATCCCCCAGGTTGGCCGCGCCTGGGAGCCGATTCCGGAGCCGTGGGTAACGCTCGGGATGCTCGCTGGCCTGGAACCGGGTCTGCGCCTGGGCACGCTGGTGACACCCGTGACGTTCCGCGCGCCGGGGATCCTGGCCAAGACCGTGGCCACCCTGGACACGCTCAGCGGCGGAAGGTCGTTCTGCGGCATCGGGGCCGGCTGGTGGGCACGCGAGCACGCGGGCTTCGGCCTGCCCTTCCCGCCGGCCCGGGCCAGGCTCGACCAGCTCGAGTCGGCCATCGAGACGCTGCGCGCCCTCTGGCGGCCCGGCACCAGGGAGTACCGGAGCGAGCGGGTCCGCCTGCCGGAAACCACCTGCTACCCGAGGCCGGTGTCGCGGATCCCGGTCATCGTCGGCGGCGGCGGAGAGAAGCGCACGCTGCGGATCGCCGCCCGGCTCGGCGATGGCTGCAATCTTCCCGCCGACACCGGCACGCTGGACCGCAAGCTCGCCATTGTGCGCCAGCACTGCCTGCAGGCTGGCCGCGATCCCGCCGAGGTCGAAGTGACCGTGCTCGACATCCCGGTCATCGGCCGCGACCGCGAGCACGCCGCGTCGATCGTGGAGAAGCTGCGCGGCAGCACCGCCGCCGTGGCGTTCGCCCGGCGCCACCACGCCGGCACCGCCGACGATGTCATCGGCCGCTACCGGCTGCTGGCCGAGCGCGGCGTGCAGACCGTCTTCGTCTCGCTCCCCGACCTGGCCGGCCCCGAGGACGTGGTGCGCCTCGCCCCGGTCGCCGCCGCGTTCGCCTGACCAGCCGCCCGGCCGGCGCCGCCTGGCCACGCTCTGGGCGGCAACTCGGTGCGGTTATCCTCGCCGTCATGCCGACATTGGCTGTTGTGGGCGCGGGGCCGAAGGGAATCGCGATCGCTGCCAAGGCACGGGCGCTGGCGGCGGCCGGCCTCGACGCGCCGCGCGTCGTGCTGGTCGAGCGAAGCGCCGTCGCCGGGAACTGGAGCGGGCAGCAGGGTTACACCAGCGGCCTGCTGCCGCTCGGCACGCCCGCGGAGAAGGACGTCGGTTTCCCGTACGCCGACAGCTGGGGGCCGGCCTCGCCCGCGGTCACCGCGGCGATGGCGGACTACAGCTGGCAGCGGCACCTGATCGCACACGGCGTGTACGCCGACTGGGTGGACCGCGGCCGCCTCCGCCCGGCGCACCGGCAGTGGAGTCATTACCTGCGCGAAGTCGCCAGCAGGGCGGATGCCGAGATCGTCGCCGGGGAGGTGGCCGGCCTCGAGGCCGTCGGCGACCGCTGGCGGCTGGCGCTCGGCCCGGGGGAGGTGATCTGGGCCGACGGCGTCGTTTTCACCGGCGCGGGCCCGCCGGTCCGCGTACCAGGCCAGCCGCAGCGGCACCCGCGCGTGCTCGACGGACGCAGCTACTGGCTGCGCGAGCGATCGCCCGGCAAGCACGTCGCGCAGAGCGTGTGCGTGATCGGCAGCGGCGAGACCGCGGCCTCGGTCGTCATCAGCCTGCTGGGCAAGTCGCACAAGCACTCCACGGTCGACGTCCTGACCAGCCGCGGCGTCCTCTATTCGCGCGGGGAGAGCTACGACGAGAACCGCTTCTACTCCGACCCCGGCGACTGGCCGGGGCTGGCCGAGTCACACCGGCGCGAGTTCCTTGAGCGCACCGACCGAGGCGTGTTCTCCCAGCAGGCCGAGGCGATCCTGAACGCCTCGCGCGGCTTTCGCACGCTCGCCGGGCGAGCGGCCGCGATCGACGCAGGCGAGCGACAGGTAGTCGTCACGATCGAGTACGGCAGCGAGCGCGACCGCGTCGCCTACGACCTCGTCGTCGTCGCGATCGGGTTCGAGACCCGCTGGTTCGAGCGGCTGCTCGGCGGCGAGGCCCGCCGCCGGCTCAGCGACGCGCTCGCCGGCGCCGACCTCGAACGAGAGATCGGGCTCGATCTGTCGGTCGTCGGCCTGCGCCCGCCGCTGCATCTGCCGCTGGCCGCCGGCCTCGCTCAGGGGCCGGGCTTTCCCAACCTGAGCTGCCTCGGCCTGCTGAGCGACCGCGTCCTGCGCACCTATGTCAGGCAGGAGGAGCCGGCGCCCACTGCGCCCGGAAGGAGGGAGCGTGTCTGAGACGACCGGTGAGGTGTGGGAGAGCGACGATTGCGTCCGGCGCACGGTGGTCATGCCGATCGCGCTGGCCGAGCGGCTGGCCGCCCGGGCCGAGCAGCGTGACCTGTCGGTCAGCGACCTGCTCGTCGAGTACGCGGAGGAAGGCCTGCGGCGCGACGCCGCGGACGGCTGACCGCGGTCTCGGCTGGCCCGCCGGACCCGGGCATGCCGTTGCCTGCCGCCTAGACGAAGTGCATCTCGGCGTGGCGCGGCTCACTGTCAACGAGCTGGTCGCAGGTCGGGCAGTACCAGCGGGCCTCGATGGGGGTGCCGCACGCGGGGTGGCGGGGCGTGTCCGCCGGGTCGGTGTGCCCGGCCCCCCAGTGCGCCAGCAGGCGGAGCGCCCCGGCGAGCTCCCTGCCCTCCGCCGTCAGCTGGTAGGCGGCCCGCGGCGGCCGCTCGGAGTAGGGCCGGGCCACCAGCAGCGCCTCGCGCTCGAGCCGCTTGAGCCGCTCGGACAGGATGTTCGGCGCGATGCCCGGGATCTGGCCGAGAAGATCGTTGAACCGGCGCGGCCCGTCCAGGAGCGCCTCCACCACCAGCAGCGTCCACCGGTCGCCGACCCTGGCCAGCGCCTCGGCGAGCGGTGAGTCGTGCTCGGGTTCGGCCATGCCCCCGATCGTAGCCGGTTGACAAGTGGGTAGTTAGTAGTAATTTGCAAGTTACTATTAACTCGACCGGCTGGAGGCGGCGATGGCGATCCTCGACGAGATACAGGCAAACATCAGGCAGCTAGCCGAAGGCGCCGGGCCCTCGGTGGTGGGCATCGGGCAGCGGTGGGGCGTCGGCTCCGGCATCGTGCTCGCGGACGGGCGGGTGCTGACCAACGCGCACAACGTGCGCGGCGACCAGGTGACGGTCACCTTCGCCGACGGGCGGACCGCGGATGGAAGCGTGGCCGGGCACGACATTGACGGCGACCTGGCCGTCATCGACGTCGACACCGGCGGGGCTCCGGTGCTGCCGTGGGCCAGCGGCCCGTCCGCGGAGCTGGGGATGCCGGTGTTTGCCCTGTCCAACCCGGGCGGGCGTGGGCTCAGGGTCACGTTCGGGTTTGTCTCGGGCATCGAGCGGACCTTCCGCGGTCCCCGCGGCCGGCGCATCACCGGCAGCCTCGAGCACACCGCTCCGCTGCTGCCCGGCTCCTCGGGCGGCCCGGTCCTCAGCGCCGGGGGAGAGCTGCTCGGGATCAACACGAACCGCCTCGGTGAGGGCTTCTACCTGGCCATACCCGCCGACGACGCGCTGCGCGGCCGGGCCGACGCGCTCGCCCGCGGGGAATCGGCGACATCGCCGCGGCTCGGCGTCGCGATCGCTCCCGGTTACGTCGCCAGGCGGCTCCGCCGCGCCGTCGGCCTGCCGGAGACCGAGGGCCTGCTCATCCGCGAGGTCGTGGACGACAGCCCGGCCGCCCGCGCGGGTCTCGCCCGGGGCGACCTGATCGTGTCGGCCGGAGGCCGGCCGACCCGCACACCCGACGATCTGTTCGACGCGCTCCAGGCGGCACGGGGGGGCACCGTCGAGCTGAACATCGTGCGCGGCACCGACGAACGGGCCGTTCAGGTGACGTTCGGCGACGCCGGACAGCCGGGCCAGGAGGTATAGGCGCCGCCGCCGGCCGGGACCGTGACCGGCGTCGCGCTGTGGCCGGGAGTCAGGCCGGGGCGGGGCGCAGCTCGGGGGGCACGTGGCTGGCGAGCCGCGCCGCCACCGCCGCCGCGGTCTCGGTCACGGCGTCGACGGCCTCACCGGAGCCGGCGGCCGCGCAACGGTCCGCCATGGTGGCGACCCGTTCGGACAGCAGCGCCCAGGCGGCGCCACGCGCGGGGATGAAGTTGCCCATCTGGTAGTACATCTCGAAGGTGGGCCCCGCGGTGCGGCCAGGGTGTGCCGCTCCGGCCGGCAGGCGGGTCAGCGCCCGCCCGAGCGGCGCCAGCACACCGGCCATCAGCTGGAACGCGCAGTCCGTGAGCACGCCGAGCTGCTCGTCGGTCTCGTCGGTGTGGGTGAAGAACCTGGTCAGCAGCTGCAGCAGCGTTTCGTATCCGAGGTTGAACAGCTCGGCGACCGCGCGGGCGGCCGGCTCGGTCAGCAGCGGCTGCGGCTCGGGGATGTCGAAGGGCTGCCGCGTGAAGGCCGGGATGACCGGCCGGGCCGGGTCGAAGGACGGGTCCTGCTCGCGGAGCTGGCTGTATTCGTCCCAGATGCGCAGGAACCGGCCGTAGTGCGCGGACTGCCAGTCGCCGCGGGCGCCCTCACCCTGCTCGATGATCTCCTCGATGGCGGCGTGCGCCGATTTCAGGCCGGTGACGGCGACGAGCTGTGGCCAGCGGAACATCTCCGGGGTGGCCTGGGCCCGCGGCGGCCCCACGAACAGGCCCTGCTCACCGAGGCGGCCGGCCAGACGGCTCAGGCCGTTCATGATTCCGCGGTAGAGGTGCCCTACGGTGGAGAAGTCCTGCAGGCGGGGCATGACCTCGCTGGGTTCGACCGGCTCCGGCGGTGGCTCGGCGGGGACGAACCCCGCCGCGTCCAGCCGTGCCATGCCTTCGGGCCGCTCCAGGTACAGGAAGTGGGTGAGCGCTGCCTCGCCGAACGGCAGCAGCGCGAACTGCACGCCCGGCGGCAGGTACTCCGAGCGGCGCGGGAAGTTCGGCCGGGAAAGGGACGGCGCGGCGCCGATGGCCGTCATGACGTTGGCGACGAGAGAGAGGTGCAGCATCTCCTCGATGGCGATGCCGGCCAGCGTCTCGCGCCATCTGGCGACCGCCTCGGCCTGCGCGGCGGTCAGGCCCTCATCGGGATCGGTCTTGAGGCTGAAGCAGGCATACAGGTACTGGCACATGATCAGGTGCTCAAGCTGAGACGCCTCGATCAGCAAGTCCCACAGGTGCTCACGGTTCTCGACAACAATTTCCGGCTCGCTCATCCGTGCTCCCCGGAGGTCGCCTTGGTCACCGCCCGAACAGAGCCACATTACTGCCCGCCGGGCCAGTGTCCCGCGTCACGCGCTCGCGGCAGGCGGTCATGACAGGTGGCTGGTTCCGCACCGCTAGGATCGCGCTGTGCGATCGGTCGAGGGCCTGCATGGCGCGGTGACCGTCACCAGGGCAGGATCGGTCGAGGTGGAGCTGGCCGGGGGCCTGGCCGACGCCGGGTCCGGCGCCGGGTGCACGCCGCAGACCCGGTTCCAGATCGCCTCGGTGAGCAAGCAGTTCGCTGCCACCGCGGTCATGATTCTCGCCGAGTGCGGGGCGGTTGCGCTCGGCGAGCCGGTGGCACGGTGGCTGCCGGGCAGCCCGCCGCAGTGGCGGCAGGTCACGCTGCACCACCTGCTGACCCACACCGCCGGGGTACGCCATTGGGGCGACGCGCCCGGCTTCGCACCTTCGCAGCCGATGACCATCCGCGACCGCCTGGCCCTGATTCAGCAGGCGCCGCTGCTCACCGAGCCGGGCACGCAATGGCGCTACAGCAGCCCCGGCTACCTGCTGGCCGGGCTCATCGTGGAGCGGGCCAGTGGCCGACCGTATCCGGACTTCATCACCGAGCGGATCCTGTCCCCGCTGGGGCTGACGTCGACCACCGCCGGTGGTGCGCCGGCGGGCGCCGCCACGGCGCGCGGTTACCGGAACGGCGAGCCGGTCGTGCCGTGGGACCTCAGTGCGATGCCGGGCACCGGCGATATCTGTTCCACCGCCCCCGACCTGGCCCGGTTCACCACCGCTCTCCACTCGGGGCAACTGCTCACCGACGGCTCGCTGCGGCTGCTGCGCACGCCACACGCGCCGGTCGGCGCCGATGACGGCTCCGGCGACGGATGGCTGACCAGCGACGGCTATGGATACGGTCAGTTCGTCGGCACGATCGCCGGGCAGACCGCCTACTTCCATCCCGGCGACAACCCCGGCTACCAGTCGTTCGCCGCCTGGATCCCCGCCCACGCGGCCTGCGTCGTGATCCTCGCCAACGAGGAGACGACAAGCATTGAGGGCCTTCTCAAGCAGTTGTTGTGAAGCGATGGAGGTTCGGTTGGATCGTCCGGGCGGAATTTCCGCTATCGGGGGCACGCCCGTGGTGCGGCTGGCACACATGGCCGATGCTGGCTGCGCCGAGGTCTGGGTGAAGATGGAGGCGGCCAACCCCACCGGCTCCTACAAGGACCGGATGGCGCTGGCGATGATCGAGGCCGCTGAGGCCGATGGCCGCCTCCGGCCGGGCCAGCCGGTCGTCGAGTACACCGGCGGGAGCACCGGCTCGTCCCTGGCGTTCGTCTGCGCGGTGAAGGGTTACCCGCTGCGGATCGTGTCCTCCGATGCGTTCGCGGTCGAGAAGATCCGCACGATGCGGGCGTTCGGCGCCGAGGTCGAGCTGATACCGAGTCCCGACGGCATCACGCCTGAGCTGATTCCGGCGATGATGCGCAGGGCAGCCGAGATCGCCGCGGAGACGGGCGGGTTCGCCACCGACCAGTTCAACAACGCCGATATGGTGGGCGGCTACCGCCGGCTCGGCGAGGAAGTGCTGGATCAGCTCCCCGGGCCGCTGCCGGTCGGCGCGTTCTGCAGCTACGTCGGCACCGCCGGCTGCTTTCTGGGCGTCAGCCGCGCGCTGGCGGCCGCCGCCCCCGCACTGCACCGGGCCGTCGTCGAGCCCGGTGAGTCGGCCGTTCTGTCGGGCGGGCCGCTCGGCACCCACCACATCGAGGGCGGCGGTATTGGCTACCGCCCGCCGCTGCTGGACCCCGCCGACTACGACGAGGTCATCGCGGTTCCGGAAGCCGACGCGTTCGAGATTGCCCGCCGGGCCGCGCGCGCCGAGGGGATCTTCTCGGGCCCCTCGACCGGCGCCAACCTCGTAGCCGCGCTGGAGATCGCCCGCCGGCTTGGTCCCGGCCACCGGGTGGTCACCATCCAGGTCGACAGCGGCCTGAAATACCTCGCCGGCCCGCTCTACGCCTGACCCCGCCGAGCGATCCTGTGCCGGTGGCATCATTGGCGGGTGCCGCTGTTCGCATTTGAGGGCCGTGAGCCCAAGATCAGCTCCGCCGCGTGGATCGCGCCCACCGCCACCCTGGTCGGGGACGTGCGCGTCGAGGCGGAGGCATCTGTCTGGTACGGGGCCGTGCTGCGGGCCGATTTCGGGCCGATCGTCGTGCGGCGGGGAGCCAACATCCAGGACGGGTCGGTGCTGCACGGGGGCAGCGACCCGGTGACCGAGGTCGGAGAGGGGGCGACGGTCGGTCACCTGTGCGTGGTCCATGGCGCGGTCATCGGCGCGGACGCGCTGGTGGGCAACGGCGCCACCGTGCTCGACGGCGCGACCGTCGGCGGCCGGGCGCTGATCGCGGCGGGCGCCACCGTGCCGCCGGGGATGACCATCCCCGATGGCATGCTCGCCGCCGGGGTCCCCGCCCGGGTTGTCGGGGAGCTCACCGCCGGTGCGAAGCAGTGGGTGCAGGCCAATCCCGGGATCTACCGGGAACTGGCACGGCGTCACGCCGCGGGTGCCCGGCCCGTCACCGGCCAGCGGGGCGGGTAGCCGCGACCGGACGGCCGCCGCGTCCGGGTCAGCAGCCCAGGGCATCGGCGAGGTGGCTGAGCCCATCGGCCTCGAGCAGGCCGTCCAGCGCGGGCGGGTCCGCCGGAGACGCGCCGGGACCCCACTCGAAGGGACGGCGGACGAAGATCGGGCGAAGTCCCACCGCGGCCGCGGCACGCAGGTCTGAGGGGTGCGCGGCCACCATCCCGGCCTCCTGCGGCCGGCAATCGAGCAGGTCGAGTGCGGTCAGGTACACCCTGGGGTCGGGTTTGTAGCTGGCGGAGAGCTGGGCGGAGAGCACGGCATCGACGCGAAGGTCGGCGAACTTGAGCAGGTCGGCAAGCAACGCGACATGGCCGTTCGACAACGTGGCGGTGACGTGCGTGCGGCGCAGCCGGTCGAGCCCCTCCCGGCTGTCCGGCCAGGCCCGCAGCTGCCGCCAGCCCCTGACGAGGGATTCCCGGGCGGTGGCCGATAGCGAGACGCCGCGCTCCGCGAGCACGCGGCTCAGCGTCTCGCGCTGAAGAGAATCGAGGTCGCGCCAGGCGGCGCCCTGCCGCACCCGGTCCAGCGCGGGCTGATACGCGCGACGCCAGTCGTCGATGATGCCCGCCCAGTCGGCCCGCGGCCCGGCCCGGCCCCTGGCCGTCGCTGCGAGCTCGATCATGCTGGACCGCCAGTCCACCAGCGTTCCGAAGACATCGAACAGCAGCACACGCATCGGCCTTCACCCGCTCCCTGTCAGACGCGCCGGGACCCTGCTGGGGGACACGACACCGATGCTAGGCAAGGGGCCGCGCCTTTAGAGTGTGTCCATGACGGGCGAGGTGGCGCCGCTGGGGCGCGGCGACGACGCGGCCCCACCTGACGACCTGCGTGCGTCGCACCAGGACCGGGATCGGGTCGCCGAGCTCCTGCGGATAGCCGCGGGTGACGGCCGGCTGACCGTGGAAGAGCTCGGCGAGCGGCTCGAGAAGGCGCTGACCGCGCGCACCTATGGCGAGCTCGCGGCGCTGAGCAGAGATCTGCCGGCCGCACCGGGTTTCCCAGCGGGCGGGCCGGCCGCTGAGCCGAAGAGCCTCATCCGCATCGACCGCCGGAGCGGCAGTGCGAAACGGGACGGCCGCTGGCTCGTGCCGCACCGGATTGAGGTCCGGGTCACGAGCGGCCACGTGAAACTCGATTTCACCGAGGCGGTGATCACGCAGTCGCCGCTCCAGATCGACGCCGACGTCCGCAGCGGCTCGCTCAAGCTGGTGACGAAGCCCGGCGTTGTGGTCGACACCGATGACGTGGCGGTCCGCAGCGGCAGCGTAAGGGTCCGGGCTCCATGGGGCCCGGAGGTACCCGTCATCCTGCAGGTCCAGGTGTCAGGCAAGGTCGGCAGCGGCCACATCACGGCAGGCCCTCCCCGCCGTAACTTCTGGCAGTGGCTCCTGCGCCGTCCCAGGCCCTATGCGCCCGCCGCGCCCTGACCCGGCGGCGGCGGCCCAGCGGGCGAGTCCCCTGATCGCCGTCGGGCCCCGGCCAGCTGAGTGGGCCGCCGATGCGATCCGCAGGGGCGGCGGGGAGGTCGTCGCCCTGGACCGCAACCCGGCCGGCCTGGTCTGGACGGACGGCGCAACGACGGAGAGCCTCCGCACAGTGATCGCGGCCCACCCGGAGATCTCGTGGGTGCAGCTGCCGCAGGCGGGCGTGGAAACGGTGGCCGAGGCCGGCGTCATCGACCGGCAGCGGCGGTGGACCTCGGCGAAGGGCGCCTACGCCGAGCCGGTTGCCGAGCACGCGCTCGCGCTGCTACTGGCAGGGCTGCGTCAGCTGCCCATGCGGGCCCGCGCCCGGTCCTGGGGCGAGCCGGCCGGGGTCAGCCTGTTCGACCAGCGGGTCACGGTCGTTGGCGGGGGAGGCATCGCCGCGGAGCTGCTGCGCCTGCTCGGGCCTTTCCGCGTGGACGTGACCATCGTCCGGCAGCGGCCCGAACCGCTCGCGGGCGCCTCCCGGACGGTCGGCACCGGCCGGCTGCTGGAGGCCCTGGTCGGCGCGCGGGCGGTGGTGCTCGCGCTGGCCCTCACCCCGCACACGCGGAACCTGATCGGCGCGGCGGCGCTCGCAGCGATGGAGCAGGACGCGTGGCTGGTCAACGTGG
Organism: Streptosporangiaceae bacterium; assembly: GCA_036005525.1. Classification (GTDB taxonomy): domain Bacteria; phylum Actinomycetota; class Actinomycetes; order Streptosporangiales; family Streptosporangiaceae; genus UBA9676. Next base: position 16,605 of record DASYQM010000450.1, read on the forward strand.
CCCGTGGCGGGCTGGTCGACAGCGCGGCGCTCCTGCACGCCCTGCGGTCCGGGCAGATCGGTGGCGCCGCGCTCGACGTGACCGACCCCGAGCCGCTGCCGGCGGGCCATCCCCTCTGGGACCTGCCCAACTGCCTCATAACCCCGCACACCGCCGACACCGAGGAAATGACCCGGCCGCTCCTCGCTAACCGGATCGCTGAGAACGTCCGGCGGCTGACCACGGGCCAGGAACTGGTGGGCCAGGTGGATCCAGACCTCGGTTACTGACCGTGGAATAATCGCGGGCGCGCTCGCGATCTGCGAATGGACGCAACCGATGGAACCACTGCCGAGGAGGGCTGCCTGGACTCGGGCACACCGGGCGGCCGGCCGCTGACGTTCACCGCACTGGCCGAGCCCTTCCCCGGGCCTGGCTGGCAGGGCGCGTTCTCCTCGGCCTGGCCGCAGCCGTAGCGGCCAGGCGCCGCCGGCAAGCCGGGCTACCCCGGCGGCACGTCCAGCGCTGGGTTGCGGTCGAAGAACCCGGCTGGCTTGAGCCAGAACGAGACCCTGTCAACCGGCATGACCGGCCAGTCCTCCGGCCGGGTGATGTGGTGGATGCCGAATACATACCAGAGCACCACATCGGTGTTCTCGATGGGCCGGTTCGCCGCGGTCCACCTGGGCAGCCCCGAGTCACCGTCGCTGAGGTTCGGGAAATCGCCGCACGGCCAGCGCTCGTCCTCGCGGTACGGCGTGACCCACAGGGTGTGACCGATCGCTCCGGCCTGCCGGAGCACCGGTGATGAGCGGTCCAGCAGCGGCGGGAAGCTGCCGGCCGGGATCAGCTTGTACCCGACGGGGGTCCCCAGGCTGGACCGGACCGCGTCGTTGACGACCGTCCAGCATCGCTGGGCCTGCCAGTCGTAGTCCTGCTTGCCCTCCTCCTCCGTGCGCAGCGGCGTGCCGCGGACGACCAGGCCCAGCCCGTCCGGGTTGCCGGGGCCGGCCGGCAGCGCCGCCGACTCGGACACGTGCACCGTGTTGCCCGGGCCGTCCACGTCCAGATCGAGGCGGGCGACGATGAAGTGCTGGTGGAAGGGTGCGTAGGTCCGCTCGTCCACCAGGGTGCCGTAGCGCGGCTGGCGGCCGCCGGGAAAGGACGAGGTGACCATGATGCCGGTAGCGCGGACCTCGCACTCGATGCTGCCGTCCTGGTAAAAGCGCCAGTAGACGAGGTATTCGTAGTTCGCGACGGTGACGTGGAAGGACACCACAAGGCGCCGCGCGCGGCGCACCTCCGCGCCGGACATGTGGTCCACGTGCTTCCACAGGACCCCGTCGTCCTCCTCGTGGATGCAGATGGCGTTCCTGATCGTGCGGGGCTCCCCGGACGTGTCGTGCACCACCGCATCCAGGTAGGTGATCTCGCCCAGGCAGTCGCAGCCGAGCGCGAGGGAGGTGGTCATGAACCCGAGGCCCCATTCGCCGATGTCGAACGCAGTCCTGCGGTAGTGATCAACGGTGGTGTCGCGGTAGGGCACGATCATTTCGGCGAACGAGAGCCGGTGCGCGACCGGCCGGAGCCGGCCGGCGTCGTGAAACCCGACCTCGTGCAGGACCAGCCCCTCCCGGTGGTTGAAGCCGATCCGCATCCGCCAGTTCTGCCACGAGAGCACCCTGCCGTCCATGCGGAACGAAACCCCGCCGGGCTGGCTCACGACCAGCGGGCTCACCGCACGCAGCGGGCCCGGCAGGAGCCTTGGCAGGTACTCGCCCCTGACGTCGGGCAGCACGGCGGGGTCCCCGCGGCCGAGGCTGTCTTCGAGCTCGAGCAGCGCCATGCGGTTGAGGTCGACGATGGGGTGCAGCCCGGTGACGTGGTGGGCGTAGGGGTTTCCGCCCGGGGCGCCGCGGTACCAGACGTCCGCCCAGCCGAGCCGCAGGCCGCGGTAGCGCTCGGGGACGTTGTGCGCCCGGTACGCCCACACGTCCGTGAGGACGCGGGCCGGGTCGGTGATCCCGCGCCGGGCGAGCGCGGCGGCGAGCTGGGGGTGGCCGCGGAGCATCTCGTCGCATTCGGACCACTCGTCCACCGTCATGTTCGGCTGCTGGCCCGGCAGGTGCTCCCAGGTCTCCACCGTGGCGTCGGCCAGGCACACCACGGCCCGGTAGGCCTGGCCGTCGTCCCGGTTCCAGCAGACGGCCTGCGCCTTGCGCACGCACGGCACGCCGGTTCCGTGGGCCGCCAGGGTGTCCTTTGCCGGCTCGATGAGCTCGATCGACGCGAAGCGCCAGCGTGGGCCCAGCCCCCGGGCATGCCGCAGGACGGCGGCGACCGCCCGGAACTCCGCGGCCGTGAGCGGGTCGAGCGGGTGCGGCGCGCTGGCCAACGGTCAGGCCATCTTGAACGCGAGCAGGCTGCCCGGCTGGCGTTGCGGCGGGACCGGCCGCGAGCCGGCGAACTCCGCCCGCAGGCCGGCGGCCCACTGCTTGCAGCGTTCCTCGAGCCGGTTGTCGTCAGTCTGCAGCCGGCCGCGCGTGACCAGGGCACCCATATCCGCGCCATGGTAGCGATAGTCGCCGGCGGCCAGGATGCGCAGGTAAAAGGCCTCCGATTCACTGACGATCCCGTGCCAGTCGTTTCCCCAGCGGCGGAAGGCGGTCGTTCCGTCGGGCCCGAGGTGGTAGATGCCCGTCCGGGGCGCCTGGGTGAGAAACTCGACCTGGTCGCCGGTTTCCTTGATGATGATCTGGCTCCAGACGTCGACGCTGGCCTCGCGGGACCAGCGCTCGTTGATCTCGCCGATGTCGACCGCGTAGTCGATGTCGAGGTACTCGAGCAAGTGGAAGAGGAACAGCGGCAGGTCCGCGTAGGCGCCGGCCGTGACGTTCGTCATCGAGCTGATGCCGCTGATCCTTGGGTTGAGCTCGCCCAGGTACAGCTCAGCCGTTCCGGTGTCGACGAGGTAGTCGACCTCGAAGAAGCCGACGTAGCCCTCGCCAGCGAGCCGGTCGCCGAGCCGCCGGGTGAACTCCCTCGCCCGCTGTTTTTGTGCGCTCGAGAGCGTCGCAGGATAGTCGTTGCCGGCCCAGCCGCCGCGGTACGGCGTGAGCTCGGGATGGCCGGTGATGTCGTTCATCAGCGGCCCGACGAGTGTGCCATGCCGGGTCAGGACCGCCTCGACGGCGATGGCGCGGTGGTCGATCCGGCGCATCACCTTGAGGTCCTGGGTCGCCAGTGGCTCCTTCGCGGCGCAGGCCGCCCAGTCCGCCTCGCTGCGGACGAAGAAGGTGGTCTTCCCCGAGTCGCCGTAGGGCATCTGCACGACCAGGTCGTGACCCAGCCCGGACCGCTCCGCGAGAGCCGCCAGCTCCCGGTAGCTGGCCGCCCGGCCGAGCACGTTCGGGACGCTCGGCACCCCTGCATCGTTGCCCAGCCGGGTAGTGACGATCTTGGAGTCGAGGCGGTGCCTGAGCTCGGCGGGCGGGTGAGCGACCCGGAGCCCGGCGCTGGCCGCCAGGGACTCGGTCTGCTCATCGAACATGACGAACACCGCCCGGCCGCCGGGGCCGAGCGTCTTCATCCAGCCGGTGACCTCGCGGTGCCTCAGCAGGTAGTTGCAGATGTCCTCGATCGAGGAGAATTCGGGTGCCTCGCGGTCGGTTGGCACGAAGACGTTGGGATGGCTGCCGTCGAAGGAGTCGAAGTAGTTGACGTAGTGGAAGTTGCGGACCCAGCGGTCGATCCCCAGCAGGTTGAACGCGGTCGGCGAGACGAAATAGATCGGCGTCTGGTTGGTGCGGAAGAACTCGCGTAGGTCGGAGACCCCGCGAAACCTCGGTGGCGGGCCGCTCATCCGGTCTCCTTGCTGCAGAGCTCCGGCACCGTTGTCCGGGCGCATCCCTTGCTGTCCTGACATAGCGTGACTACCCAGCCATGCCGTGCGCCACCCGCTCGCCGGACGTGTGCCAGCCCCCCGGCTGAGAGGTCCGGATCGTCCGGGGCGGGGTGTCGAGGATGCGTCCGCCGCTCCGACTGCCCTATGACGAGCCAGCCGGACGGGCGACGTCCGCTAGGAGGGATGAGCATGAAGCCCACCACGACCGGCACCCTGAAGGTGCCCGGCGCGAGCCTGTACTACGAGGTCCGCGGCTCCGGCCCAGTCCTCCTGCTGGTCTGCGGCGGGCTCTATGACGCCGCCGGATATGCGGGCCTGGCAAGGCAGCTCGCCGACCGGTACACCGTGGTGACCTACGACCGGCGCGGCAACTCGCGCAGCCCGCTGGACGGCCCCCCGGAGGAGCAGCGCATCGATGTCCACGGCGACGACGCGCACCGCGTGCTGGCGGCGGTGGACGTGACGAGCGGCGATCCCGCGCGTGTCTTCGGCAACAGCTCAGGTGCGATCATCGGGCTGGAGCTGGCTGCCCGCCACCCCGAGCAGGTACGCACCGTCGTTGCCCACGAGCCGCCGATCTTCGAGCTGCTGCCCGACCGCGACCACTGGCGCACCGTCATGCGGGAGGTGGCGGACACGTTCCGCAAGAAGGGCGCCGGGCCCGCAGGGGAGGTACTCAGCGCCGCGCTGCAGATGAGCGGCGATGGCCCGGACGACGATCGCGCCCCGGGCGGCGGGCCGGGCCCGGAGGGGGAGCCGGATCCGGAGACCATGCAGATGATGGCGCGCATCGGGCAGAACATGGTGTCCTTCATCGGCTACGAGGTGCCGCCGTTTGCCACGTACACGCCCGACATCGCCGCGCTCAGGGCGTCGCCGGTGCGGGCCGTGTTGGCGGTGGGCGAGGCGTCACGCGGGGAGCCGCCCTACCGGGCCGCCTTCGCCGTTGCCGAAAAGCTGGGGACCGAGCCCGTGGTGTTCCCCGGCGACCACGGGGGCTTCGGCTCCGATCCGGTGGCGTTCGCCGCCAGGCTCCGCGACGTGCTGACGGGGTGACGCCGGCATGCGCTCAGCAGGTCAGGTGCAGCACCGCGTTGGTGTGCTTGGTGGCCTCGCTCAGCACGCCGATCGCCTGCGCCGTGGGCAGGACGACCAGGTCGACGTCGCGGCGGCGGGCCTCCTCCTTGACTTGCTTCATCACCGGCAGCGAGCCGTTGGCGCCGGTGCCGATCACCAGCCGCCGGCATCGCCAGGGGATGTCCTCCGCGACAGAGAGCGGGGTGTGCCCGTATCCGCCGCGGAACTTCTTGGAGGCGGCCTTCTTGCGCTTGCGGATCTTTCCGCGGTCGATGATCAGGTCGTGATCGTAGGTCACGCCGTCGACCCGGATCGAACCGAACGAGTACTCGGTGAATCGCATGCCGATGCCCCCTAACGATCGGGCAGTGACATACATCCCCGGGAGCCCAGCCGCACACGCGCCGGTCACAGCATTTGTTGGCGCGGGCCGGCGCAGCAAGCCTGCCGGGGATCACGGCAGCGGGCTGAGACCTGCCGCCGTGAGCAGGTAGGCGCCCTCGTCGTGGCCGGGGCCGGCGGCGAGCCCGGCGATTTCCTTGCCAACCTGCTCCGGGGTCAGAGCGGGGCCGAGGTTGTCCAAGAAGGCGGGGACGTCCACGCCCGCCCGGGCGGCGTAGGCGGCGACCGCGGCCGCGCCCAGGCCGGTTGCCGGTGTCAGCTGCGGGAGCACCGAGGTGAACCTGATGCCGAGCGCTTCCCGCTCGGACTCGGCGGCGGCGTAGGACGTCAGGAACCGGATGGTGGCCTTGGCCCCGGCGTAGCCGCCAGACAGCGGCGAGCCGTTGAGCGCGGCCCCGCTGGAGAAGGCGATGACCACGCTGCCCGGGTCGAGGGGGCGCAGCAGCGCCTCGCGGGTCCAGTGGAACGCCTGCTGCACGTCGACGTCCCAGTTGCGGCTGAACGTCTGCCAGGTGTGGCGGTGCAGCGGCCGGGACAGCGGGCTCGCCCCGGCGTTCAGCACGAGCACGCGGGGGGAGTACGTGTCGATCAGCTGCCCGGCGACGACGGGATCGGTCGCGTCGGCGGCGACGGGCGTGAACGTGTCGCCAAGCTGCTCGCGCAGATCCGCCAGCCGGGCGGGATCGCGGGCGACGCCGACGACGTGCGCTCCGGCTTGGGACAGCGCGGCGGCGATGCCACGGCCGAAGCCCCGGCTGGCGCCGGTGACCAGTGCGGTTGTTCCTGAGAGCTCTTGTGCTGGCATCCTGTTGCTCCTTGTCGCGCGTGGCAGGTTTGTTCCTGCGGGTTTCACAGCTACAGATCCGCGCGACCCCGGGAACTCACCGGACGTCGCCGGCGGCCGGCATCCAGGCGGACGTCGCGCGGGCGCAGCACAGGCCGATGACTTTTGCTGCTGCCTGGGATCTGTACGGGTGAGGCACGCGCGTGAGGAACGTTCACGCGGTAACCGGCAGGAGTGGCGATGTCAGCAGGGACCGGGGCGGAACCGGGTAACCCCCCGCCCGGCAGCGACGATTTCGCGCGCCTGACCGACCCGTTCCGGCCCGAGCTGCTCGCGTACTGCTACCGCATGCTCGGCTCGGTCCATGATGCCGAGGACCAGGTGCAGGAGACCCTGATCCGGGCGTGGCGGTCCTACGGCGAGTTCGAGGGCCGCGCGTCGCTGCGGACGTGGCTCTACCGGATCGCCACCAACGCGTGCCTGCGCGCGCTGGAGAACCGCAGCCGGCGGCCGCTGCCGTCCGGCCTGGCCGGGCCCGGCGAGGACCCGGAAGCGCCGCTGGCGGCGGCGCGGCCGGAGGTTCCGTGGCTGCAGCCTTTCCCGGACGCGCTGCTGCGCGCCGAATCCGCCGACCCCGCGTCGGTCGCCGCGTCGCGAGCGAGCGTGCGGCTGGCCCTGATCGCCGCCGTGCAGTACCTGCCGCCCCGGCAGCGTGCGGTGCTTATTCTGCGCGACGTGCTGGCGTGGCGGGCCTCGGAGGTCGCCGGTCTGCTCGGGGTCTCCACAGTCGCGGTGAACAGCGTCTTGCAGCGCGCCCGTGACCATCTCCGACAGGCAGCGCCCGCGCCGGGCGAGATCCGCGAGCCCGGCGAGCCGGAGCTGCGCACGCTGCTCGACCGGTACGCGTCGGCCTTCGAGAACGCCGACGTGCCCGCGCTCACGCGGCTGCTGCGCGCCGACGCCGTCCTCGAGATGCCGCCGCTGCCGGGCTGGTTCGCCGGCCGCGAGCGTATCGGGCGTTTCCTCGCCTTCCGTGTCTTCGGCCGGCCCGGCGACTTCGCGATGGTCCCCACCGCGGCCAATGGCCAGCCGGCGTTCGCCGCCTACCTGCGCGGGCACGACGGCGTGCACCGTGCCCACGCGGTGCAGGTACTCACGGTCTCCGCCTCAGGCATCGCGCACGTCGTCTCGTTCAACCAGCCCGAGCTGCTTGCCACGTTCGGCATGGCGCAGACCCTCCCCTCCACGACCGGGGCGGCAGGGCAGCGCCGGTGACCGGGGCCGGCCCGGCGGCGGGGCAGGAGTGCGGGGCCGGGCTGCTGGACCGGGCGATCGGCTATGCGGTCGGCGTCGCCGGTGAGGTCGCGCCGGAGTTCCTGCCGCGCCCGACGCCGTGCCGGGGCTGGGACCTGGAGATGCTGCTCCGGCACGCCAACGAGTCGCTGGCCGCGCTCCACGAGGGCATCGACGCCGGGCGCGTCGGCCTGGTACCCGCCGCCGCGCAGGGTGAGCCGGCGGCTGACCTCGCCCGGATCTTCCGCGAGCGGGCCGGCCGGCTTCGCAGCGCGTCGGCCAGTGCGGGCCGCCGGCGCCGCGTCGTCTACATCGCCGGCTGCCCGCTGGCGGCCACCGCCATGGAAGGCGTGGCAGCCCTCGAGATCGCGGTCCACGGGTGGGACATGTCCCAGGCATGCGGGCACCGCAGGCCGATCCCGCAGCCGCTGGCGGCTGACCTGCTCACGCTGGCACCACTGCTCGTCCCCGAGACCGGCCGGCACCCGCTGTTCGCCGCGCCGGCTGCCGTGCCACCGGGAGCAGGCCCCAGCGACCGGCTCGCCGCCTTCCTCGGCCGCGCTCTCCGCGCGTAGCGCGGCCGGGCGTCAGGACGCGAAGTCGGGCGTGGCGGACCTGGCAGACTCGCTGCGGCCCTTGGGCTCCTCCCACTCCTCCTGCCTTCCCAGCGCGGTGAGGTCGAGGAAGTAGTAGGAGCCGCCGGTGGACTCGAGGCCTCGTGCGTACTGGGAGTATGTGTGGAACACGCGCCCGTCGGCCTGCAGGAAGCAGCTCCGGCCCGGCATCTCGAAGGGCTGGTCTGAGGCGAAGAACTCCGACCCCCTGGCCTCGAACTCCGCCTTCGTGCGGAAGTTGTACTCGCCGGGGACGACCGACTCGTCGATCGTGACCCCGAAGTCGTAGTTGAAGTCCGTCCCGAAACAGGAGTACCAGGGGATGTCCCAGCCCTTCTTGGCCTTCCAGCGGTCAAGCTTCGCCAGCGGCGCCCGCGACACCATGGCGTAGCTGGTGTCGCGGGTGTGCAGGTGCTCGAAGAAGCCGGCCGATAGCTCGTCGGTGCCGGCGGTGCAGCTCGGGCAGCCGTCCTCCCACTCGGGGTCGAACATGAAGTGGTAGATGATCAGCTGGGGACGGCCCTCGAACATGTCGATGAGGCGGACGGCGCCGTCCGGGCCGTCGAAGACGTAGTCCTTTTCGATCTCGACCATGGGCAGGTTGCGGCGCTCCGCACTGAGCTCATCCCGCTGCCTGGTCAGCTCCTTCTCCTTGATGAGCAGCTCCTTGCGGGCGGCCAGCCACTCCTGCCGGGTAGCGATTCGGGGAAGGCTCATCACGGTCTCCTTCGTGCTCACGGCATGGTCCCGGGGGTCTGCCCGGGATCGTTCTGACGAAACGGCGGGCGCAAAGTCATCGGAGGGCGGACCCGCGCGGGCGTCAGCTTTGCAGCGCGCGGGCGCGGTGCTGCTGCGGGCTGATGCCGCGGATGCGCTTGAACGCGGTGCTCAGCGCGAAGGGGCTGCCGTAGCCGACCTGGGACGCGACGGCGCCGATGGTGGCGCCGGGCTCGCGCAGCAGGTCGGCGGCCAGGGCTATGCGCCAGCCGGTGAGGAAGGCCATGGGCGGCTCGCCGACGAGCTCGTTGAAGCGGCGGGCCAGGCTGGCCCGCGACACGCGGGCCGCGGTGGCCAGCTCGGCCACCGTCCATGGGTGCGCGGGGTTGTGGTAAAGCAGGCGCAGGGCCCGGCCGACGACCGGATCGCCGTACGCGCGGTACCACCTCGGGGCCGCGGCGTCGGGGCGCGCGAACCAGGCCCGCAGCACCGCGATGAGGAGCAGGTCGAGCAGCCGGTCGAGCACCGCCTCCTGGCCCGGCTCGTCCTTGACGATCTCGTCTGCGAGCAGCGGGATCAGCGGGCAGTCCCAGTCACCCTCGCGCAGGACGAGCGGTGACGGCAGCGCCCGCAGTAGGCGCTGGCTGACCTCGCCGTCCAGCTGGTAGGTGCCCGTCAGCAGGACCGTCGCGCCGTCCGGGGTGTTGCCCCAGGTGCGCACCCCGAGGTCCGTCATCTGCTTGAGCTCCTGCCCCTCGGGCGTGGTACAGCGCTGCCCGGGGTGGATGACCGCCTGCGGGGCAGTGGTGGGGTCGTCGGCGACGGTGTAGGGGTCCGGGCCGCGGATGACGGCGACGTCCCCGTGGTCGAAGCGCACGGCCGTCCCGCGCTCGGGCACGATCCACGCCTCGCCGCGGACGACCGCCACCAGGGTCAGCGGCGCCTCGTCCTGGATGCGCAGCGACCACGGCGGATCCATGCTCGAGCGCAGCAGGAACGCCCCACGCGCCCTGGGTCCGTCGAGGAGCCCGGCAACCGCGTCCACGACAGAATTCTAGACGCTTGCGCATGTTTCTGCGCAATCCAGCCATGGACGCTCTCAGATAGGGCGACCTTTACTGGGTGGCATGAACGAAGACATGAGCACGCAAGGAACGACGCTGGTGCTGGGCGGCACCGGCAAGACCGGCCGGCGGGTGGCCGCACGGCTGCGAGCGCGCGGCGTCCCGACCCGGGTGGCCACGCGCTCGGGCGATCGGCCGTTCGACTGGGAGGAGCGCCTGACCTGGGCGCCGGCGCTGCAGGGTGCGTCGGCGGTGTATGTGTCGTTCTTCCCTGATCTGGCCGTCCCGGGCGCGGCTGGCACGGTCGGCGCGTTCGCCGAGCTGGCCGTGGCGCACGGTGCCCGCAGGCTGGTGCTGCTATCCGGCCGCGGGGAGGAAGAGGCCCAGCGCGCCGAGCGGGCCGTGCGGGAGGCGGGTGCCGAGTGGACGGTCGTGCGGTGCAGCTGGTTCAGCCAGAACTTCAGCGAGGGCTTCCTGCTGGAGCAGGTGCTCGCGGGGGAGGTCACGCTGCCCGTGGACGGCGTGCGGGAGCCGTTTGTCGACGCCGAGGACATCGCCGACGTCGCCGTCGCGGCCCTGACGCAAGCCGGGCACGCGGGGCGCGTCTATGAGCTGACGGGCCCGCGGCTGCTGCGCTTCGGCGAAGCGGCCGATGAGATCGCGCGCGCGGCGGGCCGCCCGGTCCGGTTCGTGCCGGTCACGATCGGGCAGTTCGCGGCGGCCATGCGCGAGCAGTCGCTGCCCGGCGACGTCGTGTCGCTGATGACCTACCTCTTCACGGAGGTGCTCGACGGCCGCAACGCGCGGCTCGCCGATGGCGTGCAGCGTGCCCTCGGCCGTGAGCCGCGCGACTTCGGCGATTACGCGCGCCGGACCGCCGCCACGGGGATCTGGGACGGTGCCCGGTGACCCGCCCGCTGGAGTGGGCGGTGCTCGCGGCGGCCCTGGGCTGCGGCCTGCTGGCCGGGGTCTTCTTCGCCTTCTCGGCGTTCGTGATGCCCGCCCTGCGCCGCCTTCCGGCGGCGCAGGGCATCGCCGCCATGCAGTCGATCAACAAGCTGGCGGTCACCCCGGCGTTCATGACGGCGCTGTTCGGGACCGCGCTGGCCTGCGTGGGACTGGCAGTCTGGGCCGTGCTGGCCTGGGGCCAGAGCCCCGCACTCTGGGTGCTCGCCGGCAGCGCCCTCTACCTGGCGGGCGCGATCGTAGTGACGATCGCTGCCAACGTCCCGCTCAACGACGCGCTGGGGGCACTCCACCCGGACGGCGCCGGCGCCGCCGGGCGCTGGGCCGGTTACCTCAGCCGTTGGACGGCGTGGAACCACCTGCGGGCCGCCGCGTCGTTCGCCGCGGCCGGCCTGCTCACCGTCGCGCTCCAGCTGGGCTGAGCGGGCGAATCCCGGGTTTCCGGCTCACGGGCGGCGGCTGGCGGCCCGGTGCGGTGCAAGACCGGCTACTCCTTCGGCACGCTGTGCCACTTCGACACCGCTCTGTCCAGCAGGTACGGCCCGTGGTCCAGCCTCAGCCAGTACGTCGAGCAGGCGCAGGCCCAGGACTACGAGAACACCCGGGCCCAGTTCGAGGCGTTCATCGACCACGCGAACAACACTCCGCTGCCATCCACCGGCACCATCTACTGGCAGATGAACAAGGGCTGGCCGAGCCTGCTGTGGAACCTCTACAACAGCGACGGTGATCAGGCCGGCAGCTACTTCGGCGCACAGGAGGCGAACCGGTCCGTGCTCGCGCTGTACGCGCTGGACAACGGCACCGTTACGCTGGACAACCTGACCAACACCCCGCAGTCCGGGCTGTCGGTCGAGGCGAAGGTCTACAGCCTGACGGGTGCCGTGCTGGACGACCAGACCGCCGGCAACATCACGCTGGCCAGCCAGCAGGTGCTGACCAGGGTGCTGACCCCGAAGGTGCCGGCCGGCAACCCGGTCCAGGTCTACTTCGTCGAGCTGGTGCTCCGGCAGAACGGGTCGCTCGCCGACCGGAACGTCTACTGGCTGTCCACCCAGCCGGACGTGGTCAACTGGACCAAGTCGCTGGGCCAGCCGGTGGGCGTGATCTCCACCTACGCCAACCTGCAGGCGCTGCAGACGCTGCCGCAGTCGGCCATCACGGCCAGCGCCGCGACGACCACGCAGGCCGGGCCGGACGGCGCGGACCGGGCCACCACCGTCACCGTCACCAACACCTCCCCGTCCACCGTCGCCTTCCTGCTCCGGGCGGACGTGCGGCGCGGCACCGCCGGCGGCCAGGAGCTGCCCGGCGACAACGAGCTGCAGTCCTCGATATGGCAGGGCAACGACATCACGCTGTTCCCGGGCGAGTCGCAGAAGCTGACCGTCACCTGGAACTCAGCCGACCTGCAGGGCGCCACTCCGGTGGTCAGCGTGTCCGGCTGGAACGTCCCCACGATCGACATCTCGGCCTGAACCCAACGGGAGACGCCCGATGACAATCCGCCATCGCCTGGCCGGCGGCCTGACCGTCCTGGCTGCCCTGCTGCTGCCGATCGCCGGAACCGCCGGCCGCGCGGCTGCTGCGACCTACACGCCGCTGCCCGCGCACGTCTATGCGCCGTACTACGAGACCTATCTCGCCCCCAACACTCCGAGCATCGCCGCGACCTCCCAGCAGTCGGGGGCGAAATACTTCACGCTGGCGTTCCTCCAGACGCCCAAGAAGGGCTCATGCGCTCTGGACTGGAACGGCAGCCCGGCCCAGCCGCTGAACTACTACACGGCGGACATCGCCGCGCTGCGCGCCGCGGGCGGTGACGTGATCCCCTCATTCGGCGGATTCAGCGCCGACCAGGGGGGCACCGAGATCGCCGACTCGTGCAGCAGCGTCAGCCAGATCGCCACCGACTATGAGTCGGTGATCACCACTCTGGGTGTCACCAGGCTGGACATGGACGTCGAGGCCAAGTCGCTGAACAACACCACGGGCGTTGACCGGCGGAACAATGCGATCGCCATGACCGAGGCGTGGGCGGCCAGCCAGGGCATCCCGCTGCAGATCCAGTACACCCTCCCGGTGGAGCAGTACGGGCTCGACCCGAACGGCGAGGCCGTCTTGCAGAACGCCGTCGCCAACGGGGCCACCGTGAGCTCGGTCAACATCATGGTGTTCGACTACTACATCGCCGGCGAGGGCGTGGTGAACATGGGCCAGGCGGCGGTCAACGCGGCCACCAACACCCACACCCAGCTGGCCGGCATCTACCCGGGCCTCACCTCGGCGCAGATCTGGAATAAGGAAGCGATGACTCTGCTCCCGGGCATCGACGACTACCCGAAGAAGACCGAGGTGACCTCACTCGCCGACGCGCAGACGATGTTGAGCTTCGCCCAGGCCAACAACATGAATCTCCTGTCGATCTGGGCGATCCAGCGCGACAACGGCGGGTGCCCGGGCACCCGCGACAGCAACACCTGCTCGGGCATCACGCAAGGCACCTGGGACTTCAGCCACCTGCTCACGCCGTTCACCGGCTGACCAGCGGTCACCAGATCCGGGCGCGGGTCGGGGACACCAGGAGCCGGTGCGGGTAGTCCCCGGCGAAACTCTCCGGTGTCCAGCCGTAGGAGTCGATGAACCCGCGGTACTTGTCCAGGTAGGCGGCCACGGCATCGGCGCCGGGGCCAGCGGGGTCGAGCCTGGCGGTGCCCTCGAAGATGACGTTCGCGCCGCCCCTCCCATTGCCCTCCAGATGCAGGGAGACGTGCGGGTTCGACGCGATGTTGCGGATCTTCGGCCCGTTCGCAGCGCCGTAGATCAGGAACTCACCGGCCTCCCACAAGAACCAGACCGGGGTCGACTGTGGCTGGCCCGACCGGGTCACGGTGGTCAGCCAGATGATCGGTTCGGCCCGCAGCCGGCCTGCGGCCGCGGCGTGGGCGGGGTTCTCGGCGTTCAGGATCGTCATCTCGGCTCCAATGGGCTGCCGGGTGGCTATGGGTGAAAATGCTGTAATGGCTTCATACTCCGTGAACCCGCAGGCCGTGGCCTGGGCGCGACAACTCATCGACCGCCGCCAGTACGTGCTCCGCAGCGACTGGGGCAAAGTTCAGCCCGGCGCCAGCGAACGGAACGCCTTCCTGAAGTCGCACACGTGGGAGGACTACGCCCAATGGCATCTCGGGCTCACCGACGGTGCCCGCGACCAGACCAAGGCCAGGTACGCGTTTGTCTACGGGGACTTCCGTCGCGTCCACCGCATGGGCATCATCGCGTGCTACTACCGGGCCGCCGAGTGGCGGCACAAGGAAATCGAGCTCGCCGCCCACGAGCTCCTGCAGTACCTGGACAGCAAGCAATCGTGACGGAAAACGTGACCGGAGGAGACCGTGATTGCCCGGATCTGGACCGGCGCCACCCGCGCCGCCGACGCCGACGCCTACGAGGAGTACATGCGCGAGGTCGCGCTGCCCGGCTACGCGAACGTCGCCGGTAACCGCGCGGTCCTGATGCTCCGCCGGGCCCGCGACGATGACCGGACCGAGTTCACCATGATCACTGCCTGGGATGGGCTCGAGAACGTCGTCGCGTTCGCCGGGCCAGACCCGGAGCGGGCCGTGTTCTACCCCCGCGACGAGCAGTTCCTCGTCGAGCGGGACCTCACCGTGCGGCATTACGACGTCTACGGCGATCTTGGCCTGGCCGGTGACCGTCCGCAGCGTGGCTGACGTGTGACCACCAGCCGCTGCGAGCAGCAGGCTCAGTCCATGGGCCCGCCGGCGACGTAAAGAATCTGCCCGGACACGAAGCCGGAGTCGGGCCTGGCGAAGAATGCCGCGGCGTTTGCGATGTCCTCCGGCTGGCCGACCCGGCCGACTGGGATGGACTGGGCCGCGATGCGCTGATGCTCCTCGAAGTCCCGGCCGAGCCTGCGGGCGGTGGCGGCGGTCATCGCGCTGACGATGAAACCGGGCGCGATCGCGTTGACGGTGATGCCCTGGGAGCCAAGCTCCAGGGCGAGCGCCTTGGTGAAGCCGATCACCCCGGCCTTCGCGCTGGCGTAGTTGACGCGGCCGGCGTGGCCGAGGGCCGAAATGCTCGACACGTTGATGATGCGCCCCCAGTGAGCTTCCACCATGTAAGGCACGGTGGCCCGGGTGATGAAGAAAGCCCCGCGCAGGTGCACCCCCTGCACTGCGTCCCACTGCTCGGTGGTCATCTCCAGCAGATCGGCGTCACGGGCGAAGCCGGCGTTGTTGACCAGCACCATCGGCGGCCCCAGCTCGGCAGCGACCCGCTCGACGGCGCTGGTCACCGCGGCCTCGTCGGCGACGTCGGCGGCGACCGCCGTCGCCGACCCGCCCTGGTCTGTGATGGCCTCGACGGTGGTGGCGCAGTCGGCCTCACTCAGGTCGATCACCCCGATCGTGTGACCGTCCCGCGCCAGTCGTTTCGCTACCGCGGCGCCGATTCCGCGGGCCGCACCCGTGACTATCGCGCACCTTTGCTGATCATTCACGGGCGTGACTCTACTCGGCCGGATGCGCCTGGGTCTCGGCTCAGCCGCGGACGAGGAGTTCGGGGCCGTGCTTGCGCAACTCGGTGGCGGAGGTGACGCCCAGCAGCTGCAGGGTTCGCCGGAACTGCTCCGCGAGCAGGTCCAGGGCCTTGTCCACCCCGGGCTCACCGGCGACCATCAGGCCGTACAGGTAGGCGCGGCCGATCGCGGCGGCGTCGGCGCCGAGCGCGATGGCGGTCGCGATGTCGGCGCCGTGCCGGACCCCGGAGTCGACCAGCACCGCGAGGTCCCCGCCGACCGCGTCCCGCACCGTGGGCAGCAGATCGATGGGCGCGATGGCGCGGTCGAGCTGGCGTCCGCCATGGTTGGACAGCTGCAGGCCGTCGGCGCCGGCCTCGACGGCCCGGCGGGCGTCGGCGGCGCCGAGCGGCCCCTTGATGACCAGCTTGCCGGTCCAGTGCTCCCGCAGGTCGGCGATGTCGTCCCAGGTGATGCCCGAGTGGAAGAAGCGGGCCGAGCCCGCGATCGTCATGGACCGGCCGACGGCGAGATTTGAGAATTTCATGGCCGGGCTGCGCAGCATCCGCAGCCAGTAGGCGGGATGCGCTCCTATGTCGGCGACGGTGCGCATGGTCAGCCGGGGCGGGACGGTCAGGCCGTTGCGCACGTCCCGGACGCGCCTGCCCCCGACGACCGTGTCCACGGTGACCACCAGGACCCGGTACCCGCAGGCGGCGGCGCGGTCGACCAGCTCCCGGGTCAGCCCCCTGTCGGTCAGGATGTACAGCTGGAACCACAGGTCACCGTGCACAGCGGCGGCCAGCTCGGCGATCGACGTGGTTGCCATCGTGGACAGCGTGTAGGGCAGGCCGCGCCGCGCGGCCGCCCTGGCGGCCGCGGTCTCCCCGGCCGGATGCAACATGCGTGTGAACCCGGTAGGCGCGAGGACCAGCGGCAGCGGGACCGCATGTCCCAGCACCTGCCCGGTGGTGTCCACCGCCGAGATATCGGTCAGCGCCCGCGGCACGAAGCGCCAGCGCCGGAACGCCGCGACGTTGCCGGCGAGGCTCAGCTCCTCGTCGGCGGCGCCGTCAACGTAGTCGAACACCGGCCGCGGGATCACCCGCCGCGCGCTGCGGCGCAGGTCAGGGATGTCGTGGCAGCGGGCAAGCCGGCGACGTGCCGCACGCAGCTCGGGCGGGCTCACCCGTATGAGCTCGCGGATCTCTGAGATGTTCACTGCCTGCCACTGTCTCCTCGGCCGGGTTACCCGCGTACGTAGGTGCCTGGGGCGGGCCCGAGCGTCGGATACTTCCGGCTGCCGAGCGCCCTGGGCGCCGCCTTCTCTGTCCCGGAACGCGCGGTCAGCCACTGGATCCACTGCGGCCACCAGGATCCGTGGTGGACGGCCGCCGCCGCGAGCCACTGGTCCGGGTCGTCGGCGGCCGGTGGGCCCTCCCAGTAGTCATAGCGGGTGCTCGTGGCCGGGTTGACGAACGACTGGATGTGCCCCGACTTGACGACGGCCATCTGTTTGTCGCCGCCCAGCACCTGGGTCGAGGTGTAGGCGGCCCGCCACGGCGTGATGTGGTCGGTGTATCCGGCGACGTGGAAGCTGTCGCAGTCCACCTTCGCGAGGTCGATGGGCGTGCCGAGCACGGTGACGGGCCGGCGGCCCGCCATCGCGTCCACGAGCAGCTCGGTGCTTTCCAGCGCGAACTTCGCGGTGATCGCGGTGGCATCGTCGTTCCAGGCGAGCACGTCGAACGAGGGAGGGTCCTGGCCGAGCAGCCACCCGCTGACCAGGTAGTTGAACACGAGGTCGTTCGGGCGCAGCCAGGTGAAGCCGGTGCGCACGCTGCGCCCGGGGATGACCTGGCCGCTGGCGGCGGCCCGCCGCAGGGCGTTCCGCGAGTTGGTGGTGTCCATCATGCCGATGATGTTGGGGCAGGAGTTAGTGAGCATCGTCACGATGAACGTCGCCGAGCCGGCGGACCCGTCGCCCGTGGCGGCCAGGTGCCCGAGCGTGAGCGCAGTAGTGATCCCGCCGGCGCACAGGCCGAGCCAGTTGACGGTGTCACTGCGGGTGATCTTCTTGACCACCTCGGCCGCCCGGGCCTGCGCCGCCAGGTAGTCGTCCAGCCCCCAGCCCCCATGCCCAAGCTCGGCCCGGGGATTCCGCCAAACGATCATGAACGCCTGGATGCCGCTGGCCACCGCGAACTCCACCAGGCTGCGCCCCGGCGCCAGGTCGAGGACATAGTGGCGGTTGAGTTCGGGCGGCACCATGAGCAGCGGCCGGCCGCGGACGGCCGCCGTCGCGGGCGTGTACTGCAGCAGTTCGAAGATCTCGTCGCGGTAGACGACGGCGCCCGGTGTGCACGCCAGCTTCTCGCCCACCGGGAAGGCCTCCCTGTTGACCATCTGGGGCATGCCCCCCCGGGCGAGGTCGCGCACCATGTTGCGCCCGCCGCGGAGGGCCGACATTCCGCCGGTCTCGAAGGCGCGCTTCAGCGCGGCCGGGTTGGTCAAGAAGAAATTGGTGGGCGAGGCCATGGCGGTGACCAGGTTGGCCAGGTAACGCGCGCGGGCCTGGCGGTCCCAGGGGCCGTCCACGGCGTCGGCCATCCGGCCCGTCCATTCCTCGAACAGCCGGTAACCACGGCCGAGCAGGCGGAAGAACAGGTTTTCCTGCCAGGTCACGTCCGCGAACCGGCGATCGCCCTCTTCGAACGTGACGCCGGAGCGGCCCAGCGGGATCTTCACCAGCTCACCGGCCAGCCAGGGCATCTGCTTCGCGCCCACGAATGGGTTCATCAGGTCGGCGGCCGATTCCAGCATCTCGATTGGGTCGAATGCCCGCCCGCCCGGGCCTTCGCCATCTGCCATGGATGCGTCCGGGTGTGCCATAGCTCCTCCTGGATGCCACGACCTGTCCCCATCAATCTGACCGGCTGGCCGAAGGGGGGTCAAGGGACGCCCCGCCGTGCGGGCGCGGGCCGTGGATCTCCCGCGCGCCGGGTCGCTGCCGCCCGTGCCGGGTGCCGGACGGGATTTTCACGGAAGCTGACAGGCAGGTGCGAGCATAGGCTGGTGCGCAGCCACGTGAGCGAGCTTGCCCGCCCCCGGCGGGGACATTTTTGATCTCGGTACGGGATATCACGGCGACCTGTGGCTGGATCTGGATGGCCTGTTCCTGTTCCCGGACCGGCTCCGGCCCGACGTCGAGCGCCTTGCCGGCCGGCTCGGCCGGTATCAGCCCGCCGCGGTGTGCGGGCCCCTGTCCGGCGGGGCGTACCTGGCCCTGATGATCGCCGGCATCCTTGGCGTCGCGTTCCTGCCCGTCTACCCCGGCCCTGGCCCGTCCCAGCCGGGTGCCTACCGCCTCGCCCCGGCGCTGCGGGACCGGATCGACGGCTGGCGGGTCGCCGTCGTGGACGACGCCATCAACGCCGGCACGGCCGTGCGGGCCAGCTGCCAGGAACTCCGCGACGCCGGGGCGGTCCCGATAGCCGTCGCCGCGCTGCTGGCCATGGGCCGGGCCAGCACCGTGGTCACCGGTACGCTCGGTTTGCCCTTCCACGTCGGCGCGACCATGCCCAGCCAGGTGTGGCCGGCCGCAGGCTGCCCCCTGTGCCAGAACGGAACCCCGCTTGACCAGCCCGCTGCCTGAACAAGCCTGCCGCGCCGCACCCGGGCCGTGGGCGTGATCATGCGACCGGGGCCCGGAGCACACTAATGTCGTGATCACGACGACGGCCACCGGTTCCAGGAGCGTGATCATGACTTGGGTGCAGTCAGGACGACAATCACGTCACGATCATGAGCTGGCGGGGGAGTGATGGATACGTTGCGGGTGCCGGGCGGTGAAGGGCGGGCCGTGCCGCTGGGCGAAGGCCAGTGCTTCCGCGTCATTGACGTCGCCGGGGGCCAGGTGGGGGACCTGTTCGCTTTCGCCGCCGCCGATCCCGGTGAGTTCGCGAGCGCATCGCACACCAGGGTGGCTATCAGGAAGCTGTTCCCCCGGCCAGGTGACCCGGTGCTCACCAACCGCCGCCGCCCGATCCTGTCCGTGGTCGAAGACACCTCGCCCGGGCGGCATGACATGCTGTACGCCGCATGCGACCCAGCCCGTTACGCATCGCTGGGCGCGGCGGCGTCACACCGTTCGTGCGCCGGGAACCTGGCTGAGGCGCTGCGCGGCAGGGGGCTGGAGATAACGGCCGTCCCGCAGCCGCTCAACATCTTCATGGATGTCCGGGCCGAGCCCGACGGCACGCTCGTGTCCGCTCCGGCCTCATCGCGGCCCGGTGACTACATCGCGTTCTGCGCCACCCAGGACTGCCTAGTCGCGCTGTCGAGTTGCCCGATGGACATCGTGCCCATCAGCTCGGGCGGCATCACCCCGCTCGAACTGCAGGTGTACGAGCTGTGAGCATGGGTGCCGCAGCGGCCAGCCCGATTCCCGTCATCGATCTCGCACCGTCTCACGAGAGGGGTGTGGCGGGAATCGGGCGGTGGCCGCTCAGGTGGACGCCGCGTGCCGCGATTTCGGTTTCCTCCAGGTGACCGGGCACGGCGTTCCCGGGCCGGTGTGCGACGACCTGCTGAACACCTGGGCCGCGTTCTTCGATCTGCCGATGGGCGAAAAGCTGCGGTGGGTGGTGCCCGACGCGAGCGCCAACCGGGGGTACAGCTCGCCGGGGAAGGAGGCGCTGGCCCACAGCCGGGAGAGCAGACCCCGCCGGACCTGATGGAGGCGTTCAACGTCGGCCGGCGTGAGCAGGATGACCCGTACTACGAAGGTCACGGCGCCTTCTACGCCCCGACGGTGTGGCCGGACCGGCCGCGCGGCCTGTTGTGGACCAACGACCGGTGGACGTCAACGCTGCACCGGGTGCTCCCGCCCCCCGCCGCGGCCCAGGGCCCGGTGCGCCGGCGGTCGGTCGCCCGCTTCCTGGACTGCGAGCCCGACCAGGTCATCGAGTGCATTCCGTCCTGCTGCGGGCCCGGGAACCCGCCCAAGTACCAGCCGGTCCAGGCCGGTGAGTGGCTCATGGCCAAGATCTTGCACGGCCGGCAGGCACCTGGCGCAACACGAGACAGTGCGGGGCGCCAGGGCTCGTAGTATTCGGCACGGACGCGGATCGCTGCGGGGTCGGCGCTGGGGTGCCGTCCCGGGGAAACCGGGGCGGGAGCGCTGGCATCGAGGAAGGCAGGCAGGGCGATGGCGGCGGAACTGACACGGCTGCGGATGCTGATCGGCGGCAAGGCGGCGGATGCCGTCTCCGGCCGGACGTTCGAGTCGCAAAACCCCTACACCCGCCGGAGCTGGGCCGTGGTGCCCGACGGCGGCCCCGAGGACGTCGATGCCGCCGTGGCGGCCGCGCGATCGGCGCTGGATGGTGACTGGGGACGGCTGACGGGGTTCGCCCGGGCGGCGCTGCTCCGGCGCCTGGGGGATCTCATCTCAGATCATGCGCAGGAGCTTGCGCGCCTGGAAGTCAACGACTCCGGCAAGCTCTACCGCGAGATGATCGGCCAGATGAACGGGCTCGGGAGCTGGTACCACTACTACGCCGGGCTGGCCGACAAGCTCGAGGGGCGGCAGATCCCGGCGCCCAACCCGAACTATCTCGTCTACACCCGGCGTGAGCCGGTGGGTGTCGTGGCGGCGATCACGCCGTGGAACTCGCCCCTGCTGCTGATGACCTGGAAGGTCGCACCCGCGCTGGCCGCGGGCTGCACCGTGGTGGTGAAGCCGTCGGAGCACTCCCCGGTCTCCACCCTCGGCTTTGCCCAGCTGTTCGAGCAGGCCGGGTTCCCGCCCGGGGTGTTCAACGCCGTCACGGGGCTCTCGCGCGAGGTTGGCGCCGCGCTGGCCGGCCATCCCGGCGTCGACAAGATCGCCTTCACAGGCTCGACGGCGACCGGCCGTGCGGTCGCGCACGCCGCGGCGGAGAACCTCAACAAGGTGACCCTGGAGCTGGGCGGCAAGTCCCCCCAGATCGTGTTCCCGGATGCCGACCTGCGGGCCGCGGCGAACGGGCTGGTGGCCGGCGTTTTCGCGGCGACCGGGCAGACGTGCATGGCCGGCTCGCGGCTCATCGTCCACGAGACCGTGCATGATGAGGTCGTCCGGCTGGTCGCCGAGCGGGCCGCGGCGATCAAGCTCGGCGACCCCAACGACCCGGAGACCGAGATGGGTCCGGTCGCCAACGGGCCGCAGTACGAAAAGGTGCTCGGGTACCTCAAGGCCGCCGAGGACGAGGGCGCGACGGTGGCCTACGGCGGGGCGGCCGACGCCGGGCTTGGCGGCTTCTTCGTCAAGCCCACCGTGCTGACGGGGGTGGGCCCGCAGTCCACCGTGGTCCGGGAGGAGATCTTCGGCCCAGTGCTGTCGGCCTACACGTTCACCGGCGAGGACGAGGCGCTGAAGCTGGCCAACGACACTCCCTATGGGCTGGCCGGTGCCGTGTGGACCAAGGACATTCACCGGGGCCACCGGGTAGCGGCCAAGCTCCGGGCCGGCACGGTGTGGATCAACGCCTACCGGGTCGTCGCCCCGAGCGTGCCGTTCGGCGGCTATGGCGCTTCGGGGCTCGGCCGGGAAAACGGCATCACCGGGATCGACGAATACCTCGAGAGCAAATCGGTGTGGGTGGAACTGAGCGGCGACACGCGCGATCCCTTCACGTTGGGCTAGGTCCGCGCTTGCCGCACCGAACTCCTGCGTTTTAGGTTGCGCGCATGCATAGTGTGGACCCGACGACCGAGCAGATGATCCGCTCGGTGCTGGCTTATGCGGAGAACCGGCTGCGGCTGGACCCAGTCCCGCTGGATGAGAGCTCACGGGACCCCGCCGAACTCGACGCCGCGCTCAAAGGGCTGCTCGGTGACGAGCCGCACAACTCCGATCAGGTGCTGGGCGTCTACACCTCGGTCATGGCACCGGCGGTGATCTCCGCCGACAGCCCGCGGTACCTCGGCTTCATCCCGGCAGCCCCGACGAAGGCCGCGCTGCTGTTCGACATGCTCATCTCGTGCGCCTCGATCCAGGGGATCTCATGGCTGGAGGCCGCGGGCGCGATCCACGCGGAGAATCTGGTGCTGCGCCTCATTGCCGCTCGGGCAGGCCTGCCCGGCTCGGCGGGCGGGTGCTTTGTCTCCGGGGGGTCCGCGGGAAACCTGTCAGCCCTGGTGGTCGCCCGGGAGGTCGCCAAGCGCAAGGCCGGCGATGCTGGCCGGGGCCGCCGGTTCCGGGTCGCGGTGAGCACCGATGCCCACTCCTCCATCGTCAACACCATGCGGATCCTGGAGATGGATCCGCTGACCGTCGCCACCGATGATCACCGCCTCACCGGCGCGGCGCTGCGTGCGGCGATCGAGGCCGATGGCGACCCGTCATCGCTGGCCGCCGTGGTCGCCACGGCCGGCACGACCAACGCGGGGATCATTGACGACCTGGCCGGCGCGGCGGCCGTGGCTCGTGAGCACGGCCTGTGGCTCCACGTCGACGGCGCCTATGGCGGCGCGGGCCTGTTCGCGCCGAGCGTCCGGGCGGCCTACGACGGCATCGAGCACGCCGACTCGTTCGTCGTCGACCCGCACAAGTGGCTGTTCGCGCCGTTCGACTGCGCCGCTCTTCTTTACCGCGATCCGGCACTTGCCCGCTCGGTGCACAAGCAGGACGCTTCCTATCTTGACGTGATCCACGACCGGCCCGGCGAATGGAACCCGACCGACTACGCCTATCACCTCACCCGGCGGGCGCGCGGCCTGCCGCTGTGGTTCTCCCTGTCGGTGTACGGGGTCCGTGCCTACAGCGAGGCGATCGAGGCGGCGATCAGGCTGGCGAAGCAGACCGCCGCCGAGATCGCCACGCGCGATTACCTGGAGCTGATCCGCGAGCCCGATCTGGGCGTGGTGCTGTTCCGTCGCCGCGGCTGGGCCCCGGAGCAGTACAAGCGGTGGGCCGACCAGCTTCTCCACGACCAGGTGGCGTTCATCCCGCCATCGGCATGGGAGGGCGAGACCGTCGCACGGTTCGCCTTCCTGCACCCGCATACCTCAATGGACCTGGTACGGCAGATCCTCGACCGGATGGAGTGACCCGTCAGGGTGGTGGGGGGCGGCGATATAACTTGCGGTGGGCGGGGGACACCTGCCGCCCCAGGGCGACCAGGGACTCGGCGATATCGCGCCGCATCTTGGGGGCGAACAGCCGCAGCAGGGGCCCGAATCCGCCCTGAACCCCGACCCTCTTGACCACCCGGACGCGCCCCCCAGCGAGCGGCTCGATCTCGTGGTCGAAGATGACCTTTCCCAGGGGCATGGGGCATTCGGTCACCCAGCCCCGGCCGGGATTCACCTCGGTGATGATGAAGGACCCGCCCAGGTTGCCGCGCTGCTTGGCCCAGCCGGAGACACCCGGCTCGAACGGGCCGTCGAGCCGCGACATCTCTTTGCTGACATCCCACTCAGGCCAGCGGGCCACGTCGGTCCACACGTTCCAGACCGCTTCTGGCTCGGCCTCGAACGTTGCCTCGCATTCGAATACGAACATGTCTGCCCTTGGTGAAGCCCGGCAAATGTCGGAACTAGCCGGCTTATGCCCCGAAAGCACCTGTTCGCATCCTGACCAAATGCGGTGCGCAGCGCAACCCGCCGGCCCCTGGTGTGTCCTGCCCGCCACGGGGACTCAGCGCACCTGGCCAGGTCCGCGCTCGCATCTCGCGGCACAGCCCCGTGAGCACAGTCCCTGGGGACGAGCGCTTGCTCGAAGGTGCGCAAGGGATCTGGGTTACCGGGGCACAGCGATGCCCGGCATGGTGCTCCGGCCGCCGTTGCCCGCGCCGTCGCGGCGAGATCACGTACAGCTGAAGCCAGCCAAGCGTCCGCAAGCCCGCACGCCCCCCCGGCACGGTCGGCCCCGGCGGCCGGAGCCAACACCGTCAGCCGTCACCGAATCGACGCCATTCCTCTGCCGGTCCGGTGCTCAGCTGATGCCAGGACAGTAGGGGACAGCGAACGTTGCCGCATCGTCAGAACTATGTAGCTGGATATGTATTCGCTCGGCGGTCGGCGGCCAGCCCGGGAGCGCCCGGACAGGGCTGGGAGCCGGTCCCCGCACCCTCGCGCGCGCCGTCTGCGGGCCGTCCGCTGATGTGCTCATTCTTCTTTGGTGAGCTCGCCCGGGGCTATCGTTGGGATGACCAAGGATGCCGCGCGCCGGAATCAGCTAAGGGGAACGAGAGATTCCGACCAATCTGCCCCACGAGCAAAATCGTTTCGTCGGCCGTGAGCGCGAACTCCACCAGTTGCACCGGCTGGTGGGCGTGACGCGTGCGCTGACGCTTTGCGGGGCCGGGGGGATCGGGAAGACCAGGCTGGCTCTGCAGGTGGCTGCCGCGGTAGCGGATGAATTCCCCGACGGGGCGTGGTTTGTCGAGCTGGGTGATCTGCGGCAGCCCGATCTCGTCGTCTCGCGTGTGGCGTCCGCCGTCGGCGTCGGAGAGGAGCCCGGCCGCCCGCTGCTTGAGACGCTCACGGACGCGCTGCGGCCCCGCCGGCTGCTCCTGACGCTCGACAACTGCGAGCACCTGATCGATGCGTGCGCGCGGCTTTGCCAGCGCCTGCTCGCCAGCTCGCCGGGCCTGTGCGTGATAACGACCAGCCGTGAGCCGCTGCACGTGGCGGCCGAGACGGTGTGGCAGGTGCAGCCGCTCTCCGCCGCACCCGACGGCGCTGCCACCACTCCCGAGGACGCGTTCCGGTATGAGGCGATCCGCCTGTTCGTCACCCGGGCCGCCGCGTCGCTTGCCGGTTTCGCCCTTACCCAGGCCAACGCGGCGGCCGTCGCGGCGGTCTGCCGTGCGCTGGACGGAGTGCCGCTGGCGATCGAGCTGGCAGCCGCCCGGGTCCGGACGCTGTCGGTGGAGCAGATCGCCGCGCGGCTGGCCGACCGCTTCGGGCTGCTCACTACCGGCAACCGGACCGCGCCACCTCGCCAGCGCACCCTGCGCGCCGCGATGGACTGGAGCTATGAGCTCCTCAGCGCCTCCGAGCAGGTACTGCTGCGGCGGCTTTCGGTCTTCGTCGGCTGGTCGCTCGAGATGGCCGAACAGGTGTGCTCCGATGACGACATCCCGGCCAGCGACGTTCTTGACCTGCTTGACTCGCTGATGGACAAGTCGCTGGTGGTGCGTGAGCCCGAAGTGCTCGGCCAGGCGCGCTACCGGCTGATCGACACCATCCGCGAGTACGCGGCGGCGCGCCTTGCGGACGCCGGCGAGACCGCCGCCTTCCAGCACAGGCTCCGCGACTACACCGTGACGCTGGCGGAGCACAACCTGGCGATCGGGATGGCGCAGGTCGCCGCGCCGTGGTCGGCACGGGTCGACGTCTTCCGCCGGTACGACGTCGACGCCGGCAATGTGGCGCAGGTGCTGGGCCATTGCCTGGCGGAAGGCGACGCGGAGACGGGACTGCGGGCCTGTACCGCGGTCCGGCCGTGCTGGATCGTGCGCGGCACCTTCACCGAGGGCGGCGAATGGCTGGACTCCCTGCTCGCGATCGATGCACCCGCCGTTTCCCCACGGGTCCGGGGCGCCGCCCTGGTGGGGCGCGCGCAGCTCGCCCTGCCCAGTTCCTCGGCCCTGGCCGAGTCCTGGGCCGAGGCGGGGCTGGAGCTGTGCCGCGCTGCCGGGGACACGTGGTGGACGGCGGCCGCGCTCAACCTTCTCAGCGAGATCGCGCTGCACACGGGGCGGACGGACGAGGCGGCGTCGGCCGCCGACGAAGCGCTGTCGATCGCTCAGGCAACCGGTGATGGGTGGAATGAGGGATACGCGCTGGGCAACCGGGCGGCGATCGCGGGGCTCCTGGGCAGGCTGCGGGAGGCGGAGCAGCTGACGAAGTCGACGATCAGCATCATGCGCCGCATCGACCAGCAGTGGGGGGTCGCCCGGGCGCTGCTCGGCCTCGGTGACCTGGCGCGGCTGCGCGGCGATCCCGGCGGCGCGCACTCCCGGTACCTGGAGGCCCTGGCGATCCTGCGGGATATCGACGCCCGTCCCGACATGGCGCGCTGCCTGGCCGGGCTGGCGCGGGTGGCCATGGACCTGGGCTCCATGGGGCAGGCGAGGCAGCACCTCGCCGAGAGCATCCGGCTCAGTCATTCCACCGGATCACGCATCGGCGTGGCGCGGGGGCTTGAGGCCTTCGCGTCCCTGGCCGTCCGGGAGGACCGGCCGGAGCTGGCCGTGCAGCTGACCGCGGCGGCGACCGCGCTGCGTGAGGCCGCCGGGTATCCCGCGCTGGACGGCGCACGCCGGGAGCGGTACCTGGCTCCGGCACGCCGCCTCCTCGGGGAGCCGGCCGTCGTGCGCCTGTGGACGCAGGGCCGGGCGATGAGCGGCGAGGCGGCGGTCGCGCTGGCGCTGGACGGGCCGCGGGCGGCATCTGGCGACGCCGTCACGCTGGCCGTTGTCGGGGACTATGAGGTGGCAGCGGCGCTGCCCGCCACGCTGACGCCGCGGGAACGCCAGGTCGCAGCGCTGGTCGCGGCTGGCCGCAGCAACAAGTCGATTGCGGAGGAGCTCTTCATCAGCCCGTCGACGGCCGCCCGGCACGTTGCCAACATCATGGGCAAGCTGGGGTTCTCCTCGCGCGCGCAGATCGCCGCCTGGGCCGCGGACAACCAGCTCGATCGCGGTGACCCGATGGGCAACTCGGCTGGAGGCGCCGGCTGACACCGCCCGGATGATGACGGCCGGCTCTGCCCGGCGGCCTTAGCCCCGACGCCTCGCGGGTGACGCCCGACGTCCTGACCAAGGGCTCGCCGCGGCCTGGCGGAACTTCAGGCGCAGTCCGCCGGGCAGCGCCCTACCCCGGCGAGACGCCGCGCCCGGTCATAACGGACCCCACGCCGGGGGAACCTAGGGGTAAGGCCCACACGCCGGGCCCGGGGGCGGCGCCGGCGGCGGTGGGCCCGGGAGGTACGCGTGGGTCCTGAAACGGTGCCCGGGAGACCCCGCCCACGGGTCGGCCTCGTGCTCGGTGCGGGCGGTGTGCTCGGGGCGGCCTGGATGACTGGTGCGCTGCCGGCGGTGCAGGAGCGCCTGCCGTGCCCGCTCGCCGCCGTCGACCTGATCGTCGGGACCAGCGCCGGCAGCGTTCTCGCCGCCGCGCTGCGCTGCGGGATCAGCATCGATGAGATGATCGCCCACCAGCGGGGGGAGGCCGTCGGCGTGCTGGCCGACGCCGGCGTGGGTGATGTCGCCGACGGGCCGTGGCCCCCGCCCCCGGCGCTGCGGGTAGGTTCGCCCCGGCTGCTGATGACCTCGCTGCTGATGCCGCACCGGGTGCATCCGGGAGTCGGTGCCAGCGCCTGGGTGCTGCGCGGCCGGGGGAGTCACCGGGCCCTGCGCGAGATGGTCCGCGCGCTGCACGCCCACGCATACGGCCACGCCGTGCCCCATGGATCGTCGGCCAACTGGGTCGGCGGCGGACGGACCTGGATCGTCGCCGTCGACTACGACCGCGGCCGGCGGGTGTTCTTCGGCCGGCCGGGCGCACCTCGGGCCGCGCTGCCCGATGCCGTGGTCGCCTCGTGCTCCATCCCCGGCTGGTACGAACCGGCCGTGATCGGCGATCGCCGTTACGTCGACGGCGGTGTGCGCTCCCCGACCTCGCTGGGCGCGCTGGCGCGGGCCGGGGTGGACGAGGTTGTTGTGCTCGCCCCGATGGCCAGCACCGCGCCCGGGCGATTGCCCCGCAACCCGCTCGAGCGGCTGGAACGGCGCCTGCGGGCACTGATCACCATGGCGCTGCTGCGGGAGGTCCGGGCGCTGCGCTCGGCGGGCATCCGGGTCACCGTGCTCACACCGGGACCGGAGGACCTGGCGGTCATGGGCGTGAACCTGATGGATCCGCGGCGCCGCCGGATGGTGCTGGAGGCGTCCCTGACGACATCGGCCGGTGCGCTCGCCCGCGCACCGCAGCACCGGCCGCGGGTCGCCTGAGATGCCGGGCCGCCCGGCGCCAGTCGTTAAGCGTCGGCGAGGGCCGGGGGGAGCCCGACGCGCAGCAGCTCCGCGATGTCCTCCGGGCGCAAGCGGTCGCTGAGACCGATCGCGGCGCAGTTGGCCCGGAGCTGCCGCACGCTTGTGGCCCCGAACAGCACGCTGGTGACGGCGGGATTGGTGAGGGGGAAGGCCAGCGCCAGCGCGGCCGCCGTCGTGTCCAGCCTGGCGGCCATTCCGGCGAGCTGGTCCGCTGCCGCGATCGCCGGGGCGAACCGCGGTTCGCCGAGCATGCCGGCGGCGCGGCCCGCCGCGGGACCCGACCGGTACTTGCCGGTGAGCACCCCGCCCGCCAGGCAGAACGAGGCGATGAGGCCGGCACCGGCCGCCGCGAGCGCCTGGGTCATCGTGGGGTCCTCGACCCAGGACCGCTGTACCAGGCTGTAGGGCAGCTGGACCGCGCACGGCGGTGCGATCCCCTGGCCGGCGGCAGCCTCGACCGCCTGGGCGCAACGGCCGGCGGGCCAGTTCACCATGCCCCAGGCGCGGGCCTTCCCGGCGGTGACGAGCCCGCCGACGGCGGCGACCAGGTCGGCGACCTCCAGGCCCGCCGGGGGCGGGTTCGCATATATCAGGTCGACGTGGCCGAAGCCCATGCGCCGCAGGGAAGCGTCCAGCTCCGCCGCGGCGCACTGCTCCGGCCAGAACTCCCACCACAGCTTGTTGGCCACGACCGCTTCGTCGCGCCGCACACCCGCCCCGCGGAACAGCTCACCGAACAGCACCTCGGAGTATCCCGTCGGGATGGGAGCCTTGCCCGTCTCGTCGTCGTAGCGGGCATCGTCGAAGAAGTTGATGCCCTCGTCGCGGGCGGCCCGCACGATGGCGATCCCGGTCTCGGCCGGCAGGCGCTCGAACGTGCGCCACGAGCCGAGCGACAGCGCCGACACGTCCAGGCCGGACGAGCCGAGCTGCCGGGCACCCAGGCGAGCGGCTGGCATTCGGCCTCCCCTCGGCGGCGTGAGCCACGCCGCGCCGTGGCCACATGTTCCCACGCCCGGTGCCGCCATGACCGCGGCGTCCCGGCACCGGGGTGCGACGGCTGGCATGATTGAGCACATGACGGTCGTGAAGATCAACGCCATTACGGTGCCGGCCGAGAGCGGGGACGAGCTTGCCCGCCGGTTCGCCGCCCGGGCGGGCGCGGTCGATGACCAGGACGGTTTCGAAGGCTTCGAGCTACTCAAGCCGACCGACGAGCGCACGACCTGGCTGGTGGTGACCCGGTGGCGGGACGATGCGAGCTTCCAGGCGTGGCTGAACTCGCCGGCGTTCGGGCACGGCCATCGCGGCGCGCCCGAGCGTGGCGGCGGCGCGGCGCAAGGGCCGGTCGGTGTCAGCAGCGAGCTGTGGTCCTACGAGATCGCCGAGGGCTCGGCTGGGCGAGGCTGATCCGCCGGGCGCACCGGCCGGGGGCTGTGCGGCGGGCGAGTGCCCGCCGGGGATGGACAGGTGAGTTTGCTGCGTGAGGTCGCCGTGCCGCCGCTGGACGCCGCCGAGCTTGAGCCGATCATCGGCCCCGAACGGTACACGCGGCTGCTCGCGGAGGCCACCATGTTCCGCGAGCGGCTCGGCCGGCGGACCATCTGGAACGTCAGTTCCACCGCGGTCGGTGGCGGGGTCGCCGAGATGCTGCGGGTGCTGGCGGGATACACCGCAGGCCTGGGAATCGCCATCCGCTGGACCGTGATCGGCGGTGACCCGGGATTCTTCGCGATCACCAAACGGGTGCACAACCAGATTCACGGCGAGGTGGGCAGCGCCGGAACGGTCGGCCCGGCCGACGCCGGCCATTACGAGCAGGTGCTCGCGGCGAACGCGGACGAGCTGCTGAGGCTCGTGCGGCCCGGCGACGTCGTCCTGCTGCATGATCCGCAGACGGCGGGCCTGGTGCCAGCCGTGATCCAGGCCGGTGCCCGGGTCGTCTGGCGCTGTCACATTGGCGTGGACTGGCAGAATGACGTGACCCGCGCGGCGTGGGATTTTCTCCGGCCGTACCTGGCGCCCGCCAACGGCTACGTCTTCACCCGGCGGCAGTACGTTCCGGCGTGGGTTCCGGGCGCGCTCACCCGGATTATCCCCCCGTCCATCGACCCGTACTCGGCGAAGAACGAGGAGCTCGGGGCGGAGACGGTGGCAGCGATCCTGGCCATCATCGGGGTCCTGGGCGGCGGCCCACCGCCGGTCCCCGGGCGGTTCACGCGCCATGACCGGACGAGCGGCGAGGTCACCCGGGCCGCGAGGGTGACCGGCGAGACCAGGCCCGGCCCGGCCGACCCGGTCGTCGTGCAGGTCTCGCGCTGGGACAGGCTCAAGGACATGGCAGGCGTCATGCGCGGCTTCGCCGAGCATGTGGCACCCGGCGGGGACGGGTACCTGATCCTCGCAGGGCCCGAGGTCAGCGGGGTGGCGGACGACCCGGAAGGAGGCCAGGTTCTCGCCGAGTGCGTGGCGCAGTGGCAGGGCCTGCCCGCCTCGGCCCGGGCGCGGGTGCTGCTCGTCACCCTGCCCCTCGATGACATCGAGGAGAACGCCGCAATGATCAATGCGATCCAGCGGCATGCGAGCGTGATCGTGCAGAAGAGCCTCGCCGAGGGTTTCGGGCTCACGGTGGCGGAGGGCATGTGGAAGGGGCGCCCCGTGGTCGGCTCGGCCGTCGGCGGGATCCTGGACCAGATCACCGACGGCACGGGCCTCCTGGTGCGCGACCCGGCCGATCTGGCCGCGTTCGGGTCACAGGTACGGTGGCTGCTCGACCACCCCGCCGAAGCCGGGCGCATGGGCCGCGCGGGGCAGGAACACGTCCGCAAGCACTACCTCGGCGACCGTCACCTGCTCCAGTACGCGGACCTCTTCGGGTCGGTGATCGGCGGGTAGGGCTTAGTGCGCCCGGCAGAGGAGTGCGCCTGGGCAGGAAGGCAGGCCGTGATGGAGCAGCAGCAGGAGGCCGGCCCGCTGGGGCCCGGCGTCGCGGTCACCCACATTCTCGTGGTCGCGGACCCGGCCCGGTCCCGTGATTTCTGGGTGAACGTGCTCGGCGCGGAACCGTACCGCGAGTACGGGGGGACCAGCGTGGTGCTGCGTTTCGCCGGCACGTGGCTGCTCCTGGTCACCGGGGGCGGGCCGACCGCCGACAAGCCCGGCGTGGTCTTCACGCCACCGGTCGACCCGGATCAGGTCAGCCATGCGATGACGTTGCGAGTCGCTGACTGCCGGGCGGCCTATGAGGCGCTGCGGGCGCGGGGCGCCGACTTCCTCACGGCGCCGCACGACTGGGGCGCCGAGATCCGCTGCTTCCTGCGCGACCCGGACGGCCACCTGGTGGAACTCAGCGAGGCCGCGGGCGGCTGAGCACGGCGTTCCCGCGACCGCTGGCAGCGGCCGCGGCTAGCGGTGCGGCGATCCTGGCGCGATGCCGCCGACGACCGTCTCCGCCATCCGCCCCGCCAGATCGGGGGGAGGGATGATCGGGCTGCCCGGCGGGCTGAAGAGAACCCGCGGCAGGATCTGGCCGTGGATCGCGCCGACGATCAGGGTCACGGCCGCATCGACGTCGGCCCCCTCGCGGATGCGGCCCAGGCGCTGCTCGGCGCGCAGGTAGGCGGTCAGCATGCCCGGCAGCCCGCCGGGACGATCCGGGCCAGCCTCTCCGCCTGGTGTCGCCTCGCCGCGTGGTGCCGCCTCCCCGCCTGCCGCCGCTTCGCCGCCTGCCGCCGCTTCGCCGGCGAACGCGGCATCTCCGCCGACCATCGCGTGGAAGCGCTTGAGTACCTTCGGCTGTGCGAGCAGCCCGGCGAAGGCCGGAACCACCCGCGCGAGCGCCCCGATGCCGATGTCGATGAACTGCCGCAGGTTCTCCGCCACGGCCCCGGTCCCGGCCGGCGGCATCGGGGGCATGCCTTCCATGACGGTGGCCACGTGCGCGAGCAGGGCGTGGGCGAGCAGGTCCTCTTTGTCCTCGAAGTAGTTGTAGAGCACGCCGTCGGCGACCTGGGCCTCCCGGGCGATGTCACGCACGCCCAGCCCGGCGCTGCCCCGCTCATCGATCAGCCGCGCCGCCGTGG
Source organism: Streptosporangiaceae bacterium (assembly GCA_036005525.1). Taxonomy (GTDB): domain Bacteria; phylum Actinomycetota; class Actinomycetes; order Streptosporangiales; family Streptosporangiaceae; genus UBA9676. The sequence continues at coordinate 49,079 of DASYQM010000450.1, forward strand.
TGATGAGATAGTCGCGCAGGTCCTGGCCGTCGCCGTCGCGCAGGACGGCCGGTTTTCTAGGTGACATCGCGCCTGGGTGCCTTGCCGAACGCCCTCACCAGGCCGCGGATCTCGATCTCCATCCGGATCCTCCGTGAACGAAGTTTCATGAATATTAGTTCATGAAGTCTCGTTCAGCATACACGGGGAAGGCCGGGCGGGCAACCGGTGCCAGGAGCGAGCCCGGCGCCTGAGACCTGAGGCACGGTGGCCAGGGCGTGCCGTGCCAGCGAGAAGCGCTGCCGGCCGATGCTGGTGTCCTTGCCCAGGGCAAGGTCGGCCAGCATCTCGCCGAGCAGGGGCCCGAACTTGAAGGCGTGACCCGAACAGCCGGCACCGACGACAACCGGTCCCTCGCGATCGAGCACGAAGTCCTCATCGGCGGTCATCGTGTACAAGCAGGTCTCCGGCCCGAGCCGGGTCGGCTCCAGCCCTGGCAGGCGCGTGCGCACATACTCCGCGGCCTGGTCGTCCTGTAGGGGGTCGATCTGGTCGAAGGGTCCCTCGGCGGGATCGACGGCCCGGCCGGGAACGTGCGCGGCCACCTTCACACCGGGGGCGTCGCCGACCATCGGCACGGCATACCAGATCAGCTCCACCTCCGACCACTCGATCCATGTCGGCCACGCACCCGCGCCCGTGTCGCTCGGCCGGAAATAGCGCACCTGCTGGAGGGTCGCGGTCAGCCGCGGGGCGCGGGCGACGGCTCCCGTCAGCAGCCGCTCACTCCAGGGCCCGGCCGTGATGACCGCCACGTTCGCCGAGAGCTCACCTGCCGGGGTGCGCAGGAGGGCCCGGCCGTCCCTGGGCTCGATGCTGAGTACCGGTGTGTGTGCCCGGAGCGGCACTCCGTCGCGCTGAGCCAGCCGCTGCAGGGCGGCGACCGTACGCCCGGCCAGGCAGACGCCGGAGTCGGGCTGGAACAGCACGCTCTCGCCGGGCCGCGTCGCGATCCCGGGGAAACGCTCGCGCACCTCCCCGGCCGGCAGCCAGGAGTGATCCACGCCGCAGTCCGCCAGCGCCCTGCCGCACCGGCTCGCGCCCGGGCCGGCGTCGAGTCCGCCGGTCCTGATCAGCAACCGTTCGCCGGCGTCGCCCTGTAGCCGGGCCCAGGCCCCCAGCGCGCTGACCGCCATCCTGACGTAACCGGGATCGGGATAAGAGAGCCGGAAGATGCGCGTCGCACCGTGGGAGGAGCCGCGGGCGTGGCCGGGACCGAACTGCTCAAGCAGCACCGCCGGGACGCCCCGCGCGCCGAGCGCCCGCGCGGTCGCGGAGCCCAGCAGGCCAGCCCCCACGACCGCGACCTCCACCCGCTCCACGGCCGCGACGATAGCCGGCGCCCGCCGGCCCAGCCGCGGCCGAAACCCGGGTCTCGCCGGGGACGTGCCCGAGGGCCAGGGGGTGAGCGCGCTACGGGATGAGGGCGATCTTCCCCGTGACGTGACCGGTCATGATGGCTCGGTGGGCGTCGGCGGCCTTGGCGAGCGGGAAGGTCTGCGTCACGAAGACCCGCAGCGCCCGGTCCTGGGCGAGCCGGGCCAGCTCCAGCCGGGCGGCGTCGCGGATCTGCGTTCCCGGGTCCGCACCCGGCGCGCCACCGAGAACCTTGATGCCCTCCCGGAAGCCACGCGCGATGCCTGCAATGGTGGCGATCCGTGCCCGGTCGGCGACCAGTTCGAGCGAGACGTCGAGGGCCTCGTCCGCCCCGATCAGGTCCAGCGCGGCGTCAACGCCGCCGGGTGCTGTGGCACGGACCCGCCCGGCCAGTCCCGGCCCGTACGCCACCGGCAGGGCCCCCAGGTCGCGCAGGAAGCCGTGCTTGGACGGGCTCGCGGTGACCACCGGCGTCGCCCCGCGCCCGGCGGCCAGCTGCAGCGCCATCAACCCCACCCCGCCCGCGCCGCCATGGATCAGGACCGTGTCGCCCTCGTGCACGTCCGTCGCGGCCAGGAGGTGCCAGGCGGTCACGCCGGTCACCATCAGGCACGCCGCCTGCGCCCAGTCCAGGGCGGCGGGCTTCGGAACCAGGGCGGCCGCGGGGACCACCAGCTCACTGGCGTAGGCACCGGGCGCCCGGTACGCGATCACCTCGTCGCCGGCCGCGACCGGCCCGGCCGGGCCCACCGCATCCGGCCCGACCATGGACACCACACCGGCGGCCTCCAGCCCGGGCCGCACCGGCAGCCGGTCCGGATCGGCGCCGAACGCGCCGCTGTAGGCCTTGTGGTCGACCGGGTTGACGCCGGCCGCGCGGACCGCGATCCGTGCCTGCCCCGGCCCGGGCTCGGCGGCAGGCTCCTCGACGACGGCGAGCACGTCGGGGCCGCCGAACGCGGCGGCGATCACACTGGCTGCCATGCCTGCGGCAACATCGCCGCCAGCGCCGGTCATTCCGGCAGCCCTCGGCAGCCCCCTATCCCTGCTGGTCGCGGCGGGCGCGGGCACGCCGCTTGCCCTCGTGCATCGCCTGCACCCGGGCGACCGGGATCGTGTGGCCCTCCTCGACAAGATCGGCGCTCAACGGCTGCGCTGGCGGCATCTGGCCGGCCCATGGATCGCCGTCGGCGAGCAGGGCGGGCGCGGTGTGCACCGTGAAATCGGCTGGCGCCACGCGGTCGAGGTCATCCCAGGCCACCGGGAAGGACACCGGCACGCCGGGCCGGGCGCGCGGGCTGTAGGCCGCCACCACCGTCGCGCCGCCGGCCCGGGTCGCGTCCAGGAACACCTTGCCGCCGCGCTCTTCGCGGACGAAGGCGGTGGTGGCCAGCGCCGGGTCCAGCCGCTCGGCCCGCGCGGCGAGCGCCCGGGTGGCCGCGGCCACGTCCTCGATGGCGGCGTCGGGCGCCAGCGGGACGAACACATGCAGGCCCTTCGCGCCGCTGGTCTTGACCGCGCCCGCCATCTCGACATCGGCGAGGGCCTGGCGGACCAGCCGCGCGGCGCTGACGGCCAGGCCGAACGCGTCGTCGCCCGGCGGGTCGATGTCGAGTATCAGGTGGGTGGGGCTGGTCCAGTGGCCGACCCTGACCAGGGCCGGGTGGAACTCGACGGCCCGCTGGTTGGCGAACCACAGCAGCGTCCGGCGGTCGTTGCACAGCGCGTAGGTGACCTCGCGCCGCGAGGCCTCCGCCCACAGCGATACGGTCTGGACCCACGGCGGGGTGTATTTGGGGAGGTTCTTCTGCATGAACGGCGCCTGGCCGCGCAGGACGCGGATCACGGACAGCGGCCGGTCGCGCAGCACGCCGATCATCGGGTCGCGGACCGCGTCCAGGTATTCCACCAGGTCTCGCTTGGTCGCTTCCGCGCCCGCGAACAGCGGCTGGCCGAGGTTGGTCAGCGTCACGCCGTCCCGGACCTCGTCACCGCCCACCTGGTGAGCTTCCCACGAGCTGGCACCCGGAGGCCATCGTGAGCCGGCGAGTTCTGCATGGCCCTTCCTTCCCGCTAGTCGAGCCGCGCGTGCACGGTAACCGATTCCGCACTCCGGTCATGCCGGGCAGCCGGCCACCGGGCGGCGATCATGGCGAGCACCCGCTGGTTCTCCGCCAGGACGTCCATCGCAAGGGTGGTGGCTCCTCGCGCCCGGGCCCGGCCGGCCAGCGCGCGCAGCAGCCCCGAGCCCACGCCCCGGCCCTGCCAGGCATCCGCCACCACCACCCCGATCTCGGCCGTCGCGGCACCATCGGGTCCCGTAGTATCCACCGCCATGGCGTGCCCGATGATCGCGCCGTTCCGGGTCGCCACGAGGGCGTCGACACCGTGCCGGGCGCCGGCCAGTGCCCGGAGCATCACCGGACTGGCCGGCAGCGCACCGGCGAAGAACCTCAGGTACCGGGTCCGAACCGACAGGCCGGTGAGAAAGTCCCTGAGCGCCGGGTGATCGGCGCTGGCGGCCTGCCGTATCTGGACCTGACCGGCTGGCCAGACCGGCCAGGGCGCCTGGGCTGGTTTCGCGGGCGCGCCAGGCAAAGCGGCCGTAGCAGCCAAAGCGGGCGCGGCAGGCAAAGCAGGTGTGGCAGGCCAGGCGGACGCCGCAGGCTTCCGTTCCTGGGTTCGCTTCACAGACCCAGGATCCGCCTGGATTGCTGAGTCTGTCAAATGGACTTAGCATGCGAGCATGGGACGGCCCTGGATCCTCGACTACGACGGCGCCAACTGCACGATCGGCGCTGCCGTGGGCATCATCGGCGACAAGTGGACCTTCCTCGTCTTGCGCGAGGTGTTCAACGGGGTCCGCCGCTTCGACGACATGCAGCGCCGCACGCAGGCGCCCAGGCAGGTCCTCAGCGACCGGCTGGCCCGGCTGGTGGGCCAGGGCCTGCTACGGAAGGTCCCTTACCAGGAGCACGGGCAGCGCAGCCGTCACGAGTACCGGCTGACCGGCAAGGGCCTGGACCTCTATCCCGTGCTGGTCGCGCTGATGCAGTGGGGCGACCGCTACGCGGCCAGCCCCGCGGGCCCGCAGGCCATACTCACGCACCGTGATTGCGGCGAGCCCATCGGGCTCGAGCTCGCGTGTGCGGCCGGGCACAAGCTCGAATCCGCTCGCGAGGTGACACCGCTGCCGGGCCCGGGCGCACGCAAGATCGCCTGACCGGCGAGCCCGTAGGCTGGGCGCGTGAGTTTCGACGTCAGCGCGGACGCCTATCAGCGTTTCATGGGGCGGTTCTCGGAGCCGCTGGCGGCGCGGTTCGCCGATCTGGCCGGGGTGCGGCATGGGCAGCGGGCGCTGGATGTTGGCTGCGGGCCCGGTGCCCTGACGGCGGAGCTGGTGGGCCGGCTGGGCGCTGACGCGGTCTACGCGGTCGACCCCTCACCACCGTTCGCCGAGGCGGTCGCGGAGCGGCTGCCCGGCGTGGAGGTCAGCGTGGCGGCGGCCGAACGGCTTCCCTTCCCCGACGGGGCGTTCGACGCCGCTCTCGCCCAGCTCGTCGTGCACTTCATGACCGACCCGGTGGCGGGCCTGCGCGAGATGGGCAGGGTCACCCGCCCGGACGGAGTGGTCGCGGCATGCGTGTGGGATCACGGCGAAGGCCGTGGCCCGCTGACCTCGTTCTGGCATGCCGTGCGCGAGCTGGACCCCGCGGCGCCCGATGAATCCGGGCTGGCCGGTGTCGGCGAGGGCGAGCTGGCCCGGCTCTTCGACCAGGCGGGGCTCGCCGGGGCGGAGGCCACCACGCTGACCGTCCGGGCCGGGTCGGCGACGTTCGAGCAGTGGTGGCAGCCCTTCACGCTCGGTGTCGGCCCGGCCGGGGACTACGTGGCGTCGCTGACCCCGGAGCGGCGCCAGCAGCTGCGCGCACGCTACCGGAAGGTGCTGAACGGGGGGCCGGTCGAGGTCAGCGCCACCGCGTGGGCGGTGACCCGCCGCGGCTGATCCCGGCGCTCACATGTTGCGCAGGAACGCGTTCGCGATCGGCGCCGAGACATCGGCCCCCAGGCCGCCGCCCTCGACCAGCACAGCGAAGGCCAGGTCCCCGCGGTAGCCGATGAACCACGCATGGGCGCGTGGCTTCTGGGCCGAACCGAACTCGGCCGTGCCGGTCTTGCCGAAGACCCCGCCGGGGAAACCGACGTTGGCCGCGGTGCCCGTGGTGACCACCGCCCGCATCATCGGGCGCAGCGTGTTCAGGACAGCAGGGCTGAGCTTCTGCGGCTTGGCGGACTGCGCCGGCGCCGGGCTCACGACGAGCTGCGGCGGCCGCCAGGTGCCGTCTTCGACGGCGCCCGCCATGGATGCCTGGCTGAGCGGATTGACCAGGTCGGTTCCCTGGCCGAAGGCGTCGGCCGCCAGGTCGATCTGTGTTTTCGGCATGGTAAACCGCCCGAGCGTGGCGGGGATACCCAGATTGGGCCGGGAGTTGAAGCCGAACGTGGCCGCCGCCGACGCGAGCTTGGACCCGTTCAGCCGCTGTGTCGCGAGCGTGATGAAGGTGGAGTTGCACGACACGGCGAACGCGGTCTGCAGGCTGGTGGAGCCGAGATGCTCGTTGTCGAAGTTATGGAACGTCCGGCCCCCGACGTTCACCTGGGCTGGGCACTGCACGGTGCTGGCCGGGCGGAGCCCGGTCGCGGTGAGGGCGGAGGCGGTGACCACCTTGAAGGTGGAGCCGGGCGGGAACACACCCTGGAGCGCACGATTGAACCCGCCGGGCCGCTCGATGACGGCGAGCACCCGGCCGGTCGACGGCTGGATGGCCACGACATCGATGTGCTTGGTGGTCGTCGCGGCCCTGACGGCCGCGGACGCGGCCAGCTGGACATGCATGTCGATGCTGGTGCGGACCGGCTTGCCGGGCGTGGCCGGCAGGTGGGCGACGGTCGCGGCGGCGCGGTTGCCGGGGCCCTCGACGCGGATGGTGAGGGCCGGCCGGCCGGCCAGCTGCTGCTGGTAGGCCTGCTCGACCCCGCCCTGGCCGATCTGGTCGCCGGCCTGGTACGGGACGCCGAGCGCCTTGGCCTGGGCGGCGGTGGCCCTGACCACGTTGCCGGTCACCAGCGAGAGGGAGCCGGACTGGTTGATGGCCTTCCGTGAGCTCAGCACGGTGTTGTCGGCCGCGAGCACCTGCGCCCGCGGCGGCCACACCGCGTGCACGACGAACCGCTGGCCGGCGTGGAGCGCCGGATGGATGTCCGACGGGCTCCAGCTCACCCACCAGCGGCGGTCCTGCGTCACGAGCTGCAGCTGGCCGTAGTACCGCCACACGCGACCGGCGGCGATGGTGGCGGTGGCGGTGAAACGCGCCTGCGCGGAACCGCCGTCCTGGGTCACCTGGCCGAGCACCAGGTGGATGCGGCGCAGGCCAAGCTGCGCCGCCGCCGCCCGCAGCGGGCCGGCCACCCCGCCCTCGGGGGCGTTGACGGTGACCGCGTCCATTTCGGCGTAGCTGCGGGCCTGCCAGGCGGTCAGGTAGGCGGACGCGGTGGTCTGCGGGCTGCCCGTGGTGTGCAGCAGCAGGAAGGCGACGATGGCCCCGGCCACCACCAGCGCCACGGCGGCCCCGACCAGCGCGGCGGCGACCGGCATGCATCCCGCCCGGGATCCGCCGTGTTCCGCCCGAGACGCGCTCCGGCTCATGGCTCAGCCCCCCGCCCAGCTCACATCGACGCACCCGTGGCAGCGGGAGCGGGACCTGAGCGCATCGCCAGTAGGGACGGGCAACCTGATGTCCTCACTGTTCGGGCCCCTGGCCAAACGATAACGCGCTGCTAACCCCCGGGTGCCGCGAACGAGACAAACGGCCCGCGCCCCGCGTACCGGCCGGAACTGATCCGGCTCGCGGCGCGGCGACGTACCTATCGTGGACGTCGAGGAGGAACGGTGCCCGCCACGCTCAGCCGGGTGTGGCTACCGCGTTGCCCGGTGGCCGGGAACCGCGCTAGCGTCCCAGGGGTGGAGTCGACCGATGCGTTGCTCACCGCCCGCCTGGCGGCCGGGGACGATCACGCACTGGCCGAGGCCTTCGACCGGCTCGGATCGGCCGTCTACGGAGCGGCGCTGCGCGTCCTCGGCGAGTGGACCGCCGCGCAGGACGTGGTCCAGGATGTCTTCGTTGAACTGTGGAGCCACCCCGGCCGGTACGACCCCGCGGCCGGTTCGCTGCGAACCTATCTGACGGTGCTGGCCCGGCACCGGGCGGTGGACATCGTGCGCAGCGAGCTGCGCCGGATTGCGCGGCAGGAGCGGAATCAGCGGCTGACCCCCAAGCAGGAGCTCCCGTCCCCGGGTGAGGAAGTGGCGGCCGCCGAGGCCGCAGGCGTGGTGCGGAAGGCGGTGCGCCTGCTGCCCGACAGCCAGCGTCAGGTCGTGGAGCTCGCCTACTTCGGCGGGCTGAGCTACCGCGAGGTCGCACAGGCGGCCGGCATCCCCGAGGGAACGGCGAAATCGCGGCTGAGACTGGCCTTGGCCAAGCTGGAGTCGGTGCTCGAACCGCAGTTGCTGGAGCTGTCATGACCGCCGACGGGCGTACGGGTGTGACGCCTCCCGCCGGCCTGCGGGAGCGGGTGATGGCGGCATGCCTGCGGGCGCGGCCCGCCGGTCACGCCGTCCCGGATATCCCGCGGATCTCCCCGGCCGAGGCCTTCAGCCGCGCGGCCGACGCCTTCTACGGGCTGCTGTGCGCCCTCAACGAGCCGGACTGGCGGCAGCACGTCATTCGGGACCTGGACGTCCAGGGCCTGGTCGGACATCTGGTCGGGGTCGAGGACGACGTGCAGCGCGCGCTGGCCGGCGACCCGGTGCACGAGGATCACGTGACGTCCACCCAGCCCGTGGCGGACCGCCAGGCCGGGCGACCCGTCGCCGCGACCCGCACCGACTGGCGCAGCGCGGCCGACCGCACGCTGGCGATGGTACACGAGGCGGACGTTGACTCCGAGGTCACCGTGTGGGGCATCCCGCTGCCGCTCGGCGCGGTGCTCGTCGCCCGGGCGTTCGAGCTGTGGACGCACGAGAACGACATCCGGCAGGCGGCGGGGTTGCCCGCGTCGGTGCCTGACGCCGCGACGTTGCGCCTCATGACCGAGCTCGCGACCGGGATGCTGCCCTTCGGGGCGATCATGACCGGCCTGCAGAGGCCGATCGACCTGCGGCTGGTCCTGACCGGCCCCGGCGGCGGGACCTTTGATGTCGCGATCGGCGGTGACGCGCCCGAGCCCGCCTCCATCGCCATCGTCACCGACGTGGTCGGCTTCTGCCGGCTGGCCGCGAACCGGGCCAGCCCTGCCGATCTGGACGTGCATGTCACCGGCGACCTGGGCCGGGCGTCGGGCGTGCTGGCCGCCACCGCGGCGCTGGCACTCGACTGATCCGCCGCCGCTCCCGGCGACGTACCCTCCCCGGAAGCAGAACCCAGAGGGGAGCTTCCCCCCGTTGTGCCTGGGGGGGCCGGGGGGGCGGCCGGCCTGCTTGGCCGGTGGCGGGCCGGCCGGCACTGCGCCGGCCGGCCCGCCTGTACCGTCAGGGGAAGCTCAGCACCAGCGACGCCAGCGAGATCCCGGTGATCGTCACCGTGATCAGCAGCAGGCGCCGGTCGCGGGTGCCTCCCTCGTCCGCCGTGCCGGGCAGCCGGCCAAGCCGCCAGACGACGGCGGACAGGATGACGACGGGCAGCCCGATCGCGGGGCGGTACCTGAGGATGGCGGCCCCGACGGCGGCGAAGGCGATGGCGGTGCGGGTCCAGGCCAGTTCGGTCCGCTCGCGGGCCAGCCCCGGATCGGCCTCTTCGAGGTCCGGGGCCGGCGGGTTCCCGGCCGGCGGGTTCCCTGCTTGCGGGTTCAGGGGGTTCTCACCGCCGACAGCAGGGCGAGCGCCGCGGCGAGCAGGCCGATGGCCGCGATGGCGATCGCCAGGATGTGGGGCAGCCGGGAGCGGGGCAGCGGTTCCCCGTGGCGCAGTGCCCGCTGGCTGGCCTTCCACTCGAGGTAGCTGACCACCGACACGGCACAGCCGAGCAGGATCAGCGGGGTGCCGATGGCGTGCCGCCCCCAGGGAACGCCGGGGAAGGGCGGCAGCAACTGCGCGATCGCCAGCCCGCCGACCACCAGCGCGAGCGAGGTGCGGCTCCACGCCAGGAAGGTCCGCTCGTTGGCGAAGGTGTAGCGGGCATCCGGCTCGGTGCCGTCGCGGTCGTCGCTGGTGACGGGCGGGCCCCCGCCGCCCGGGTGGTCAGTCATGTGGTCCCGCCTCGCCGCTGGATTCGTCCTGCACACAGGCATTCTCGCGCTCCGGTGAACGAATGGGTTGGCCGCTACGTGATCTGAGGTACCGGACCATCAAGCAATGAACGGAGAGATGCGATGCGTGGCAAATGGTGGGCGCCCGCAGGGTTCGCCGCCGCCGCCTTGATCGTCGCCGCGTGCGGGAGTTCATCTTCGGGCTCGGGCGGCGGAACAGCCGTGAGCAGTTCGACGCCGAGTGCCGCTGCGTCAGCTCCGCAGTCGTCCAGCAAGAAGCTGGAGACGACGACGATCGGTGGCAAGACGGTGCTGACCAACGCCAACGGGATGACGCTCTACTGGTTCGTGATTGACACCTCGCACAAGTCGAACTGCAACGGCGACTGCGCGCAGCACTGGACGCCGGTGCCGGGGCCAGCCAAGGCGGGTGCCGGCGTGACCGGCACGCTGACCACGATCACCCGCTCGGACGGCTCAACCCAGGCCGCCTACAACGGGCACCCGCTGTACACCTACGTGGCCGACACCGCCCCCGGCATGGCCAAGGGCAACGGCCTGACCATCTCGGGCGGCAAGTGGTGGGAGATGACAGCGTCCGGCGCGACGCCAGCTCCGGCCCCGGCCGCGTCCGCCTCCACTGGCGGCGGGGGTGGGGGCTACGGGTACTGACAGGAGCCCGTCGGTGGGGAGCATCACCACGCAAGGGGAGCCGCGGCCAGTCCGGACGGTGACGGGCTGGCCGCGCCTCGTCCTGCGGGTGGCCGGCGCCGGGCTGCTGGCCGCGACCGCGGCGATGCATCTTGACCTCTACCTGACCGGCTACCGGACCATCCCGACGATCGGCTGGCTGTTCCTGCTTCAGGTGATCGCCGGGTTCGCCCTTGCCCTGGCCGTGCTGGTCACGGGCAGTCGGCTGGCCGCGGCGGCCGGGGCCGGCTTCGCCCTCTCGACCCTGGGCGGCTACCTGCTGTCGGTGTGGTTCGGCCTGTTCGGGTTCAAGGAGGTGCGCACGACCGCGGGCATCGTGGCCGGCGTGATCGAGGTGGCCGCGGCGGCGGCGCTGGGCCTGCTGGCGCTGACCCCCGCGCCGGGCGCGGCCGGCCGGCACCACGCCGGCGCCGGCGGGGGGGTCGGTGCCAGGCTGCGGGCCGGTGTGCCACACGCGGGATGGCTGGTCACCGGCGTGTCGGTCCTGGCCCTAGCGGCTCTTGGCGGCTCGGTGGCCGCCGCCGGCGGTGTCCCGACCTACGCGTCGGCGGGCGGCGGCCTGAAGACGGCGCAGGTCGGTGGCGCGACCGTCCTGGTCAACGCCAAGGGCTTCACCCTCTACTGGTTCGCCCGGGACACTCCCACCAAGTCGAACTGCGAAGGCACCTGCAGCCAGTACTGGATCCCGCTGAAAGGGCCGGCGACCCTGAGCCCGGGCGTGACCGGCCAGCTCGGCACGATCAAGCGCTCGGATGGCTCGCTCCAGGCCACCTTCGACGGGCATGCGCTGTACACCTACGTGAGCGACACCGCTCCCGGCCAGAACAGCGGCGACGGGGTGAACCTGGATGGCGGGCTATGGCATGAGGTGAAGGTGTCATAGGACGTTGCGGGCTCGTGCCAGCATCAGTGGACGCCGGCCAGCTCTGAGGTCCACATGACGATCCGGGTGCGGTCACCGCGGAACAGGTCGCGGGCGAACTCGACGGGCTGCCCGGCCTGGTCGTAGGCGACCCGCTCGACCAGCATCAGCGGCGCGCCCTCGGCCACCTCCAGCGCCTCCGCCTCCCTGACCCCGGCCGTGACCGGCTCCAGGCTCTCCCGTGCCCGGTGCGGGCGCTGGCCGTACCGGGTCTCCAGCAGTTCGTACAGTGACCCGTCGAGCCGGCACTGCAGCAGCCCGGGAAACACCGCCGCGGGGAACAGCGACTGCTCGAGCACGATCGGGCGGCCGTCGCCCAGCCGCACCCGCCGCACCTCGTGCACCGGATCGCCCTCCCGCAGCCCGAGCGCCGCGGCCGACACCGGGCCGGCCGGCCGTTGCGTCGCGAAGAGCACGCGGGCGCCCGGCTGTATCCCGTGCCGCCGCAGCTGCTCGGAGAACCCCGCCAGCGTGGTGCGGTCCTGCTCCAGCTTGCGCTCGGCGACGAAGGTCCCGCCCCGGCGGCCCACGGCGCGGGTCACCAGCCCGCGCCTGGCCAGCTTGGCCAGCGCCTGGCGCAGGGTCATCCGGCTCACCCCGAACCAGGCGGCCAGGTCCTGCTCGGCCGGCATGCGGTCGCCGGGCGCGAGCCGCCCGGCCCCGATCGCCTCCGCGAGCCAGTCCTCGATCTGGCCGTACACGGTGGCGCCCGATCCCCGCAGGATCTCCGGCGGCGCCAGGCCGAGCACCTCCGGCGCCACCCGCGTCCTGCGCTGTTTCGGCGTCAGCGGCATCGGTCAGCCGGTCACCCGTCCTGCTTCGCCCCGGACACCAGCGGCGCGTCGTCGCCGGCCGGGGCGATGACCGGAGCGAACTCCTTCCTCCGCCCCACCGCCAGGTAGTAGATCGCCCCGATCAGGACGATGAAGACGAACACCGTCCACAAGATCGGGATGTCGTTCAGGAACCCGATATGGAAGTTGAGCAGCCCGCCGGACTGGTTGGGCTTGGGGTTGGTGAAGGGGACGGCCCTCGGCCAGGCGAAGTTGATGATCATGGCCCCGCCGTACACCAGGGCGAGGATGTTCACCACCATCCCCCAGCGGCCGAGCCGGAACGGTGCAGCGGTCTTCGGCCAGCCGCGGGCGCGGGCACGCAGGATGATGATGTTGCCGAGGAAGTAGCTGAAGTAGATCGTCCCGGTCGCGGCGATGGCGATGATCCCGGCGCCGGAGTACTGGATGAACGGGATCGCCGCGATCACAGCGATCGCGATGCAGGTCCATACCGGCGTGTGCAGGCTCGGCGAGACCTTCGCCAGCGGCTTGGAGAAGGGGAGCGTGTTGTCGCGGGACATCCCGAAGCACAGGCGGATGGTGGACGCCATGATCGACAGGCAGCAGACGAAGATGGCCGCGGAGACCACCAGCAGGTAAAGTGTCGCGAAGCCGGTGGAGAAGTTCGCGTCGATGATCTGCGCCGGGCCGAGACCGAGGCCGCCGTTCGCCGCCATCGCCCCCTTCACGCCCAGCCGCTCGGGGATCGCCACCAGTGTCCCCAGCAGGAACACGCCGCCGATGATGAACGCGCCGATCACCGCATAGAGCACGGCCTTCGGCGCGGCCCGGCGCGGGTCGCGGGTCTCCTCGGCGAGCGTGGAAGCGGTGTCGAAGCCGTAGATGACGAACAGGCTCATGAACATGGCCGCGAGGAACGTGTTGGGCGCGACGTGGACGCCGCCGCTGTTGGTCACCACACCGATGCCCTGGTGGTTGTGGAAGGCGAGCAGTACCAGCGCGAACACGAACATGCCGAGGATCTCGAAGACGACCCCGGTGTTGTTGATGAGGGCGACCAGCCGCACGCCGTAGATGTTCAGCACGGTGATCACCACGAGGGTGATCAGCGCGACGACGAGCTGGGTGTGCAGTACGGTGTCGGAGTCGCCCACGCCGAGGCTGTTCCAGCCGAGGCCGTTCAGCGCCGGGATGAGCGCCAGCGGGAGCGTCGCCACCACCGCGGTGATGGTCAGGATGCCCGCGAACAGGTAGATCCAGCCGTTGAACCAGGAGTAGGTCCGGTTCGCCAGGTACTTGGTCCACTGGAAGACCGAGCCGGCGATCGGGTAGTGGCTGGTGACCTCGGCGAAGTTGAGCGCGACGATGAACTGGCCGAGCGCGACCACCGGCCAGGTCCAGATGAACACCCCGCCGAGGGTGGTCAGGCCCAGCGCGAACAGGGTGAAGATCCCCGTCGAGGGCGAGATGTAGCTGAACGCGACCGCGAACGAGCTGCCCAGCCCGAGCGAGCGCTTCAGCTCCTGCTTGTAGCCGTATTGCGCGAGGTCGGCGGAGTCCTGCGCATGCTGGTCGGTGGTGGCCTGTGATTCAGCGCTCATGGCTGGTCCTCCCCTGTGCGGCGGAGCCGCACAGCACGGGGCCGCTGATTGACGGCGCAGACTGAGGCGTAGCGTAAGGCGCTGCCGCCTAACTGTCTAGACCCTTTGTGCGGGCTCTTGCGGCACTTCGTACATATCCGGAAGTTCGCCATGTTGTGGCTTGTTTTGTCTAGACCTTTAGCGCCGCACGATCTACGCTGCCTCTAGCAATCGGTGCAGCCCGGGGGTGAGCGGAAGAGGGGCGGCGATGGGCAGCGAGCTCCGGGGCGCCCAGCAGGAGGGGGGCCTGCTGGGCGCCCCGGCTCCCATCGCAGCCGGTCTGTCCAGCGCGCTCGACCGCGTGCCCGGGCTCGCCGGCGCGCCGCGCACGGTCACCGAGCTGCCGGGTGGCCTGACCAACCACAACTACAAGGTGACCACCGGTGCGGGCGCCTTCGTCGCGCGGGTGTGGTCCGGCGGGGGCGACTTCCTCGCCATCAACCGCGATCACGAGTACCACAACTCCGTGGCCGCCGCGCAGGCGGGCGTCGGCGCCCCGGTCGTCGCCTACCACCCCGAGGACAATCTGCTGGTCCTGCGCTTCATCGAGGGGCGCACCTTCGGCAACTCCGACGTCCAGTTGCCCGCCAACATCCCCCGGATCGCCCAGGCATGCCGCCGGCTGCACGCCGGCCCGAGGTTCGCCGGCGACTTCGACATGTTCGTCATCCAGGGCCGGTACGCGGCGGTGACCGCCGAACTCGGCCTTCGCGTCCCGGCCGGCTACGACAGCCTGATGCCGCAGCTGGAGGCGGCCCGGCGGGCACTGGCCGTCCGCGCCGAACCGACCGTCCCCTGCAACAACGACCTGCTGGCGGCGAACTTCATCGACGACGGCCGGCGGATCTGGCTGATCGACTACGAGTACGCGGGCAACAACGACGCCTGTTTCGAGCTCGGCAACATCTGGGGCGAGTGTCACCTGTCCGCGGACGCCCTGGCCGACCTGGTGACCGCCTACTACGGGCGCACACTCCGGAACAAGATCGCCCGCGCCATGCTGCTCGGGATGGTGGGCAAGTACGGCTGGACGCTCTGGGGCGCGATCCAGGCCGCCACCAGCCCGATCGAATTCGACTTCTGGTCCTGGGCGATGGAGCGCTACGAGGGCGCCGTGGCCGGCCTGACCGGCCCGGACTTCCCCCGGCTGCTCGACGACGTGCAGCGCGACGACTAGGAGGCCGATGCCAGCCCCGACGTCACCGCTGCCCTCCCGCGCCCGCGTCGTCATCATCGGCGGGGGCGTGATCGGCGCCAGCGTCGCCTACCACCTGACGGCGATGGGCTGCACCGACGTTCTGCTGCTGGAGCAGGGGCAGCTGTCGTGCGGGACCACCTGGCACGCGGCCGGCCTGGTCGGGCAGCTGCGCGCGTCGGAGAGCGGCACCCGGCTCGTGCAGTACTCCACCGAGCTGTACGCGCGGCTGGAGGCGGAGACCGGCCTGTCCGCCGGGTTCCGCCGGTGCGGCGGGATCATCGTCGCCCGCACCGGGGACCGCATGGTCCAGCTCCGCCGCACGGCAGCAGTGGCGGAGGCGTTCGGCCTGGACTGCGAGATCATCGATCCGGCGCGTGCCCAGGAGCGGTACCCGATCATGGAGACGGGCGACCTGGTGGGTGCGATCTGGCTGCCGGATGACGGCAAGGCCAACCCGACGGACCTGACCTACGCGCTGGCCAAGGGCGCACGTGCGGGCGGGGCGGTCATCCGGGAGCGGACCCGGGTGACGGGCATCCGCACCGCCGGTGGCGCGGTGACCGGTGTGACCACCGACCAGGGTGACATCGAGGCGGAGATCGTGGTCAACTGCGCCGGGCAGTGGGCCAAGCAGGTGGGCGCCTGGTGTGGGGTGACCGTGCCGCTGCATTCCTGCGAGCACTTCTACGTGGTGACCGAGCAGATCGAGGGGGTCCACCGCGATCTGCCGGTCCTGCGCGACCCGGACGGCTACACCTACTTCAAGGAGGAGGTGGGCGGGCTGGTCGTGGGCGGTTTCGAGCCGAACGCCAAGCCGTGGGTCGCGCCCGACGCGCTGCCCCACCCGTTCGAGTTCCAGCTGCTGGCCGAGGACTGGGACCACTTCTCGCTGCTCATGGACAACGCCGTGGCGCGGATCCCCGCGCTCGCCCACGCGGGCATCAAGAAGTTCTACAACGGGCCGGAGAGCTTCACCCCCGACAACCAGTTCATCCTCGGTGAGGCGCCGGAGTGCCGGAACTTCTTCGTCGGGGCCGGCTTCAACTCGGTGGGCATCGCCTCGGCTGGCGGGGCCGGCCGGGCGCTGGCGGAACAGATCCTCACCGGGGACCCCGGCCTGGACATGACCGGCACCGACATCCGGCGGTTCGCCGCCTTCAACGGCAACAACGCCTGGCTGCGCGACCGGGTGGGGGAGATCCTGGGCCTGCATTACGCGATCCCGTGGCCGAACCGGGAGCTGACCACGGCACGGCCGTTCCGCCGCTCGCCGGTGCACCACCTGCTGGCACAGGCCAGCGCCTGTTTCGGCAGCCGGATGGGCTGGGAACGGCCGAACTTCTTCGCGCTCCCGGGCGAGCCGCCGGTCATCGAGTACTCCTGGGGCGCGCAGAACTGGCTGCCCGCCTGCGCCGCCGAGCAGCGCGCCACCCGCACCGCGGTGGCGGTCTTCGATCAGACCTCGTTCTCCAAGTACCTGCTCACCGGGCCGGGCAGCGAGCAGGCGCTGCAGTGGCTGTGCACCGCGGACGTGGCCGTCGCGCCGGGCCGGACGGTCTACACGGGGATGCTCAACGAGCGCGGCACCTACGAGTCGGACCTGACCGTCACCCGGCTGGCGGCCGACGAATACCTGCTGGTCAGCAGCGCCGCCACCACTGAGCGCGATCAAGACCACATCGCGAAACGGATTCCCCGGGGTGCTCACGCATCCCTGGTGGATGTGACGTCGGCGTACGCCGTCTTCGGCGTGATGGGGCCGAGGTCGCGGGACCTGCTGGGCTCGCTGTCGGGCGCGGATCTCACCGACGACCGATTCCCGTTCGGGACCAGCCGCGAGATCGATCTCGGGTACTACACGCTGCGGGCGACCCGGATCACCTATGTGGGCGAGCTCGGCTGGGAACTGTATGTCCCGGCCGAGTTCGCGGTCGGGGTCTACCAGGACCTGATCGCCGCCGGCGCAGAGTTCGGCCTGGTCCACGCCGGCTATTACGCCATCGAGTCGATGCGGCTGGAGAAGGGCTACCGGGCCTTCGGGCGGGAGCTGACCCCGGACTACAACCCGGTCGAGGCGGGCCTGCTGTTCGCGTGCAAACTCGGCACCGACGTCAGCTTCCTGGGCCGCGAGGCGGTCGAGAAGGCGCGGGCGGAGGGCCCGCGGCGCAAGCTCGTTTCGCTGGTCCTGGACGAGCCGGCGGATGCGCCGGGCGCGTTGTGGGGCGGGGAGCTGGTGCTGCGCGACGGCGTGGCCGTGGGCCAGGTCATGTCCGGCGCCTGGGGGGAGGCCCTCGGCGCCTACGTCGGCCTCGCCTACGTCCGCCACCCCGACGGGGACGTGGTGACGCCCGCGTACCTGCGATCCGGCTCCTACCAGGTCAACATCGGCGGCGACATCCGGCCCGCCACCGTCCACCTCCGCCCGCCCTATGACCCGGCGGGCACCCGCGTCCGCGGCACGCCGCCTAGCGGCGACACTGGCAAGAGCACGACTGGCGGAGCTCCGACATGACCATCAGCGCCCCTCGAGACGACCGGCGACGCCACCGACCCGCTGTACGGGATGGAGTGGGTCACCCTCTACGCGCTCGCCGTCAACGAGGAGAACGCGGCCGGCGGCCGGGTGGTGACCGCGCCGACCAATGGCGCGGCCGGGATCATCCCGGCGGTGCTGCACTACTACACCAGGTTCGAGTGCTGAGGGGGCCGGCATGGCACCAACCGCGCTGCTCCGCATGATCGGTCAGCAGGGTGACGCCCTGGACCGGATGGCCGGGCTCGACGTGGCCGGGCCGGCCGGGGTCCTGGCCGCGGCCGGGCGGATCGTCCTGGTGGGCACCGGCACCAGCCTGCACACGGCAGAGCTCGGCGCCATGATGCTCGACGCGGCGGGCCGGGATGCGCGCTGGTATCCGGCGGCCACTTGGGCGCGGTGGAGCACCGGCCCGCGGCCGGGGGACGCGCTGCTGGTCCTCAGCCATACCGGGGAGACCGCCTACGCGGCCCGCGCCCGTGCCGATGCGCTGGCGGCCGGCGTCCCGGTGGTGTCGGTCACCGGCATCGGGCGCGGCTGGCCGGAGGCGATCGAGACGGTGGCGCCGGACGAGTCGCACACCTACACCGTGAGCTACACGGCCACGCTGGCCGTGCTCGCGAGGCTTGCCCACGAGCTAGGCGCCGCAGACGGGTCAGGGGGACAGGTGGCACAGGCGGCGGCCGCCGTCCGGCGGGCGTGCGCCGATCCCGGTACCGAGGAGGTGGCGGTCCCCGCCCGCAGCCTGGCGATCGCGGGTTGCGGCCCGTGGGGGATCACCGCCAGGGAGGGCGCGCTGAAGATCCGGGAGGGGGCCCGGATGCTCGCCGAGGGCTTCGATACCGACCGGCTGCTGCACGGTGGCGCCGTCCCGCTGACGGCCGCGGA
Organism: Streptosporangiaceae bacterium; assembly: GCA_036005525.1. GTDB lineage: Bacteria > Actinomycetota > Actinomycetes > Streptosporangiales > Streptosporangiaceae > UBA9676. The sequence goes on from DASYQM010000450.1 coordinate 67,488, forward strand.
CGGGCTGGTGCTGCTGGAACCGGCGGCGGACCCCGACGGGCTCACCGCCGCGCTCGGCTCCGCCGCGCAGGCGGAAGGGGTGCCCGTGTCCGTGCTGGCTGCCGCGGACGGCGACCATCTGCCCCCGCTGCTGGCGCAGATCCCGATGACGGTGCGGCTGCAATTGCTGGCAGAACGCCTTGCCGGCCTGCGCCGCCAGAACCCGGACGTCGCCATCGTCGGCGCGTGGGATGCGCCCGCGCTGTGGCAGATGGGTGCGCCCGGATCCGAAGCCTGACGGGCCCCCGCCTTGCCCAAGGGCACCACCGCGCTGGCCGAGGTGCCCTAGCATCGACCAACTGGGCGGCGCAGCTTTCGGGAGCGATGCTGTGGCGAATTGTCGGCAGGGCCATCCCGTCTCCGCAGAGTCGGGAATCTGCGAGATCTGCGGAGACGACGTCCGGCCTCGCTGCAGCCAGGGACATCGCAGCGGTGCAGGCGCGCGGTTCTGCGAGACCTGCGGGGAACCGCTGCTGGCGGGCCAGGACCACACGGCCGGTGAGGACCCCGTCACACTCGTCCTTGACTATCGCAGTGGGCCCTTCACCGACTTCGTCGCCCAGGACGAGCCGAACCCGGCCGGCGCGGCGGCCACCGATCCGCAGAACCAGGCCGCGCGCCCGGGCTTGCCGGAGCCGTGGCGCGGCGCCCGCGCCGACGTGCTCGCCGGCCTGCCGCCCTACGGCCACGGGCCGGCGCCCGAGCCGGCGCCGGAGCGGCGCCGCCGCGGTCGCATGCTGACGATCGTGCTGGCCCTGGTCGTGCTTGCCGCGGGCGGCACGGCGGGCGCGATCGCGCTGCTCCGCCACCAGCCGACCGCGCCGCAGGCCGGCACGCCGTCAGCGCATGGCGGGCCCGCGCCGGCCAGCCAACCAGCTTCGGCCACGCCCACGGCGTCGCGCCGGCCGGGATTGCCGGTCCGCGCCTCCGGGTGGACCGCCCCGGTCCCCATCGACCGGGCGCCGGCGACCATCACCGGGCTCTCCTGCCCGCGGATCACGGTCTGCTACGCCGTGGACAGTGCCGGGAACGTCCTGTCGTCGACGTCGCGGTCCGCTGCCCGCCGGGGTGCCTGGCGGGTCGTCGCCAGCGACCCCGGCGGCGGCCTGGTCGCGATCTCCTGCCCGACGGCCCGCTTCTGCCTCGCGGTGGACGAGGCCGGCAACGCGATCACCCTCAGCCACGGCAGCTGGAGCGACCCGGTCTACGTGAACGCGCGGTTCGGCACCTTCACCGCCGTGTCCTGCCCGGTGGCCGCGTTCTGCATGGCCGTCGACAGCGGCGGCAACGCGTTCGCCTACGCCGCCGCGTCGAACGCGTGGCGGCCCTTCACCGTCGCCACCAGCGGCGCCGGGCTCACCGGCGTCTCCTGCACCGGCCCCGGCCGCTGCATAGCCGTGGACGACGGCGGCGGCGCCTACACCTACAACGGCCGTTCCTGGAGCGCCGTTTTCCCGGTGGACGTGGGCCATGCCTTCACCGCCGTGTCGTGCGCGAGCCGGGCGTTCTGCGCCGCAACCGACGACGGCGGCAAGGGCGCGATCCTCATCGGCGGCACGTGGACCGTGTCGGCGATGGGCACGACCGCCGGCACGCTCGCCTGCCCGGCCGACGGGTTCTGCCTGGCGACCACCGGTTCGGGTGGCGCGGTGGCCTACCGCAACGGTGTGTGGTCAGGGGTGACGCGGATCGACGGGCGGCGGGCCATCGGCGCCCTGAGCTGTCCGGCCATGACTGCCTGCACCGCCGTGGACCGGCAGGACAACGTGCTGTACTACGCGCCTCCGCCGTCCGGCTGACCCCGGCTACCCCGCGTGCCACCATGGGCGTGTGACGCGGCGATCCGTCCCCGGGTTCCGGACTGAGCGAGGCGCATGCGAAGGCATTCCATGATCCGGCTGGCGGCGGCGCAGCGTGCGGCGGCGCGGTGCGCGGCGGCCGCCGGGGTGATCCTGGGCTGTGCCGGGGTACTGGCAACCGGCTGCACCGGCGCAGGCCGGCCCGCCGCGGCGGGTTCAGCCACGCACTCTCCGCCGGCCGCGATCGCCGCCGGATACATGGCGATCGCCCGGCCGGCGAACCGCCGGCTGGAGACCGACCTCGAGGGCATCGAACATCGCGACCGCAACGATCTCGCCGCCGCCACGGCGGACCTGCGGGACGCCGCCGCCACGGAGCGCATGTTCGACCGGCAGCTCCTGGCCATACGGCTCCCCCCGGCTACCGAGGCGGTTGCCCGCCAGCTGGTGACCGCGAACGAGGCCCGGGCCCGGCTCACGGACCAGGCGGCCACCAGCAGGTCGCTGCGCCAGCTCCGGCGGTCCGAGCATCGGCTCGATGCGGCCAATAGGCCGGTGGAGGCCGCGGTCCGCGTGATCCGCAGCCAGCTGGGCCTGCCGCCGCCCGAGACAAGCTAGCGCGAGCCTCATGGTCCACGCCGGCGGCTGGGGAGATACTGGCCGGATGAGCGAAGGGTTGGTGGTTCCGGCGCTGGCGGCCGGGCCGTTCAAGCTCCGGCCGTTCGTGATGGCCGACCTGCATGTCGTGCGCGAGGCGGCACAGGACCCGTACGTCCCGCTCATCACGACCGTGCCGGCGGCGTTCACCGAGACCGAGGGACGCCGGTTCATCGAGCGGCAGTGGGACCGCGCCCGGCGTGGCTCGGGCTACTCGTTCGCCATCACAGACGCCGCGACCGGCCGCGCGGTCGGCAATATCGGGCTGTGGCTTAGCGACATCGGCGCGGGGCGCGCCTCGGTGAGCTACTGGGTCGCCCCGTCAGCCCGGGGGCGCGGTGCCGCCGGTTACGCGCTCAAGACGCTCACTCTCTGGGCGCTGGGCGTCCTCGGCATCCCGCGCCTGGAACTGTACGTGGAGCCGCAGAACGAGGCATCCATCCGGACCGCCGAGCGAGCCGGGTTCCGGCAGGAAGGCCTGCTGCGCAGCTGGCAGCAGGTCGGCGGGGAGCGCAAGGACATGCTCATGTACTCGCTGCTGCCGGGCGACCTGCCCGATGCCTAGCGCCTTTTCCCGCATCAGGGGATCAGGACGGCGCGGCGGTGGGGGGCCTGGCCGCAGCGCGACCAGCCCTCTGCGGCGTGGTCGAGCGGCAGGGTCTCCCGGTCGGCTGTGAGCCGCCCGGCCGCGGCGTGGGTGAGGATCTCTCCCAGCGCGGCGGCCTTCTGCTCCCCGGTGAGCATGTTGTTGGTGTAACCGAGGACGGACAGCATGCTGCCGCGCAGCGTTGCCGAGCCGAGGCTGGCCTGGGCGCCGGCGGAGGAGCCGAGGTTGACCAGCCGGCCGCGCGGCGACAGCACCCGCATGGCCGCCTCGGCCGGGCGTCCCCAGACCGGGTCAAGCACCAGGTCGGCGCGGTCGCCGGCGGCCTCCGCCAGACGGGCCGCGATCATGCCGGTGTCATCGCCGGACAGGTCGGCGACGGCGTCGGCACCGAGTTCGGTGGCGCGGTTGCGGCCGTACGGGTCCCGGCATGCGGCCACCACCCATCCCGCCCCGAGCAGGCGGGCGGCCTGCACCGCTACCTGGCCGACGTTGCCGCTGGCGCCGAGCACGATCACGTGCTCGCCGGGCTGCAGGCCGCCCTGCCAGGTGAGCGCCATCCAGGCCGCGATGGCGGAGAGCCCGAGCGCGGCGGCGAGATCGTCGCTGACGTCGTCGCGCAGCGGCAGGATCGCCGACCCGGGGACCGCGCACAACTGCGCCATCGAGCCGTCGCCCGGCCGCATGCCCGCGCTGCTGCTGAACCAGACCCGCTGCCCGGCCGGGATGTCATCCGCCTCGACGACGATCCCGACCCCCTGCGTGCCGGGCACGTACGGCAGGGCTGGTGCGCCGAAGTACGACGTCCCCGAGGCGCAGAGCAGGTCGAGCGGGTTGACCGGTGCCGCCGTGATCCGGATCAGCGCCTCGCCGGGCCGCCGGCGCGGCGATGGATGCGGCCCCACCTCCGGGGGCTCGCCGTGGCGGCGGAGGACCGCCGCCAGCATGGCCGGCGGGTCGCCTCCGCCGTGATCGGCCGCCTGCCCGGTCATTGCGCCGGGCCCTGGTCCTCGGTGTAGGTGTAGGTGTAGGGGTTGTCGAGGACCCTGGTCTCCGGGATCTCCGGGTGCATGCCCTCGTTCCAGGCCTCCGGGCCAAGCTCGCCCTGGAGGTAGCCGACCGTCTGCTCGATCACCTGCCGTGCCTTGCCCAGATCGGTGCCTACCAGGCGGTGGTCGTACTTGACCACCCGGCCGTTCACCACCACCGTGTGCACGTCGCCGCGCCCGGCCTGGAAGACCACATGCCCATACGGGTGGTGCAGCGGGAACATCACCGGCGAGGCGTCGTTCTTGATCAGCACGAGGTCCGCCTTCTTGCCCGGCTCCAGGCTCCCGGTCAGCGAGTCCATGCCGAGCGCCTTGGCGCCGCCCCGGGTGGCCCAGTCCACCACCTGCTCGGCGCGCAGGCGATGGTGGGTCACGGTCTCGTCCTGGCTGTGTGCCTCCAGGTGCTCGCGGGCGCGGTCCGCGCTGAGCGTGGCCCGCATGGCGGAGAACAGGTCGGCGCTCCACCAGACGCTCGTGTCCATGGACAGCGAAACGCCGATGTCGTGCTGGCGCAGCTTCCAGGTGGGCGGGTAGCCCTGGCCGGCGCTCTGCTCGCTCTCGGTGGACAGCGAAGCGGACCCGCCGGTCGCGGCGATCCGGTGGTAGGAGTCGGGCGACAGGCTCGCCGCGTGCACGTAGATCGTGGACGGCGTCATGAAGCCGTTCTCGTACATGAGCCGGATCCCGTCGTCGGTGGTCACCTTCCACACCCCGGCGTGGGTGGTCACCGGCACGCCCAGGTCGCGGGCCACCTCGAACGCCGCCTTCTCCGGGAAGTCCGGGCTGGCCGGGGGCACGTCGAAGGCCATCTGGAAGCCGAGCATGTCGTTGCCGCCGCCGAACCGCCTGCCGACGAAGTCGCGGAACTCCGGTGCGGCCGACCACTCCCACGGGGCGGCCTGGATGTTCCCGTAGGCGAGCACGAACCGCCCCGGCACCTCCTGCAGGGCGTCCGTCGCCGCCTCGGCGTGCTCGACCGTCTGCAGGTTGTGCGACCAGTCCACGGTGGTGGTCACTCCGGCGTCGATCGCCTCGATCGCGCTGAGCAGGTTGCCCGCGTAGATGTCCTGCGGCCGGAACGACTTGCCCCACTGGAGGTAGTTCCAGACGAAGTACTGGGTGAGCGTCCAGTCGGCGCCGTAACCGCGCATCGCGGTCTGCCACATGTGCCGGTGGGTGTCGATCATCCCCGGCATGACGATGCCGCCGGTCGCATCGATCTCGGCCGTCCCCCCGGGCACCTGGAGGCCGGGACCTACCTCGGCGATCCGGTCCCCGGAGATGAGGACGTCGGCGCCCCGCAGCACGCGATGGGCGTCGTCCATCGTCAGCACGGTGGCGTTGCGGAACACGATCGGCCGGCCGGGCGTCAGTTCAGCGGCCGTGAGGCCGGCTCCTGGCTGACCGCCTGCGGCGTCCGGGCTGGGTGCGGCTGTCATGGCTTACCTCCGCTGTGTTTCGAACCCAGTGCATCATCCCAGGGCGTGGCGGGCACCCGCCCACGAGGACGGACATATGTCCGCGTGGCGGCCCATAGGCGGCCTGACGGGAAGATTGGCCGGCCCGGTAGCCGGTGTCAAGTGGCCGTTTCGTGCCGCTGGCGAGTCAGGCATACTGGCCATGTCCGCCATGCGGACGCTGCGGCCGACGTGGCCTCAGCCACCGCGCGACACGCCTCAGCGGAGAAGCCCCATGCCACGCCGCGACACCAGCCCGGACTTCATCGAGGCCCTGGCCCGCGGCCTCGATGTGATCCAGGCCTTCCAGCCGCGCCAGCCGGTCATGTCGCTGGCCGCGGTGGCGGCGGCCACGGGACTGGCACGCCCCACCGCGCGGCGGATCCTGCTGACGCTGGAGCAGATGGGCTACGTGCGTGCGGCGGCCGGGGGGTTCGAGCTCACACCCCGCGTTCTCGGCCTCGGCATGACCTACGTCCTGTCCCGCAACCTGTGGGAGGTTGCCCGGCCGCACATGGAGAGCCTGGTGTCACGGACCCACGAGTCCTCCTCCATTGCCCAGCTGGACGGGTCCGACATCGTCTACGTGGCCAGGGTCGCGGTTCCCAAGATCATCGCGCTGGCGGTGACGATCGGCACCCGTTTCCCGGCGATGCCCACCTCGCTCGGCAAGGTGTTGCTGGCGGCGCTGCCCCCCGCGGAGGCCGAGCGGGTGCTGGCCGAGCCGAGCAGGTCGGGAATCACCGCCCGCTGGCAGCCCTCCGAGGCGGAGCGGGCCGCTGCCCTGCGGGAAGTCCGGGCCCGCGGCTGGTCGCTCACCGACGAGCAGCTCGCGCCGGGGATCCGGTCGATCGCGGCACCCCTGCGCGACGGGGAGGGAGCGGTCATCGCGGCGCTGAACGTCACCGTGCACGCCGCCGAAACCTCGGTCGAGGTGCTCACCGGACAATACCTGCCGCTGCTGCTGCAGACCGCCGGGGCGATCAGCGCCGACTGGGCCAGCTGCCAGGCGGCGCCCCAGATCACGGTGCCGCAGCCGGCCAGCCCGCAGTCCGCCCCGCAACCCATAGCCCTGCCGTGAAGCCAGCCATCCGGACAACTGTCCGGCAAGCGGACAGAAGGACGTCTTCCTCGCCATGAGCCAGCCCAGCACGCCGAGCCCCGACACCCCGCCACGCGCCCGGCCCGGGCCGCTGGCGGGGCTGGTCGTCGCCGACCTTTCGCGGGTCCTGGCCGGCCCGTACTGCACCATGCTGCTGGCCGACCTCGGCGCCGACGTGATCAAGGTGGAGGGCCCGGGCGGTGACGACACCCGCCACTGGGTGCCGCCGGTCACCGAGGACGGGGTGTCCACCTACTTCCTGGCCATCAACCGCAACAAGCGGTCGGTCGTGCTGGACCTCCGCGAGGAGGGCCAGCGGGCGCTGGCGCAGGAGCTGGCCCGCCGGGCCGACATCCTTGTGCAGAACTTCAGGCCCGGCGGCCTGGCCCGGTTCGGCCTCGACTACGAGTCGGTCCGCGCCGCCAACCCGGCCATCATCTACGCCTCCATCAGCGGGTTCGGCGCCGGCGGCGGCAAGGACCTGCCCGGCTACGACCTCATGGTGCAGGCCATGTCCGGCCTGATGAGCCTGACCGGCGCCCCGGACGGGCCGCCGTACCGGGCGGGCATCTCGATGTTCGACGTCATGGCCGGCCTGCACACGGCCATCGCGATCCTGGCTGCCCTGCACCACCGGTCCGCCACCGGCGAGGGCCAGCACGTCGAGGCCAGCCTGCTGGCCTCCGCGCTGTCCGGCATGGTGAACCAGACCAGCGCCTACGTCACCGGGGGAGTGGTCCCGTTCCGGATGGGCAACTCCCACCCCAGCCTCACGCCCTACGAGCCGCTGCCCGCCGCCGACAAGGAACTGATCGTCACCGCGGGCAACGACGCGCAGTTCCGCAAGCTGTGCGAGGTGATCGGGGCGCCCGAGCTCGCGGACGATCCCCGGTTCGCGGCCAACGAGGGGCGCACGGCCAACCGGGACGAGCTGCGGCCGCTGCTGGCGCGGCGGCTGGCCACCCGCACGGCGGCGGAGTGGTTCGACGACCTGATCGCGGCGGGCGTGCCGGCCGGCCCGATCAACACGGTGGATGCCGGCGTCGCCTTCGCCCGCGACATAGGGCTGGAGCCGGTGGTCACCGCGGGCGAGGCAGAGGCGGCCAGGCCCACGGTCCGGCACCCGATCACCTACTCCGCGACCCCCCCTAGCTACCCGCTGCCGCCGCCGGCTCTGGACGAGCAAGGGGACGAGGTCCGCGCCTGGCTCGCCGGGCCGCCCGGCCCGCTTGGCCCGGCAGGCCCGCGGCCATCTCACCCGACGACGGGATCGGGCGCGTGACGCGGCCCGACGGGGTGCCCCGCTTCCCCACCTCCCTGGGTGCCTCCGACCCGGACACGATCACCCTGCTCGGCAGGGACCTCGCCGCCGACCTCATGGGCAAGGTCGGGTTCGGCGAGCTGGCGTTGTGGCTGGTGACCCAGCGCCGGCCCACGCCCTCGCAGGTCCGGGTGTTCGAGGCGGTGCTGGTCGCGCTCGCCGACCACGGCTTCACGCCAACCGCGATCGCGGCCCGGCTGACCTACCTGAGCGCGCCGGACTCGGTGCAGGGGGCGCTCGCGGCCGGGCTGCTCGGCGGCGGCTCTCGCTTCCTGGGGGTCACCGAGGACGCCGGGCGGTTCCTGTCCGGGACCCTGGCCGCGGCCGGCCGGCCACCGCCCGCCGATGAGGAGGGCTGGGACGCGCTGGCTCTGGCCGCGGTGCGCCAGGCCCGTGCCGCCGGCCAGCTCATCCCCGGCCTCGGGCATCCCGTGCACAAGGTCACCGACCCCCGGACCCCGGCCCTCATCGCGATAGCCGACGAGGAGGGGCTGCGCGGCCCGCACCTTCGCCTGTTCGAGGCGATCGGCCGGGTCCACCCGCAGGTGCTCGGCAGGACGCTGCCGCTCAACGGCGCGGGCGCCTGCGGCGCCGCCCTCGCCGATCTGGGGCTCCCGCCGGATCTGCTGCGGGGATTCGCGCTGCTGGCCAGGACCGCCGGGCTGCTGGGCCAGCTGGCCGAGGAACAGCGCCGCCCGGTCGGCATGGACGTCTATCTCACGGTCGAGCACAACACCGAATACCTGCCACCCGACTCTGCCGCAGACACCTGAGGGAGCCGCCATGGCCACCGTCGCAGCGGTCATCGCGTCGACGCATCACCCGTTCTACTACCGGGCCAGCACCTCCACTGGCACGGACCGGCCGCCGTTCGCCGACGAATGGGTCGCCAAGATCGAGGCGTTCCGCCAGACGCTCACCCGCGCCCGCGCCGATGTCCTGGTCATGGTCGGCTCTGACCACTTCCACCAGCTCTGGCTCGACAACATGCCGCAGTTCCTGGTCGGCAAGGCGCCGTTCTACGACGCGAACTTCTACAACGAGGAGCGGGAGTTCGGACTGCCCAGGATGCTCGTGCCCGGAGACGAGGAATTGTCCGGGTACGTGCTCCGCCGGGGGATGGACGCGGGCTTCGACCTTGCGTTCAGCAATGAACTGCGGATCGACCACAGCATCACGTGCCCGCTGATCACCTTGCGGCCGGAAGCGGACCTGCCGATCGTCCCCATCTACACCAACATCTTCGCGCCGCCGCTGCCGCAGCCGGGGCGTTTCGTGGAGCTGGGCCGGACCATCCGGCAGCTGGTCGAGTCCTGGCCGAGCGACAAGCGGGTGGCCATCATCGGCACGGGTCACCTGTCGCTCGAGCTGGGCGGGCCGCGCCAGTTCGGCCCGCACGGCCCCGACCCCGAGTTCGACCGCAAGGCGGTCGGCTGGATCGCCTCGGGTGACCTGGAATCCGCGCTGGCGGAGGTCAGCCTGGAGAGCCTGTGGCTGCCGGGCAACGCCACCCACGGCTTCATGGATTTCATGCTGATGATGGGCGTGGCCGGCGAGAACGTGAAGGCCGACTACGTGGACTCGCTCGACCTGTTCCACACGATGGAGGCCTATTTCACCTGGTACCCGGAGGCATCGGCATGAGCAAGTACCTGCTCAACAAGTTCCTCTACAGCATCGACCGCGACCCGGAGCTGGTCGAGCGGTACCGCGCGGACCCGCGGGGCACGGTGGAGTGGTGGGAGGCCGAGCGCGCCAACGTGATACTCAACCTGCCGGGCGCCGAGCGCAGCACCTGGCTGAAGTTCACGGACGCCGAGCGAGAAGCGCTGGCGGCTCACGACTACGTCAAGCTGTTCGAGCTCGGGGCGCATAACTTCCTGACCCTGACCCTGTTCATCGCCATGTTCGAGCGGGATTACGACGAGCCGCTGGGATTCCAGCGCGAGTACGCGAGGAAGCTGAGCCACTTCAGCCTGCCTTACCCCGACATCTCCACCTGAGCGGGACGTTGGCCGCTGCGCTGCCCGCCCGCGGACCTACCAGCGGCCCAGGGGCAGCACTGAGGTGACGGCGACCAGCGCGAACAGCAGGCTCAGGTAGGCGATGGACAGGTGGAACAGCCGCATCGGTGCGGCGTGTCCCGGCCGGGCCAGGCCACCGCACGCCCCCTCGGTGACGCCGGCCGCCCCGCCGGGAACCGCCGCGGCGGGCGCCTCGGTGCGCCGGGTCGCCCGGCCCGCCCGGCCCACCCGGGACCGCAGCCGGTGCGCCTCGGCCAGGAACCATCCGCCGAGCCCGGCCGCGCCGGCCGCGTAGATCCACCCGGCATAGGGGGCGAGCGCCAACGTGGCCGCCACCATCGCGTAGGAGTAGAGCAAGATCTTGCGGGCCACCACCCGCGCGGGCGCCACCACCGGCAGCATCGGCACCCTGGCGGCCGCGTAGTCATCCTTGAACTTCATGGCCAGCGCCCAGAAATGGGGTGGTGTCCAGAGGAAGATCACTGCGAACAGGATCACCGGCGCCACGCCAACCGTCCCGGTCACCGCCGCCCAGCCCACCAGCACCGGGAAGCACCCGGCGGCGCCGCCGATGACGATGTTGGAGGCTGTCCGCCGCTTGAGCCCGAGCGTGTACACGAACACGTAGAACAAGATGGCCAGGTCGGCCAGGGCCGCCGACAGCCAGTTGGCCAGCAGGCCGAGCAGCAGCGTGGCAGCCACCCCCAGGCCGATGCCGAAGGCCAGCGCCTCGGCCGGCCTGATCACGGCGAGCGGGGCCGGCCGCGCCAGCGGGCGGCGGGAGGTGCGCCGCATCACCGCGTCGATGTCGCGGTCCAGGTAGCAGTTGATCGTGTTCGCGCTGCCCGCGGCCAGCGCGCCGCCGGTCAGTGTGATCATCAACAGCCCGGGGGCGGGCAGTCCCCGCGCCGCCAGCATCATCGTCGGCACCGTCGTGACCAGCAATAGCTCGATGATCCTGGGCTTGGTCAGCGCCAGCAGCGAGCGGCCGACGACACGCACCGAGCGGCGGCTCCGGATACCCCCCGATGGCTCGGAAGCCCCCGGGAGTGCGTCCCCGCCACCACGGCCGCGCTCCACCAGCGGATTGGCGCTCGTCATGAGACGGCCGAACGGAAGGGGGGAGCCGGCGCCGTGGCCGGCGCGGGGTCGTCGTGCGGCAAGCCGTCCGCTGGCCGCGCCCCGGGCGCCTCCGGGGCGCGGCCCGCCTGCCGGGCCTCGAGTCTCGCCTGCTTGCGCGCGTCCTCGTCCAGCCACCGGAGGAACACGACCGCCATCGCGGGAATCATGGTGAAGGTCCCGGAGACCCACATGATGGTCCCGGCGACCCCCTGGTCCTGCAGTGCGCTCGCGCCCCACGGGGGCAGATGCACCGCGTAGTGCGGGTACAGGATGTAGGACGAGTTTGCGATCGCGAGCCCCAGGTACGCCATGACGGGCATGTCCAGAAGCAGGTAGAGCAGCCGCCCCGGGTAGCTGAGCCGGTGAGGGGCCGGGTCGACGCCAATGGCGGGCCACCAGAACAGCAGCGCCGTGACGAAGAATGCGACGTGCTCGATTTTGTGCAGCCACTCATGTTCGAGTGCCAGGTTGTAAAGCGGCGTCAGGTGGCTGCCGACAAGGACAATGGTGAACAAGCCCAGCACCGTCGCCGGATGAGACAGCACCCGCACGGTACGGCTGCGCAGCAGGCGAACCAGCACGCGCCGGGGGAGCCAGGGCGGGTCCGCGCGCAGCAGCAGGCTGAGCGGGGCCGCGAGGAGCAGCAACGGGGGAGCCACCAGCTGGAGGAGCAGGTGCTGGATCATGTGCGCCGACAGCGAGACATCGGACAGGACGTCCGGCGGCCCGTCCACGGCGACGAGGATCGCCAGCAAGCCGGCGCCGAAACAGATCATGCGCCCGCGCCCGGCATGTGAACGTATCCCGGCGACCGGGCTGCTGCGGACCCGCCGCCACACGGTGACATAGCCAAGCGCGGCCACGCATGCCCCAATGGTGGGGACCGGGTCGTAGGCCCACGCCGTCAGCGCGGCCTGGAGGTCAAACAGCGCTTATCTCCCGTCCTGCGTCCGCGAGCGCGGTGCCACGCCCCACGATCGCAGTGTCGCACGCGCGGCCGCGTCCGGCCGCTCATCATGACGGAGCTGTCATGGGAGATCGGCCACTGCATTACACAACTCTCATCTTGGGCCATGCGGGCTTCATGATTCCCCGGTGCGCGATAGACACTGCCGTCATAGCGTCGCCTGCGTCGCACAGGGGCGTGCATGTCTGCATGGCACCAGGGCACCGCCGGGGGCGTGCTCGCCGGTGCGTACCTATACCTGGGTGCGAAGGAGCAACCATGAGATCGCCAAGCGGGTCCCGCCCACACGCACGGCGCGTCCGTCTGTATCTGCATTCTGTTCCCTTCATCACCATTGCCGCATGCGCGGTCCTCGTCATCGCCGCCGGCTGCTCCAAGGGCCAGAACGAGGCGTCGCCCAGCGAGAGCGCGACGCCGTCGGCATCGCAGGCGGTGGCTGGGGTACCCGTCTACGACGTCTTCGTGAAGAACTTCACCTACCACGGCATGCCGTCGTCGGTGCCGGCGAACAAGACGATCATGGTCTCGTTCACCAACAAGGAGTCGTTCGAGATCGACCACGAGTTCGTGGTGCTGAGGCTGACCGGCGGCAAGACCCCCCAGGACGTGATCAACGACGCGAAGAAGAAGGGCGCCAAGGCCGAGGACGACTGGATCCACTACGCCGACAGCGGCGACCCGCTGCCCACCAACTCCAGCCACACGGTCACGATGAACCTCCCGCCCGGTAACTACGTGGCGACCTGCTGGCAGACCGGCAAGGCCGGCGGCGGTTCCGGCCCGCCGCACGTCACGATCGGCATGATCCAGCAGTTCACCGCCTCCACGTCCGCGACCGTCCCGGCGAGCGCGATGAAGTCCGTCGTCACCTACAGCGTCTCCGTGAAGAACTTCACCTACCACGGCATGCCGTCGTCGGTGCCGGCGAACACGCCGATCGTCGTCGGGTTCACCAACAAGGAGTCGTTCGAGATCGACCACGAGTTCGTGGTGCTGAAGCTGCCGGCCGGCAAGACCGCCCAGGACGTGATCAACGACGCCAAGAAGAAGGGCGCCAGCGGCGAGGACGACTGGATCCACTACGCCGACAGCGGCGACCCGCTGCCCACCAACTCCAGCCACGCGGTCACGATGGACCTGCCCCCCGGTAACTACGTGGCGACCTGCTGGCAGACCGGCAAGGCCGGCGGCGGCACGGGCCCGCCGCACGTCACCATCGGCATGATCGCGCCGTTCACCGCCTCCGCCTCCGCGGCCGTCCCGGCCGGCGCGGGCGCGACCACCTCCTACGACGTTTTCGTGAAGAACTTCACCTACCACGGCATGCCGTCGTCGGTGCCGGCGAATAAGCCGATCACGGTCTCGTTCATCAACAAGGAGTCGTTCGAGATCGACCACGAGTTCGTGGTGCTGAGGCTGCCGGCCGGTAAGACCGCCCAGGACGTGATCAACGACGCGAAGAAGAAGGGCGACAAGGGCGAGGACGACTGGATCCACTACGCCGACAGCGGCGACCCGCTGCCCACCAACTTCGGCACCACGGTCACCATGGACCTCGCGCCCGGGACCTACGTAGCGAGCTGCTGGCAGACCGGCAAGGCCGGCGGTGGCACCGGCCCGCCGCACGTCACCATCGGCATGATCCAGCAGTTCACCGCCTCGTGACAAGGTGATGATGTCGCACAGGATGACTCAAGAGGACAAGGGCCGCGAGCCCGCACCTGACGGCTCGCGGCCGGGGGACCAGCGCCGTGCGCTGCGCCTGGCGCTCCTGCTGGCACTGCCGCTGGTCACGACCGGCTGCGGCCTGGTGCAGACGGGGCTCGATGCAAAGGCGCAGGAGGTACACGACCTCTGGTTCATCATCCTCTGGCTTGCGATCCCAGTGTTCGTGTTCGTCTGGGGAATGCTGGCCATCGTCATCATCCGGTACCGCAGGCGGCGCGGGGACGAGTCCGAGCCGGTGCAGAACGCCGGAAAGAACGGCGCCCTCGTCACGTTCTTCGCCGCCCCGCTGGGCATCATCATCCTGCTGCTCGCGTTCGGCGAGGTGACTGTGAACAGGGTCGACCACATCGACCCGCGCCCGGCCGAACGGCTGGTCGTCACCGGGTCCCAGTGGCAGTGGTCGGCGCGATACGCCAGGGAGGGCATCTCGGTCAGCGGGAAGACCGCCACCGAGACCAGCAACGGCAAGCCGCTCGTGATGGCGGTGCCGCTCGGCCGGTCCGTGGAGGTCACGCTGGAGTCAACCGACGTCATGCACGGGTTCTTCATACCGGGCATGCTCTTCATGAGAAACGCCGTGCCGGGCCGCCCGAACGTGTTCACGTTCACCCCCACCAGGGCAGGTACCTATCACGGCCAGTGCACACAGTTCTGCGGCCTCTGGCACTCGAAGATGACGCTGGTGCTCGAGGTCTTGCCGCAGGCGAAGTTCCAGGCCTGGGTGAACCTTCAGAAGAAGGCGCAATCCAAGGCCGGCTCGTGCACGCCGACCGGCTCGTCGATCACGCTGACGGCGCAGCACATCCAGTGGGACAAGACCTGCATCGCGGCCGTCGCGGGCCAGCCAATCAAGATCACTATCATCAACAAGGACGCTGGCATCGCGCACAACTTCGCCATCTGGGTCAACTCGAGCCTGAAGAAGCGGCTGTTCCAGACGGGGAACATGAGCGGCCCGGCGACCAAGACCTACACCGCTCCGGCGCTGCCGGCCGGGAAGTACTACTTCCAGTGCGACGTCCACGGCCCGGCGATGTCCGGGACCCTGATCATCGGGAACGCAGGGGGATGAGTGGGCGAGATGGGATGACCGAGCAGTTAGCACCCCGGGTGCGTCCGAGAGGGATCCGCAGCGAGCAACGGGAAGATCGATCATGACGACGACAGATGTTCTGGCGAAGCCAGCCGCGCCACGGCCGCGATCGTCGCGGGTGCTGGATTGGCTGACGACGACCGATCACAAAAAGATCGGGATCATGTATCTCGTCAATTCCTTCACGTTCTTCGCGTTCGCCGGCGCATTGGCGATCTTGATGCGCACCCAGCTGATGGCCCCCGACAATACGGTCCTCTCGCCGAAGGCCTTCAACGAGACCTTCACCATGCACGGGACGATCATGATCTTCCTGGTGATCCTCCCGCTGCTCTCCGGGTTCGGGAACTACTTCGTGCCGCTGCAGATCGGCGCGCTCGACATGGCGTTCCCCAGGGTCAACGCGGCGTCCTTCTGGCTGCTGCCGGTCGGCGGGCTGACAATCGTCGCCGGGTACCTCACCAAGGGCGGCGCGGCCGCCGCCGGGTGGACGAACTACGTGCCGCTGTCCCTGCAAGGGGGGACCGGCGAGGACCTGTGGATTCTCGGCCTGCTGGTCGTTGGCACCAGCTCGCTCCTCGGTGCCATCAACTTCATCGTGACCGTGCTCCGGCTGCGCGCCCCCGGCATGACCTTGACCCGCATGCCGATCTTCACGTGGGCCACGACGACCACGTCCATCCTCATCGTGCTGGCCGTGCCCTCGCTGACCGCCGCGCTGCTCATGCTGCTCGCCGATCACCACCTCGGGACGGTGTTCTTCGACCCGGCGCACGGCGGCAGCGTTGCCAACTACCTGAACACGTTCTGGTTCTTCGGGCACCCCGAGGTCTACATGCTCATCATGGGCGCCTGGGGGGTCGTGTCGGAGATCGTCCCGGTGTTCAGCCGCAAGCCGCTGTACGGGTCCCGGTTCGTGATCCTGGCCCTGATGCTCATCATGGCGCTGTCGTTCACGGTGTGGGGCCACCACATGTACACCACGGGTCTCGTCAACGACTCGTTCTTCTCGGTGACCACCGAGCTGATCTCGGTCCCCACCGGGGTGCTGGTCCTTTGCTGGCTGTTCACGCTGTGGAAGGGGAAGCTCAGCTTCGAGCCGCCGATGCTCTTCGCGCTGGGCTTCATCGCGATGTTCGTCATCGGCGGGATCGACGGCGTGTGGATGGCCTCCCCCGCGGCGGACTTCACCATCCACGACACGTATTTCGTGGTCTCGCACATTCATTACGTGCTGCTCGGCGGGAGCCTGTTCGGGATCTTCGCCGCGATGTACTACTGGTTCCCAAAGATAACCGGCCGGATGCTCAGCAGGAAGCTCGGTCAATGGCACTTCTGGCTCCTGCTGATCTCGTTCAACGTGACGTTCTTCCCCATGCACTTCCTGGGTCTCTGGGGGATGCCGCGCCGGGTGGAGACGTATCCGATCACTTCCGGATGGGGGCTGACGAACTTCATCGAGACGATCTCCGCTTACGTGATCGCGCTGTCGATGCTCATCGCACTCGCGAACCTCATCATCACGCTGCGCAGGCCGCGCAACGCGCCTGCCGACCCGTGGGGAGGGAACACGCTGGAGTGGGCGACGTCATCGCCGCCACCGCCGCACAACTTCGACAGGCTGCCCGAGATTCGCTCCGAACGCCCGGTCCGCGACCTGCGGCTTGCCATCAGCGCGGCGGCGAGGTCGGCGGGGCCACAGGGGGCGGCAGAACCGGGCGGAGCCAGGCCGGAGGCGGGACAATGACCGCGAGCGAACACGTGCCCGGCGGGGCGGTCGACCGGGCGGAGCTCATCGACCGGCAGGCCGTCCGCAGCGCCAGCAGCTCGGTGACCGGCATGGTGCTCCTGGTCGCCTCGGAGGCGGTCTTCTTCGCTGCCTTCCTGGGCATCTACGCGGTGTCCTACACGGGTGCCCGGGTGTGGCCCCCGGCGGGGATCGCTACCCCGTCGATCGCGGTCCCGACCGCCGGGGTCGTAGTGCTCCTGGTCAGCGGGGCTGCCATGGCGCAGGCCATGCGCCACGCCCTCCGCCGCGAATACCGGCGCGCCGTCATGCTGCGCTGGCTGGCGGCGGCGCTGGTCTGCGCCGTGGTCTTCGGCGTGCTGCTGGTGATCGGCTACGCCGACCTTCCGTTCAGCGTGGGCCAGGGGATCTACGAGTCACTGTTTTACATGATCATTGGGCTCGAGATCGCACACGTCGTCGGGGGGGCGGTGCTGCTCGGCGTCGTGACGGTCCGGACGTGGACTGGCGAACTCGCCCTCCGCCGTGATCCCATACAGGCGGCGGCGATCTACTGGTACTTCGTCGTTGTTCTCGGCGTCGTGATCTACGCGGTTCTTTACCTGGCGGGGGCCTGATGAGCCCGCATCCGGGCGGACAGCCCGGAAGAGGAGGTGGCCGCGGATGACGCTGTTCTCGAGGATCTTCATGGGCCTCGGCGCGTTCCTCATCGTGGTGGGCATCGTTTACGGGCTGGTCGCGGGGGAGTACGAGGGCACCACCGAGATGCTCACCGTGGCCGGCGGCGGCCTCCTGATCGGCGTTTACCTCTCCCGCGCGGTCCAGCGGGCCCGGGCGGCGGTGGCCGCTGAGGCGGCCGGTGCCGGAGGCGCCGCAGACTCCGAACCACACGTGCCGCCCACGATCTGGCCGCTGGTGTTCGCCCTGTCCATGATCGGGATAGTGCTCGGGTCGGTGGGGCCTCGCTGGGTGCTGGCCGCGGGCGCGGTCGTCCTCGTCGCCTCGCTCGCCGGCTGGAGCCTTGACGTGCGTCGGCAGTGGCGTCATCATGACCACGCGGCGGATGCGGGGGCGGCCCACGGCGGGGCACATCGCCGGACGGGGCCGTGATGCCCCTCAAGGGAGTGGCGGTCATGAGGCGGCGCTCGTACGACCAGTGCATGCGCTGCGGCAAAGCCACCGCGTACGGCCGGTCGGTGTGCCGGGAGTGCAACCCGGCAGGGCTGCCCGAGCCGAGCCCCGCGCAGTATCATGCGACGGTCTTCCTTGCCGTCCTGCTGACACTGGTCGCGCTGGGCGTCCTTGCTCTCGTGCTGCACTGACGTCCTGGCGTCGTGCGGAGCGTGAGCTGATGTTCTTCCACCGGATTGCCCGGTCCGGCGGCGGCTGGGCGGCTCGGCTGGGCGGTCTCATCCTGGCATCGGCTGCCCTGCTGCTGATTCTGCCGGCGACCGCCTCCGCGCACGCCGTGCCGGTTTCCTCCACGCCGGCGCCGGGCGCCCGGCTCGGCGTGGCGCCGGGCGCGGTCGTCATCGTGTTCGACGAGCCGCTCGAGCCCCGGCTGTCGGGTATCACCGTCGTCGACCCCACCGGCCGGCGGTTCACCGGCACGGTGTCCGGCAAGACCATCCGGGTGCCCCTCTCCAGCAATGCGCCCGGCGTCTACCAGGTGGACTGGAAGACCGTCAGCGTGGTCGACGGGCACACGATCACCGGGACATTCCGGTTCGGCGTGGGCGTATCGCCCGCGGTGGCAACCGCGACCGCCGGGACCACCGCGAAGGGGCCGACGGCAGGGGACATTCTGGTCGCTGTCCTGCGCGGGATCGAGTACGCCCTGCTTCTGCTCGCCTGCGGGCTCGCGACGCTGAGCATCCTCGGCCGTGGCCTGCCGCTGCGGCTGCCGGCCGTCCCGGTCGCGGCCGCCCTCCTGGTGAGCGGGGTGGCCGTGGTGACCGCCGAGGCGCTGCTGGCGAGTTCCGGCGCGTCGGTGGCCGGGATCATCGACTACCTGACGAACGGGGTCACCGGCTGGGCCCGGGTGGCGCGCCTCGCGCTGGAGGCGGCGGTGCTGGAGATGGCCATCGTCCGGGCGCGCCTCTCGCCGGTGCTGCTGGCTGGGGTCGTGATCGCGGTCGCGGTCGCCGGCCACGGCGCGGACGTCGAGCCCGCCTGGCAAGGCATCGCTGTGAACGCGGTACACCTCGCGGCGGCGGGGGTGTGGGCTGGCGGGATCATGGCGCTGGCGCTGCTCTGGATGACCGGCCGCTGGCAGGCCGTGGGCCGCGACCTGCTCCCGCGGTTCTCCCGGATCGCGCCGTGGGCCTTTCTCGTGTCGGTGGTTCTGGGGGCGGTCCAGGCGGCCCAGCTTCTCGGCGGCCCGGGCCAGGTGCTGACCACCGCTTACGGGCTCACGCTGGTGGCGAAGGCCGTGGCCGTAGCCGCGATGGTTGCGCTCTCGGTGTTCGCCTGGCGGCGCATACGGGTGAGGGTGCGAGGGGAGGCGGTGATCGCCCTCGTGGTGATCGGGGCCGCCGCCGCCCTCGCCGCGTACCCGGTGGTGCCGAAGGAGGCACGCGAGGCGGCGGAGGTCCCGGTGGCCTCCGGCTCCGGCGCGGCCAGGGCCTCGGCGTTTCCTCAGCCCGGTGACCTGACCATGGGAGGCCGGGCCGGCCAGATCATGGTCGGGCTCACGGTGCGCCCCGGACGGCCAGGAAAAAATACGGTGAGTGCCTACCTCGCCAGTCCTGCGACGCCGGCGTCCCGGGCGCGCATCCAGGTGCAAGGCCGCTGGCATGCTCTTTCATCCTGCGGCGGGCCGTGCCGCAGCGGAACCGTCGACCTGGATGGCGCGGAACGGCTGGCCCTGGCCGTCGCGGGCCCGGCCGGCGGGACCGCGGCCTTCGAGCTGCCGCCCCTGCCCGCCAAGAACGGGACCGCGCTGGCCCGGTCGGCGATCGAGGACATGAACCGGCTGCGCAGCTACCGGGTGGCCGAGGTGCTGTCGGGCTTCCGCAGCGCGTACGTGTACGCACGCCCGCACCAGATGTGGTTGCGGACGTGGTATGCCGACGGCGTCCAGCAGTCGCTGTGGCTGGGCCGCTCGCTCTACGTGAAGACGGGCCCGGGGACGCCGTGGCGGCTGAAGTCCAGGGGTACCCTCGCCCCGGTGCCGTACTTCAATTGGGACCCCTTCTGGCCGCTCACCGACGCGCGCATCCTGCGAACCGAGACCGTCTCGGGGATGCCGGTCACGGTGATATCGGCCTTCGGCGGCCACGGCAGCAGCCCGGACAGCGTGTGGTTCACGCTCTGGGTGGACCAGAAGACGGGCCGCGTGCTGCGCTCCCAGATGTGGGCGCCCGACCACTTCATGGACGACCGCTACCACGCCTTCAACCGGCCCGCCGGCATCCCCACGCCCCGATAAGGAAAGCCTGCGGTTCACGGCGGCATTCGCGGGCGCGATCGCGGCACCGGCAGGCGCGATCGCGGCTGCGGCAGGCTCGTGCCCAGGACCCTCCCGCGGCAGCCGCAACTCGACGACGGCTCCGCCGCCGGGCCGGTCGCGCACCGCGACTGAGCCGCCGTGCGCCTCGGCGATCGCTCTTACGATGGCGAGGCCGAGCCGTGCCCCGCGCTTGCGGTTGCCGTCAGCGGCCGCGAACCGGTCGAAGAGAGGCTTCTCGTCGTCTTCCCGGATCCCGGGACCACGGTCGGCAACCTCGATAACCTCGCGGCCGTCCTCGTGCCGCGCGGACGCCTCGACCTCACGCCGGGTGGAGACCTCGACAGTCGTCCCCGGGGCGGTCTGGGTGACGGCGTTGCCGATCAGCTCGTCCAGGGCTTCCAGGAGACGGTCAGGGTCGAGCCTGACGGCAGCGTCGTCGACTTTTCCCAGGCGGACCGGCGCGCCCTTCGCTGACCAGCGGTCACATGCGTCCGCCACGACCTCGCGGAGCGGGGTGAGCACCGGGCGTACGAAGTCGGGCTGGTGACTCGTGGCGAGCTCAAGCAGCCGGTCGGTGGTGTCCTTCAGCCGCGTGAGTTCGTCGATCACAACCCCTGCGTCGCGAGCGGCAACCGCGTCATCCGTGGTGCGCTGGAGAATTTCAGCGTGCCCGAGGGCAATGGTGAGCGGGGTGCGCACGATGTGGGAAGCGTGCCGGACAAGATGGCGCGCGTGTTCCAGCAGCACCACGTTGTGCTCGTAGACGTGACTGATCTCCTCCCTGGCCGCCACGGCCCGCCGTACGAACAGCACCATGGCCGCGAACACCGCCGACATCAGCGGGATCTCGGCAAGCTCATCGGGTGCCTGGTCGCCGGATACGACATCAGCGCCCAGGCTGACGCCCGTGACGATGATGACCGCGGCCAGCGCTGCGGAGGTGGGTCGCATCGCCCACACCCGCCAGCCGTACAGCAAGGTCAGGCTGATCCAGATAAAGTGGAATGGCACGGTGGCCCATTCCCGGAATATCAGGATCCCGGCCACATTGATCAGGACGAAAATCCACCAGCCGACCTCGACGCGGTACCGGCGCCACAATGAGCCGACCCGCTCAGCCAAGGTCAACCCTGTAGCCCACGCCACGGACCGTGGAGATCACATCCGGTTCCAGCTTCGCCCGCAGCCGCCGGACGTAGACGTCGACCACGTTCGACTCGGGAAAGAAGCTGTATCCCCAGACCGACGACAGGAGGCGCTCCTTCGAAACCGTGCTGCCCGCATGCTGCATGAGCTCCGCCAGGAGCATCGACTCGCGCCGCGTGAGCCGCACGGGCCCGGTCCCCGCGTCCGCCTCCTGGCGGACGGGGTCAAGCACGACCTTGGGTGTGGTGAGAATATGCGGATTGGGCAGGCTCCGGTCCCGGATCCGCGCCTTGATCCTGGCCAGCAGCTCATCCAGCACGAACGGCTTGGGCAGGTAGTCGTTGGCGCCCATCTCGAAGCACTGCACCTTCGACATGGTGTCGGTTAGGCAGGAGAGCACGATGACTGCCTGGCCAGGCCGGAGCCGCATCAGCCTGCGCAGAACGGACATGCCGTCGGTGCCTGGCATCAGCAGGTCGAGGATGACGACGCTGTAGGAGCCCGTGAGTGCCAGTCGCAGGCCCTCTTCGCCGTTGGTGGCAGTGTCGATCTCCAGGCCCTCGCTACGCAGGGCCCGGGAGAGGAGGCGGAGCACCCCCGGCTCGTCATCTATGGCAAGAACGCGGTCGCTCATCTAAGATCCCGGATGGCAAAATATGCATTGCAATTACTATAACTACTGTTTAAGTTCCGCATAGCTTCTCATGAGAGAAGTTGGCCGTCGTGGGATGAGTGGGCGACGGCTGGCGCATGCGCCGCCGCCGGGCCACGGACAGGGACCCGGTACGGACAGCCGGCTCCAGCGTTGGCCACATCGAGGACGGTGGCGGTGCCGGGGCTTGATGACCGGGATAGCGGCGACTACCGTGAGACAACGGCCGATCGCAACACGCGGGCCGCTGCAAGTGCAGGGGCGACCATCATGCCGCTGGCCAGCAGAGCCACATCGGATCCGGGAACCGCCGCTGGCGCTCGGACCTTGCTCACCGCGCCTGCCGCGGAAGCCGGCCCACTTCCACCACCGTTGCCGGTCTCGGCACCGCCCCGGGTCTCCCCGCCCCCATCGCTGACGCCACCGCCACTACTGACGCCACCGCCGTCGCTGACGGCGCCGCCATTGGTGACGGCGCCGCCAATCGTGACGGCACCGCCCTCGGTCTCCGCACCGCCCTCGGTCTCGGCACCGCCCAGGGTCACCCCGCCGCCTGCGGTTACCCCGCCGCCCGGGGTCTCGGCACCGCCCGTCGTGTCGGCGCCGCCGCGAGTTACGCCGCCGCCCGCGGTTCCGCGTGCGAGACCGGTTGCGGCACGGCCGCCGGCCGACACCTGAGCTTCACCGGCGGTCGGTGAGGATCGCCAGCATGGCACCGCCGGCCTGGGCAGTCGGCATGGAGAATGGGCCTATGAGCCCGTCGTCAAAGTGGTCCTTGTGGTCGCAGGATTCCGTCTTGTCCATCGGGTCGCGTGGTTCGGTCCTGTCCATCGGCTCGGTCGGTTCTGCCTTGTCGGTGGGGTCCGTCGGGTCCTTCGCGTCCGCGTTCAGCATCGGGTCGGCATTCTCCGTGCTGTCATTGCTGTCGGCGATGTCGGCCGGATCGGTCATGTCGTCCCGGTCGGTTCGCGGGGTGATGTCCAGCCAGCGCCGCGGGGCCGGCCCCCATAGCGGGCTGTGGCGACCACTGGAATGACAAGGGGTGCACAGCTCGACCTGATACGACGCCGGCGGGGTGCCGAACGGATCACCAACGCCGAGCTGTTCTTCGACCTGGTCTACGTCTTCGCGGTCACCCAGCTGTCGCAGCACCTGCTCGGGCGGCCCACGGTCACCGGGGCACTGCAGACGGCGCTGCTGCTGGCCATGGTATGGCTGCTGTGGGCCTACACCGCGTGGGTGACCAACTGGCTCGACCCGGAGCGGCTGCCGGTCCGCTGGCTGCTGCTTGCCCTCCTCCTGGTCGCGCTGGTGATGTGGGCGGCGATACCGGAATCGTTCGGCACCCGTGGGCTGATCATCGGCATCGGGTACGCGCTCTCTCAGATCGGCCGCAGCATCTTCGCGGTGGTGGCGTTGCGCGGGCGGCCGCTGCAGCGGAATTTCCAGCGCATCCTGGTGTGGTGCGTCGTCAGCGGGGCGCTGGCGGTCGCCGGCGGGCTTGCCAGCGGACCGGCGAGGGCCTGGCTCTGGCTGGCCGCGGTCTGCGTCGACCTCCTCGGCGGCGTGTTCGGTTTCTACACGCCGGGGCTGGGCCGCTCGAAAACGACCGAGTGGACCATCGAGGGAAATCACTTCGCGGAACGCTGCCAGGCGTTCATCCTGATCGCGCTGGGTGAGTCGGTCTTGGTCATCGGCGCCACCCTGTCCCACCTGCTCGGGTCGCATGTCACCGTGGCCGAGGCGGGAGCGTTCCTGGTCGCCGTCGTTAACAGCGTTGGGCTGTGGTGGCTGTACTTCGACCGGAGCGCCGGCGAGGCCGCCCGGGTCATCGCCGCTTCGGCCGACCCCGGCCGGATGGGCCGCACGGCTTACCACCTGATCCATCCGGTGATGGTGGCCGGGATCATCGTGGCGGCAGCGGCTGACGAGGTCATGGTGTCCCGGCCAGGGGTGACCGGGGTCGCATGGAAGGCATGGCTCGTCCTGGGTGGCACCGCCCTGTTCATCGCCGGCCACGCCGCCTTCAAGATCGCCGTATGGCGGGCGGTGCCGTGGTCGCGGCTGGCCGCGGTGGCCGTGCTGGGGTTGCTGGGCCTGGCGGCTCCCTACGTGTCCGTGCTCGGGCTGGGATCGTGCGCGACCGCCGTGGTGATCGCCGTCGCGGCACTCGACCACTACCCGGCCGGTCACCAGCGTCAGCTCGCGCTGGGATGAGGGACCTCGGCCCGGGCCGGTGGGCTGTGGCTGTGGAAGATTCGCCGGCCGTCGGGGCTGGTGGCCGTCGTGGTGCCGTTGGGGTTGAGGATCAGGGTCCAGCCCCAGCGGTGAATGACGATGAGGTGGTGGAAGCCGCACAGGGTGATCAAGTTGTGCAGGGCGGTGGGCCCGCCCGCCGAGCGGGGGATGAGGTGGTGGATGTGGCACACGCTGGCGGGCTGTTCGCAGCCAGGGAAGGCGCAGTGGGGGTGGCGAGTGGTAACGGCACGGCGCAGGTGAGCCGCGACGGCCGGGTCAGCCTCGGCGACATCCAGCGGGAACGGGACATCCAGTGGCAGGCCGGCCGTGGTGGCGCCGGCGCCCGTGAGCTGGGTCTGACGTAACCAGGCGGCGAGGCCGCCGGGGCCGGACAAGGCGTCGGCGGCCATCGCCAGCAGGGAGCCGCGCAGCCGGGCAACCGTGTCGGCCGACAGGGGCGTGCGGGCGGGGCAAGTGCAGCCGCCGCAGTGGCAGCCGCATGGCCGGGCGCCGGGCCCGGCGCTGCCGTGGCTGGTCAGGAACAGCCGCACCATCCGGTCGAGCGCGGCCGGGTCCACGTGCCCGGTCACGACAGGCGCCAGGGTGGCGTCGCAGGCGGCGGCGCCGGCCTCGGCGTCACGCAGCCAGCCATGCCCCCGGGCCGCGGCGGCGCCAGGCGGCCTCGGCCTCGGAGGCGCCAGGCAGGCTCCGCAGCTGCGACAAGGCGATATGTACGTGCGCCTGAGTAGGCTGCCCGGCGCGGCCCGGCAGCATTCCCGAGGCGATCAGCCGTCGGCACGCCTCTTCCAGCCCGTCGTGTCGGCGCTGGGCGGCGGTCCGCGTGTCTTCCGGCCCGGCCTTGCGTCCCAGGGCCTCCAGCACGGCGGCCAGCGCCGCGGCGCATCCGGGGTCAGGTCGCCGTTGAGCCTGCCCGCTCCCCGGAAGGTGATGTCCAGCCACGCGCCCCTGTCGCCGAAATCACTGTTGTCGGTGTCTGCCTGGTCCATGCGTGCGCGCTGGTACATCTCCTCGGCGAGGCCCGCCAGGTCTGCCAGGTCCGCGCCGCCGGTGGCGGCCCCGGCCAGGATCCGGTCCGCGTCCTGGCGCATCTTCTCAGGCAGCCGGTCACTCCAGGCGCAGATCGTCCTTGCCCAGGATGCCGAGATCTCCCCGGCCGCGAGCACGTCGGCGAGCACCGGGTGGGCTGCCAGCCGCCGGGCCCAGCCGACCGCACCGGCGGCCGCACCCTTGGTCACCCGCGTCTGCCACTTCAGCCACACCCGCGCGCAGCCCTGTCCGTCGGCCTCGTAGCCGCCCTGGGCCGCGAAGGCGGCGAGCACCTGCGCACGCGCCGCGGTGTGCCGGGCCTCGGCCCGCTCCAGGCCGCGCAGCACCTGCGCCTGCACGTCGGCCGGTAATGACGCTGCGTCGGCGGCGTTCAGCGCCTCCAGGGCACGATCGAGCATGACCAGCGCCCCGGACACGCCCGCTGGCACCTGCCCGTCACACATGCTGGTCACCTCCTGCCCGGCCAGACGTTCGATCCGAAGATTAGTTCGATCCTATGGATAGGGACCGACATTCCCGGCCCTGTCGGCGTACTTAGGAAAATTTCAGGGCTCGATCTCAGACGGGCGGGGCGTCCTGATCCTGAGCCCGCCACCCCCGGGTATGGTCGCCGTGCGGGCAGGGTCGCCGGGCGGGCGGGTCACCCGGGCGGGGCGAGTCACCGGGCGGGCGAGTCACCGGGCGGGCGAGTCACCGGGCGAGCAGGGCGACCTCGCCGCTGGCGCCGTCGATCGCGGCAAGCCAGGAGCCGTCGGCGGCATCGCCGCCGGTCGCGATCTCCGGACGGCATCCGGTCACCGTCGGCACGCCGGGCCCGAGCCCGGCCCCGGGCGGGCACGGGTCGGCCTCGGCCCGCATGATGATGCCGCGGGCGCCAAGCAGCAGCGGTGCGTGGGGCGGCAACGGGCGGTCCACGAGCAGGATCGCGCCTTCGTGGCGCCCCGCGGCATGCTCGGTGGGGCCGTAGTGCACGAGGCGGCCGACCGCGACGCCGGGCACCGCCGGATAGGCGGGGAGCCGCTTGCCGCACGCCCGCACCGTGGACGCGAGGAACGGCAGCCAGCGTTGAGCCGCCTGCCAACCTCGCGCTGCGCTGCCGTCAGCCTGGCTGGCCAAGACCGCCAGGAGCCGGGTCGCCAGGCGTGGGTCGATCGGACGGGCCGAGGCCAGCACCGCCAGGCAATCGGCGACGTCCTCCCCGGTCAGGCCCTCGACCGCCCGCTGGGCCGCATCCTCGAACATGCTCCCGCCGGACCTGGCCCACCATGCCTGGCGCATCGCCTCGCGGTACAGGCCAGCCAGGTCGCCGGCCCTCGCCTGGGAGATCTCCACCCACCTGCCCGGATTCGTGGCCGCGGACGTGATTGCTGAGCACAGCCGGTCGATCTTCGGCGTCCCGCCCGCCCAGGGCAGGACGTACTTCTCGGCGAGCATGGGTGGCAAACGTTCCAGGAGCCGGGTGAACACCGTCGCCGTGCGGGTGTGCTGAGGAGAGATCGCTTCCCGGTGGACGTATGCCCCGAGCGGTGCGACCGGCGCTGAGTGGTGAAGCAGGTAGCCGTTCACCCGGCGGGGATCAATCCGGCCCGGCGGGATGGCCGGGGCGGGTGCCCGTGATCGGCCTCACCACATTGTCGTGTCACCGCGTGCTCCCTTGTTGCGGGGAAGGGGAGTCCGGTCGTGCGCAGCTCTTCAATTGAGTGAACGTTCAGGACTTGTCAGATGCCTCGGACGTTAGCAGTATCCAACCGGGATGTGAACGCGTTAGCTGGCCTAATTCGCTGTCCGTTCACCTAAAAGACACCTGCACGTTGGTTACAGCAGAGACCGGATCTGATTAACGGGACACCGTGGTGGCTCTGAGCCGCCACGGCAACGCATTCCGCCGCTTCGGCCGACGTCGCCCTATGATGATCGGGCCGGTCGGCGTCGCATGATTGCGGTCATAGGCGGCCATCGGCGCATGATTGCCAGGAGGGGTGGGCTGACGTGGGGGACGGGAAGGCCGGCGGCAGGAAGCGGGCGGTTGGCACGCGCGACCGCGTCATGGCGCACCTGCTGATGGCCGGCGAGGTCACGGACCCGAGCGGCCTGGCGAGCACCGTGCTGGCGGAGGCGGTCGGCTATCCGGGCTCCAGCGTTGCGTTCGCGCAGCTGCTGTCCGGGATGGAGCGGTCCGGGCTGGTCAAGCGCGAGGTGCGCGGCAAGCGCACCTACCGGATCACTCCGGTGAACGCCGCACTGGCCCCAGCCCGGTCGGCGCCGGTGCTGCCGCGCGGCGGCAAAGGCGGCGCCCGGGAGGCCGCCGCGGCTGCCACCGATGACTTCGACTACGACGAACTGGCGCGGCGGCTCCTGCTGCAGGTCGTGCAGCGGCTCGGAGCGGAGCCTGGCCCGGGGGAGGACGCCGTGCCCGGCCCAGCAGCCGGTGGCGGCGAGCCAGCGCTGGCCCGGACGGTGGCCAGTCTGGAGCTCAAGCTGGCCAGCGCCAGGTCCAGGCAGCGGCGGCTGACCGGGGAGAACGCCAAGCTGCGTGAGCAACTCCGCGCGGCGCAGGAGAGCCTCGCCCAGGCCCAGGAGCGCGCCGGTGCCGAACGGATCGCCGGGCGGCTCGACAGCGCGGAGATCGACCTGCTTGAGCGGCTGCTGTCGCCGCTGCGCGACAAGGGGGGCCGGCCGGAGGAGTCCGGCGCCGGCTGACCCGGCCGGGCAGAGAAGCAGGTGCCGAGCCGCCTAATGACCTCGATCGCCGCCGGGATCACCTCGCGGCCTATCCCGTCCACCCTCAATGACGACGACCCGGGCTGGCACGTGATTAAGCTAGCGCCGGGTCCCGGGCCCAGCAAGCAGCGTGAGCGGGCGCACCGAGCTGGCGGATCGTCCGCAGGGCGCGGAGCGTGCCGTCGAGATGACGGAGCGTTCAGCCGCTCCGCGGTGGGAGCATGGCATCGTGCGCGCGGCCCTGATCGGGCAGCGGCGCTGACCCGCCCGCGCCGTTGCGGGCTCTAGGAACCCTCAGGAACCGGATGATGGCCGATCTCATCACCAGCAGCGCGAATCCCGTCGTCAAACGCATGCGGCTGCTCGCCGAGCGGCGTCATCGGCGGCGTGAAGGCGCGTTCGTGGTGCAGGGAATCCAGCCGGTGTGGCAGGCGGTGGAGGCCGGCGCCGACGTCGAGACGCTGATCGTGGCACCCGGGCTGCTCGGCCGCTCATCGGCCGCCCGGGGGATCGCCGGGATGGTCGCCGCGCAGGAGGCCGCGGGCGTGCGGGTGGCCAGGCTGAGCGACGAGCTGTTCGGCAGGCTTTCCGATCGCGAGGGCCCGCCCGGCCTCGCCGCGATCGTGCGCGGGCGGGTGATGATGCTCGGCGAGCTGCCAGCCGGGCCGAGCGCGGTCTTTGTCGCCCTGC
Organism: Streptosporangiaceae bacterium; assembly: GCA_036005525.1. GTDB lineage: Bacteria > Actinomycetota > Actinomycetes > Streptosporangiales > Streptosporangiaceae > UBA9676. Next base: position 96,163 of record DASYQM010000450.1, read on the forward strand.
ACGAGGTCGGTAACCCCGGCAACCTCGGCACCATCATCCGCACCGCGAACGCGGCGGGGGCGGGCGGGGTGGTGCTGGTCGGCCAGACCACTGACCCGTTCGACCCGGTGGCGGTGAAGGCGTCGATGGGTGCGCTGTTCAGCGTGCCGGTGGCGCAGGCGGGGGACGCCGGGGAGTTCTTCGCCTGGGCGGCCGGGCGCGGCGTCAGCGTCATCGCCTCAGCGGCGGGAGCGGCGGCGGATTTCTGGGCCGCCAGCTATCCCCGGCCGCTCGCCCTGCTGCTCGGCGCGGAGGGGACCGGCCTGCCGGCGGAGGTTCTGGCCCGCGGCGACGCGGCGGTCCGTATCCCGATGGTGGGCACCGCCGAGTCGCTCAACCTCGCGGTGGCGGCCGGCCTGCTGCTGTACGAGGCGGCGCGCCAGGCCGGGGATCTGTCCTGAGGCCTTCAACGAAAAGAGAAGCCCCGGCCAGGCGGGCCGGGGCTTCTCGGGCGATCGTCAGCACCCGTCGTAAGCCGACCATGGCGCGCTGCCCGACTGGGCATAGGCCTTCTGGAACGCCTCATTCTGGGTGGCCGCCGACGCGTTCTGTGGCAGGCCGGAGTAGCCCAGGGCTGCCCAGGTGGACGGCAGGAAGCCGTACAGGCCGCCCGCGCCCGACGAGCCGTTGACGGCGGTCGGGTCACCGCCGCTCTCGCGCTGGATCACGCACTGCTCGAAGCTGCCGGACGCCGCGCTGTACGACTGCGAAGGCGCGGCCTGGGTCGGCACGGCAGCCGGGCCCGTCGTCACCGGCTGTGGGGGCGGGGCCGGTATGGCGGCCATGGCGGCATGGTCGAGCCAGTCCCGGCGGGGGTGCCACGGCGACAGCCGCAGCCGCATTCCGGCCCGGATCGCGTTCGGGTTTTTGATCTTGCCACGGTTCACCCACCACAGGGCCGACCACCGGTTGGCGGCGCCGTATTTGTGCGTCGCGATGCTCGCCAGGCTGTCGCCCGCCTTGACCGTGTAGTGGTGGTGGTGAGCCGACGCTGGATGTAGCGAAAGTGTGATCGCCAGCACCGCCTTCGGCAGCGCGGAAGCTGCGATACTTGAAGCAATCATGGCTGTGGTCCTCCAAGGGGTTGCGCCATGGGAAAGGCCCGGCCTCGGTGTGCCAGCACCGGCCGGGCCGCCTTGCTGATCTAGGTCTTCCTGCGAGCCTCCTCCCGCTCAGCGACCGCGAGCTGCCGCTCCAGCATGTAAATGACCTGCCCATGAAGCGAGCGGTGCTGGTGTGCTGCGAGCTGCTCGAGGCGCTGGTGGAACGCGAGCGGCACCCGCAAGGTGATCTGTTTGAGATCGCCTCGCGGGGCCTTCCGCACACGTCCCTGATCGGCCATCGCAGCACAGTACCAGCGCGCTGATGCTCGGCTGAATCGCGGATCAGGATTGTACACGAATACGAATTATCGTGTTTACCAGGAATAATAGAGTGTCCATCCGTGGCCTGGGAGCTAACTGAAGGCCGATTCCTGTGATATACCTCTCCTTCGGCGTAGCAGCAAAATGCATTCATAACGACGCTGCGCCCCGCGGGCGGCGACTTGCCGGGGCCCGCTGCGGTGCCGGCAGCTGCGGCCGCCGGGCATCTCACGTGAGCTGGGAGCTCACCTCCCTGTAAGCTAAGGGCGCTCCCGGCGTTCCGGCGGGCCGCCGTGGAGGCGGCGCGCTGCTGGCCGGCCGGCGGCGGAGTAGCTCAGTCAGGCAGAGCAAGCGGCTCATAATCGCTGTGTCGCCGGTTCAAGTCCGGCCTCCGCTACGAGCACGCCGACTGCGCCGTTGGCCCCGTGACGGGCCGGCGACGGCAGCCGGAATGCTGGTCCGTCGATGGGCGTTCACGCTCGGACGACGCGTACCGTCCATCCCGCGGGCCTGGCCCGCGGGCCCGTCTCAGAGAAAGGCACTCCCACGTGGCTGCCACTGACGTGAGGCCCAAGATCACCCTGGCCTGCCAGGAGTGCAAGCACCGCAACTACATCACGCGCAAGAACCGGCGTAACGACCCGGACCGGATGGACCTCAAGAAGTACTGCCCGAACTGCCGCAAGCACCAGCCTCACCGCGAGACCCGCTAGCGCGCGCTGGCGATCAGCGCGGTGGGCATCAACAAGGATTACGTCGGCCGCACCTTCCCGGTGACCGCGCCTTACGAGGTCAGCCGGGTCAAGGTCGCGGAGTTCGCCGACGCGATCGGCGACCCCAACCCCGTCTTCCGTGACCGGGCCGCGGCGCAGGCGGCCGGGTACCCCGACGTCATCGCCCCGCCCACGTTCGCTGTTGTCGTCGCCATAGCCTCCAGCCGCACGGCGGCGGGCGATCCCGGGCTGGGGCTGAACTACGCGATGGTCGTCCATGGGGAGCAGCGGTTCGACTACTCCCGGCCGCTGCACGCCGGGGACGTGGTGACCGCGCAGTCCACCATCTCGGCGATCCGGGAGGTCGGCTCGATCACGATGCTCACCACCGAGACGCAGATCCGCACCGTCGACGGAGAACATGTCTGCACCGGCTTCTCGACGCTGGTGGAACGGGGAGCGGCGTGAGCGCGGTGAGCAGCCCGGTCCGCTACGCGGACGTAACCGCCGGCACCGCGCTGCCCGCGGCGACCTACCCGGTGACCCGGCTCAGCCTCATCAAGTACTGCGGCGCGTCCGGCGATTTCAACGTGATCCACTGGAACGAGCGGATCGCCAGGTCGGTCGGCCTGCCGAACGTCGTCGCGCACGGCATGTTCACCATGGCCCAGGCGGGACGGTACGTCACCGACTGGGCCGGTGATGCGGGGGCACTCGTGGAGTTCGGCGTCCGGTTCTCGGCCCCCGTGGTCGTGCCGGACGACGAGGCAGGCGCCACGATCGAGGTGAGCGGAACGATCGAGGACAAGCTCGACGGCAACCGCGTGGTGCTCGGCCTGACCGCGCGCTCCGGTGAGGAGAAGGTGCTGACCCGCGCCCGCGCGGTCGTGCGCCTGCCCTGACCATGGCGCCCGAGACGGCGAAGGTCCGCGAGCGGGTCGCGCTGGCGGACTACACCACGTTGCGGCTTGGCGGGCCCGCTCACCGGCTGGTGGAGGCGACGACCGACGAGCAGGTCGTGGCCGAGGTCCGCGCCGCCGACGAACGCGGTGAGCCGCTGCTTGTCCTGGGTGGCGGCAGCAACCTCGTCGTCGCCGACGGGGGCTTTCCCGGAACCGTGGTTCACGTGGCCACGAGCGGCGTCCGCCGGGGCGGCGGTCCACTGGGTACGAACGGGCGGGGCGCCTCCGGGCCGGGCACCGGCGGGAACGGCCAGGACTCGGTCGAGCTGACGGTGGCGGCGGGCGAGGACTGGGACGCGGTGGTCGCGGCCTGCGTTGGCGAAGGGCTGGCGGGCCTGGAATGCCTGTCGGGGATCCCTGGCCGCGCCGGCGCCACGCCGATCCAGAACGTCGGCGCCTACGGCCAGGAGGTTGCCGAGCGGATCATCTCCGTGCGGGTGTATGACCGCAAGCGCGGCGCCGTGCTGGATCTGGCCGGCGCCGACTGCGGCTTCGGGTACCGCACCAGCGCCTTCAAGCGCAGCATCCAGGCGGAGCCGGCGTCCGGCGAACCGGCCGCTGTGACCGGCCGGTTCGTGGTGCTGAGCGTGCGGTTTCTGCTCGCCAGGGATCGCCTGTCCGCGCCCGTGCGCTATGCCGAGCTTGCCCGCGCACTCGGCGTCGCGGAGGGAGACCGGGTACCGCTCGCCGCCGCCCGTTCCGCGGTCCTCGGCCTGCGCCGGGGCAAGGGGATGGTGCTTGACCCGGACGACCCGGACACCAGGAGCGTCGGCTCGTTCTTCCTCAACCCGGTGCTCGACGACGAGAGCTTCGCCGCGCTCGAACGCGCGGCGCGGACCGTGGCGGGCCCCGGCATCCGTATTCCCCGCTACCCGGCCGGCGACGGCCTGGTGAAGGCGTCGGCCGCCTGGCTCATCGAGCAGGCCGGCTTCCGGAAGGGCTACCCCGGGACTGGGGCCGGCGCCCGGATCTCGTCCAAGCACACGCTGGCCCTTGTCAACCCGGGCGAAGCTACCACCGCCGGCCTGCTGGCCCTGGCCAGGACCGTGCGGGACGGCGTCCGGGAGACGTTCGGGGTGGAGCTGGCGAGCGAGCCGGTGCTGGTCGGCGCCAGGCTCTGACCCGGAGCCAGGCTCTGCTCCGGGCGCCCCGGCTCCCTCGTCTACCTGCCTCTGGGCGATCTCGAGGCGATCGCGGAGGAGTTCGGCGCCGCCGTAGCGCGGTGGCCATCGACCTGCCGGGGCACGGGAACGATCCCGGCCCGATGTGCGACCTGCACGGGGACGCAGCGCGCGTAGCCGCGGTCCTCGACGCGCTCAGCGGCCCTGTCGTCCTGGTCGGCCACGCCTATGGCGGCGCCCTGATCACCGAAGTGGGCAGCCACCGGGCCGTCTCCCATCTGGTCTACCTGGCGGCTTTCGCGCTCGATGACGGCGAGTCGTGCGGCAACGTGGCCAGCCGGGAGGCGGCATCGGCGGGGATCTCGCACCAGGGGCGCCCCGACCTGGCCGCGGGCTACGTGCCCGGCCCCGGCGGCACCGTGACGCTCGACCGGGACGTGGCGGGTGCCTGCTTCTACCAGGACTGCGACCCCGGAACCGCAGCCTGGGCCGTCGCGCGCCTCGGCCCCCAGCCGCTGATCAGCCTCGAGCAGGAGCCGTACGTGTGCGCCCGCTGACGGGCCCGCTGGCCCGTGCGCGGACCCATGCGGCATGCTGGCACCGGGAAACCGCCGGGCCCAGCCCGCTCGAGCCAACCGGGCAACCCGGCGGCGAAGGGGAAGGCGACC
>DASYQM010000451.1:0-70204 GCA_036005525.1 Streptosporangiaceae bacterium
GCCGCGCTGGTGAAGGCCGAGCCGCTCGCGCAGGAGGAGCGCAAGGTCGTGTCCGTGCTGTTCGCGGACCTGGTGGGCTTCACCTCCCGCGCCGAGCAGATGGATCCCGAGGATGTGCGGGCGCTGTTGTCGCCGTACTACTCCCGGTTGCGGGCGGAGCTGGAGCGATTCGGCGGGACGGTGGAGAAGTTCATCGGGGATGCGGTGATGGCGCTGTTCGGGGCGCCGGCCTCCCATGAGGACGATCCGGAGCGGGCGGTGCGGGCGGCGCTGGCGATCCGCGACTGGGTGCGCGAGGAGGAGCGCATCCAGGTCCGGGTGGCGGTGAACACCGGGGAGGCCCTTGTCATGCTGGGGACGCGGCCGGCCTCGGGTGAGGGGATGGCCGCGGGGGATGTGGTGAACACCGCGGCGCGGCTGCAGGCGGCCGCGCCGGTGAACGGGATCCTGGTTGGCGAGCGCACGTTCCGGGCGACGCGGGCCATGATTGAGTACCGCCAGGCTGCGCCGGTGGCGGCGAAGGGCAAACGGGAACCGGTGCCGGTGTGGGAGGCGGTGGCGGCGCGCGCCCGGCTGGGGGTGGATGTCCCGTTTGAGGTGCGGACGGCGCTGGTGAACCGCGGGCGCGAACTCGGCGCATTGCGCGACGCATTGACCCGGGTGCGGGCGGAGCGGACGCCGCAGCTGGTGACGGTGGTGGGCGTGCCGGGGATCGGCAAGTCCCGGCTGGTGTACGAGCTGTCGCGGATCGCCGACGCCGACGCCGAGCTGATCTCCTGGCGGCAGGGCCGTTCGCTTCCCTACGGCGAGGGGGTGAGCTTCTGGGCGCTGGCGGAGATGGTCAAGGCCCAGGCGGGCATCCTGGAAGACGACGCCCCGGCTCAGGCTCAGGCGAAGGTGGCCGAGATGGCGGCGAACGTCCTGTCCAGTACGGCGGACGCCGACTGGGTGGCCCGGCACGTGGGCGCGCTGGCCGGCGTGGGGAGTGAGGAACCGGCCGGTGGCGACCGCCGCGGCGAGGTGTTCGCCGCCTGGCGGCAGTTCTTCGAGGCGCTGGCCGAGGCCCGGCCGCTGGTGCTGGTATTCGAAGATCTGCACTGGGCCGATGATGGGCTGCTGGATTTCATCGACTACCTGGCCGACTGGGCGGCCGGGGTGCCGCTGCTGGTGGTCGGCACGGCACGGCCGGAGCTGCTGGCGCGGCGGCCGGGCTGGGGCGGCGGCAAGCCGAACGCGCTCACACTGTCGCTGGCCCCCTTGTCCGACGACGACACCGCGCGCCTGATCGGGCTGCTGCTGGGCCGCGGCCTGGTGGAGGCGGGACAGCAGGGGGCGCTTCTGGCCCACGCCGGCGGCAATCCGCTGTTCGCGGAACAGTACGTGCGGATGCTGGCCGACCAGGGTGCTGGCCGGCAGCTGCCGCTACCGGAGTCGGTCCAGGGCATCATCGGCGCCAGGCTGGATCTGCTGACGCCGCCGGAGAAGCGGCTGCTACAGGACGCGGCGGTGATCGGGAAGGTGTTCTGGCCCGGCGCGGCCGCCGCGCTCGGCGGCGAGGCCGGCGAAGTCGAACTGGAGGAGTACCTGCACGCCCTGGAGCGCAAGCAGTTCATCCGCCGCGAGCGGGCCTCGTCGCTGGCCGGCGAAACGCAGTATGCGTTCGCACACGTGCTGTTGCGCGACGTGGCCTACGGGCAGATCCCCCGCGCCGCCCGGGCGGGCAAGCACGCCCAGGCAGCCGCCTGGATCGAGTCGCTGGGGCGGGCAGAGGATCACGCCGAGATGCTCGCCCACCACTACCTGAGCGCGCTGGACCTGGCCCACGCCGCCCGCCGGGACACCGCGGACCTAGCGCCACAGGCCCGGACCGCGCTCAGGCGCGCTGGCGACCGCGCCTGCGCCCTGCTCGCCTTCGCTGCGGCCGCAGGCTACTACCGGGCGGCGCTGGCGCTATGGCCGCAGGACGCGCAGGAACAGCGGGCCAGCCTGCTCTTGCTGCTGGGAACTGCGCTGCTTGAGGCCGGCGAGACGCAACAGGCCGAAGCCGTGCTGGCGGAGGGCGCCGAGGCGGCCGCATCGGCCCGTCGGCCCGCACCCCAGGTACGGATCCGCGTCCTCCTGGCAGACATCCACGCCTCGCAGAGCGGGCCCAGGCAAGGGGCCCTCGCCGAGTGCGAGGCGGCCGCCGCCGTCCTGGAGGCCGAAGGTGATCTGGAGGGTCTGGCCGAGGCGTGGCGGGTGGCCGGCAAGATCCGGTTTTGGCTGGGCGACTCACCCTCCGACCAGCAGGCCCTCGAGCGCGCTATCGCCTGCGCGCGGCAAGGCGGCCACCGCCGTCTGCAGATGCGGGCCAGCGGCAACCTCGCGCAAAGCTTCCAGATGCTGCCGATCCCGGTCGACGCCGCGATAGCGCGCGCCGGGCAGCTACTCCAGACAGCGAACGGCGAGCCGTGGGCGGAAGCCGACATTCTAATGCCGCTTTCGCTGCTCTACGCCTACGTCGGCCGGTTCGCTGACGCCCGCGAAGCGATCGCACGCGCCCAGTCGGTGTACGGCCGCTCGGAAGCGAAATTCACACGGTCAGTAGTGGCAGCCACGAACGCCGAGATAGAGCTGATCGCCGGAAACCCTGCCACGGCCGAGCTACACCTGCGGGAAGCGTACGAGGCGCTTCACGCTACGGGTGACTGGGGACCTCTGAGCACTCTCGCCAGTCGGTTCGCGGAGGTGCTCTACGCACAGGGTCGGTTCGAGGAGGCGCAGCAGATGACCGAACAGGCCCAGGCAGCTGCCCCGCCCGGCGACATCGACGCTCAGGCGCGGTGGCGGGTCGCCCGGGCCAAGCTGCTCGCCCGCAGCGGACAGTTCCCCGCCGCGCGGACCCTGCTGGACGAGGCGGCGGCGCTGATTTCGCCGACCTCCTGGGCGGTGCTCCAGGCCGAGATACTGATGGCAAAGGGCGGGGTGGAACGGCTCGCCGGGGAACGCGAGCAGGCCGCGGCCAGCCTGGGTGCGGCACTGCGCATCTATCAAGACCGGCATGCCATCCCGCTCGCGGATCAGGCCGCGGCCGCCCTGGCCAGCCTCACCGGCCAGCCCCGAATCGAGTCGGCCTAAGCGGCCCAGCAGCTCCGGCGCACCTTTCCGGATGGGAGACTGCTGCCCGGGGTCCCACTCGAGGGGGTGGCACTGGGCAGGTGAAGCTCGGCAGGGTGGCTGCGTTGTGCGGTGTCGCGGGCCCCGTGCTGTTCACCGTGGCGTGGGTGGTCGGCTCGCTGCGCCAGTCCGGTCACGGCGCAGCCGAGGTGCAGCTGAGCGGCCTGGCCGCAGAGGACGCGAGGGATCCGCAGATCATGATGGCCGGGTTCGTGGTGCTGGGCCTCTGCTCGATCGCGTTTGGTGTCGCGCTTGACCGGGTGATCGTGCCCAGGTCAGCCGGGCCATGGCTGGTGGTGGTGGCGGGCGCGGCGGCCGTGGCCGCTGGGGTATTCCGGCGCGATCACCTGCTGCTGGTCGGCCCCGGCTTCGCCGGTGAGTCGTGGCACAACCAGGTGCACGACGTGGCCAGCGGCGTCGCGTACGGGGCGATGCTCGCGGCGCCGCTGGTGCTGGCGCGGCGCTTCCGTGGCGACCCGCAGTGGGCGATGCTCAGCCGTCCGGCCCAGGTTCTTGCGCTGGGCAGTGCGCTGGCCCTGGCCGTCTTCGCATCCCGGGTCGTTGAGCCGTGGAACGGCGTCGCGCAGCGGATCGCGGTCACGCTCGCTCTTTCCGCCGAGATCCTCGTCGCCACGCGAATGCTGACCCTGCCGCTGACCGGCTCAGGCGCCAGACAGGCAGCTCGAAACGCCTGATATAGAGTCAGTTCGCCTGCCCGTGTCTCCTGCTCGCGGGAGCGGACCGGGCGACGCGGGCCGGAGTCGGGCGGCGGAGGGAGCTGAGCGGTCGTGAGCATTCTCGGTACCCGGGTCCTGCGGACGGAGGATCCAGGCTTCCTCACGGCCGGCGCCGTCTATACCGACGACATCCGGCTCGCCGGCGCCTGTCACGTGTTCTTCGTCCGGTCCCCGCTCGCGCATGCGCGGATCCGGTCCGTCGATGTCAGCGCCGCACTTCAGGCGCCGGGTGTGGTCGCGGCGTTCACCGGCGCCGACCTGGCCGACCTCCCACTGCTGGCGCCGCCGATGCCCGGCATGATCAACGACCGGATGGGCCAGCCTCTCCTTGCCCGGGATGTGGTCAGGTTCGTCGGCGAGCCGGTGGCCGTGGTCGTCACCGAGGACCGGTACCAGGGCGAGGACGCGGCGGAACTGGTCGACGCCGATTACGACCCCCTGCCGCCGGTCATCGGGCTGGCCGAGGCCGGTGCCGACGGTGAGCACGGCCTGCTGTTCCCCGAGGCCGGCACGAACGTCGCCGCCTCCTTTGGCGACGCCGCCGGGCTCAGGGCGGACCTGTTCGATGACTGCGACGTGGTCGTCACCCGGACCATCGTCAACCAGCGGGTCGCGCCCGCGCCGATGGAGCCCCGCGCGGCCGCCGCCGCCTGGGGCGAGGACGGCCGGCTGACGGCGTGGATCCCGAACCAGGGCGCGCAGGGCACGCGCGGGGCCCTGGCGGACATGCTCGGGATGGACCCGGCGGGCCTGCGGGTCATCACCCCGGACGTGGGCGGCGCGTTCGGCGCCAAGTTCGGCGCCGACCCGGAGCACGCGGTGGTGTGCTGGGTGGCCAAGCGCATCGGCCGTCCCGCGCGCTGGGCCGAGACCCGGGGCGAGAACCTGGTCGGGATGACACACGGCCGCGCGCAGCGGCAGAAGATCACGATCGGCGGCAGCCGGAACGGCACCGTGGCGGCCTACCGGCTGGAGATCGTGCAGGATGCCGGGGCCTACCCAAGGTTCGGCGCGTTCCTGCCGGCGCTCACGATCATGATGGCGCCCGGCCCGTACGCGTTCGGCCGTGCCGAGGCGGTGGCACGGTCGGTGGTGACCAACACCACGCCGGTCGGCGCCTACCGGGGCGCGGGCCGGCCCGAGGCCACCGCGGCGGTCGAGCGTGCCATCGACCTTTTCGCCGCCGAGATCGGCATGGACCCGGCCGAGGTCCGCCGCAAGAACCTGCTGCCGAAGTTCAGCGAGCCGCACACCACCGCGTTCGGTGCGGTATACGACAGCGGCGACTACGCGGCGGCGCTGGACAAGGCGCTGGGGGCGGCCGGGTACGCCGAGCTGCGGGCGGAGCAGGCGAGACGGCGCGCAGACGGCGCCGTGGCCCAGCTCGGCGTCGGCATGTCCTGCTACGTGGAGATCACCGGCCCCGGGATGGACGAGGGCGGCCCGGCCGAGAACGCTACCGTCGAGGTCCATCCGGACGGCAGCGCCACGATCCTGACCGGAACGTCCCCGCACGGGCAGGGCCATGTCACCGTGTGGGCGATGCTCGCCAGTGACGAGCTCGGCATCGACGTCGACAAGATCACGGTGAAGTGGGGCGACACGGACCTGATCCCGGAGGGCGGCGGCACCGGTGGCTCACGCAGCCTGCAGCAGGGCGGGGCGGCGGTGCAGCAGGCCTCGCAGGAGCTGATCGAGGTGGCCAGGCAGCGCGCGGCCGGCGTGCTGGAGGCGAGCCCCGCCGACCTGGTCTTCGACGCCGGGCGCAGCGCCTTCACCGTGGCCGGTGACCCGGCCGCCGCGGTGCCGCTGGCCAAGCTGGCCGGGGCCGAGCGCCTGTTCGTGCGCGCCGTGTTCCGCGCGCCCGGCCCGACCTTCCCGTTCGGGGCGCACGTGGCGGTCGCCGAGGTGGACACCGAGACCGGCAAGGCCGTGCTGCGCCGGATGGTGACCGTCGACGACGCCGGCGCCGTGATCAACCCGCTGCTCGCGGAGGGGCAGCGGCACGGCGGCATCGCCCAGGGCGCGGCGCAGGCGCTGCTGGAGGAGGTCGTCTACGACGCCGACGGGAACCCGCTGACCGCGACCTTCGCCGACTACGCCGTCCTGTCGCCCACCGAGGTTCCCAGCTTCGAGCTGGCCGACATGGCGACGCCGACCAGCTACAACCCACTGGGGGCCAAGGGGATCGGGGAGGCCGGCACGATCGGCGCGACGCCGGCCGTGCAGAACGCGATCATCGACGCGCTCGGGCACCTCGGCGTGCGGCACATCGACATGCCCGCCACCCCGCAGCGGGTGTGGCAGGCCCTGCGGTCGGCGTCCGGTGCCGCGCCGGCGGGACCGGGCGAACCGGGGGACGCGTAGCGCGGCTGCCGCTACACGCCCGCCGGGCACGGGCGGAGGATCCGCCCGTCGAGGTCGACATCGAACTTGACCGCGGCGTAGCCGTGGGCCGGCGCGTACACGCGACGGCAGAAGGTGGCGAACCGCCGCTTGTACGGGCAGCGCTGCCCCGGATTACACACGAAGTGGTCGGCGCCGTACTCGGCCTCACCGACCCATTTGCCCGTCGGCTGGCGCGCCGTGTGGTCGGCCGTGAACACGTCCCAGCCACATGGTGTCGGTCCGTGCAGCGCGGTGCAGGTGATGCCGTACTGCCGGTTCCCGCGCTGCGCGGCGGAGAAGCACCCGCCGTAGGTGTAGCACTCTTCCACCACGGCCCCGTCGGCGTAGCGCGCACCCCACCAGGCAAGAAGGGGCGAGTTCTTCCACAGCACGGTCATCCCCTCGCGGTGCACCTGGTTGAGCGCGTAGGCGAGGTAGTTCTGCGCGTCGCCCGGGGTGAGGTGGAACCCGGTGGTCGACGGCGGGTCGAAGCTGTCGATGTCGTCAAGCTCGACCGCGTCGAACCCCTTGCGGGCGCACATGGCGATCCGCTCATTGAGCATCGGCTTGAGCTTGCTGAGCTGGCGGAAGTCGACCCAGCGCTCCTGCGGGTAGCCGTAGTAGATCTTCCCGAGCGCGCTCGCCGGGAAGAAGTGGCCGAACGGTGCCGGGCTGGCGTCCGGGCGGTAGTCCTCCCACGCCAGGTCCAGGTAGCAGACGGCCTTCGGGTGAGCCAGCGTGCTGGCCTGCCAGGTCGTGTGGAGCCGCTGGATTTCGGCCGGGGTGGTCAGGAAGCCGTCGATGTCGTAGATGTCCACGGCGCGCCGGCCGGTCCGCTGCCGTGGGGTCACCCGCCCGATCTGCCAGTCCCAGCGCATCGGGTGGCCGCGGCGGTTCAGGTGCGGCGGGTACCAGCACGACCCGCCGTGGCCCGCCGTGCAGGGCAGCGGGGCGGGCAGCGGGACGACGCGCCAGCGGAACGCCAGCACGGTGTGCCCGGCCCGCCCGGCGGTGAGCACCTCGACGCGGTGCGGGCCCAAGGCGAGCTTCCGGGCCTGGAAGACCCTGCTGTGCGGCATCGCGCGCCACGGCCCATGATCGACCCGGTAGCTTTGCGTCACCGGGCCGCTGGCCGCACGGTAGTGTGGCGGGCTCACCTGGAAGTACTCCTGCCTGGAGGCGGTGTGATGCTCGGGCAGCCCGTTAAGGAACCCGGACACCGGCGGCGGGCCGCTGGGGTAGCGCCGGACCGTGCCGCGGGCCGTGTAGCTGCGCGACGAGCGGATGACGCGGAACGTGAAGGTCGCGGGGTCGGTCTCGACGACCTCGGTGGCCGTCTCGGTGATCTTCAGGTACTTCCCCGTGTCGGCGTGCCCGGCGACGTAACGCCGCGCGGCGAACGGCGTGACCGTGGCGTCCGCGGCCTTGGCGCAGTGCCTGCCCCGCCCGCCCGACCGGGCTGCGCAGGCCCTCCATACGTAGGCGACCTCGAAGCTCAGCAGCCTGTCGCCGGGCGGCAGCGGTGACGGGCGCCAGGACAGCCCGGTCGCCCGGACGGGTGAGCCATCCCGCAGCAGGCCGGCTATCCGCAACGTGCCGCTGGAGACCGGCGGCCTGATCGCCGCGGCCCGCACCGCCGGGGATCCGCGGGCCGCGCTGGCGGGGCCCGCCGCCTCCAGCGGGAGGGCGAGCGCGGCCGCCGAGACCAGGCACGCAAGGATTCGCCATGGCGCCGTCGTGCGAGTCATCGCGGTGAGCCCCTTCCGCTATCCGTGGGCCGGGCCGGGCCGCTTTCGTTCTCGCTCGGATGAGCGGATATTAGAACACACTCGTGCGTTCAGCAAGGCTGCTTCTGGTCGTTAATCTTGCTGCCCGAGCGGCCGGGACGGTAGATTCACCTGGATGCGTGCCATCACGAGCGAGATCGCCAGCCAGCCTGCCCTGTGGCGGAAGGCCGCGGACATGGCTCTGGCCGTCGCTGGCCGGCTTCCGGCGCCCGGCGAGCCGGCCGCCGCCATCGGGTGCGGGACCTCCCACCACATCGCGCGGGCCTACGCGACGCTCCGCGAGGAAAGGGACCTGGGCACGACGGACGCGGCGATCGCCTCCGGGCTGTCGCCGCGCCGGAGCTACGGGCGCGTGGTCGCCATCTCACGCTCCGGTACCACCACGGAGGTCCTGCGCACGCTCGAAGGGCTCAGGGGACGCGTCGCCACGGTCGCGGTCACGGCGGTCCCCGGTTCGCCGGTCGCGTCGTCCGCCGACGACACGGTCGTGCTCGACTTCGCGAACGAGCAGTCGGTCGTGCAGACGCGCTTCGCGACCACGGCGCTCGCCCTGTTGCGCGCGCACGTCGGCGACCGGCTCGAAGCCGCGATCGCCGGCGGGGAAGCGGCGCTTGCCAGCGCGCTGCCGGTGCAGCCCGCGGAATTCCGGCAGTTCGTGTTCCTCGGGCAGGGCTGGACCGTGGGAATAGCGAACGAGGCGGCGCTCAAGCTGCGCGAAGCGGCCGCCGCGTGGACCGAGGCGTACCCGGCGATGGAATACCGCCACGGCCCGATCAGCGTGGCCGGTCCAGGAACCCTTGTGTGGGCCATCGGACCCGTCGATCCGAGCGTGCTCGCCGACGCGGCCGACACCGGGGCCACTATCGTCGACGGGGGGTCAGATCCGATGGCCGAGCTCGTCCTCATCCAGAGGATGGCCGTCGAGCTCGCCGAGGCCCACGGGCTCGATCCCGATCATCCGAAGCACCTGACTCGCTCGGTCGTGCTGCCGTGAGTCACAGCCGCTCGCGCGGGAGGTCCTGACCGTGGCCGAGGTCTCGTTCCACGAGGTCACGAAGGTCTTCCCGAACGGGACGACGGCGGTCGAGGCGCTCAGCTGCACCATCGCCGACGGCGAGTTCATGGTGCTCGTCGGACCGTCCGGCTGCGGAAAGACGACCGCCCTCCGGATGGTCGCCGGGCTCGAGGAGCCCACTGCCGGCGCGATCGCCATCGGCGGAGAGGTCGTGAACGGCGTCTCTCCCCAGGACCGCGACATCGCGATGGTGTTCCAGAACTACGCGCTGTATCCGCACAAGACCGTCCTCCAGAACCTGGCCTTCGGGCTGCGGCAGCATAAGATGCCGGCCGCCGAGATCGCGGAGCGAGTCAGGGAGGTGACCTCGCTCCTGACGCTCAATGAGCTTCTGGATCGCAAGCCCTCCCAGCTCTCAGGCGGCCAGCGACAGCGGGTGGCGATGGGGCGCGCGCTCGCCCGCAGGCCCCGCGTCTACCTGCTCGACGAACCGCTCTCGAACCTGGACGCACAGCTGCGGACGCAGCTTCGCGCCGACCTCAAGCAGCTGCACCAGCGGTTCGCCACCACGACCATCTATGTCACGCACGATCAGGTCGAGGCCATGACGCTGGGCGACCGCATCGGCGTGATGTCTGGCGGGAAGCTGCTCCAGCTGGGGACGCCGCAGGAGATCTATCGGCGCCCGGCGAACGTGTTCGTCGCAGGGTTCATTGGCAGCCCTCCGATGAACCTGCTCAGCGCCTCCGCAACGGACGGCCGTGTGGATGCTGGCGATCTCGTGCTCGAGGTCTCCGGCGCCCCCGGCCGCGAGCTTGTCGTCGGCGTGCGGCCCGAGGCCCTGCGCCTTATGACGGGCGCCGCCGACGACCACGCCATGCAGGTGCGCGTTGAAGTCGTGGAGCTGCTCGGCCACGAGACGATCGTCTACGGGAGTATTCGCGGTCAGCGCGTCGCGGCCGGCTCCACCGGCGCCGGGATCCCATCGTTGTCCCCCGAGCGGGCGATCGTCATCGCCCGGCTCGACGCACGTCGCCAGCCGGCGGTGGGCGAGACGATCACTCTGGGGATGTCATTGGAAGACGTGCACTTCTTCGACGCCGAGTCGGGCGAGGCGGTGGCCCGGCCCGAGCCCCTCGCCTCCCGGCACCTGGCCGGATCCTGAGGACTGGTTCCGGTGCGGCAAGCGGAGCGGCTGGAGACGATCCTGGAGTGGCTGTCCGGGAACGGCAGCGTGAACGTCGCCGACATCTCGGGCGAGCTGGGCGTGTCGGCCGCCACGGTCCGCCGTGACCTCGACCTACTCGAGCGCCAGCGGCTGCTGGCGCGAACACACGGGGGCGCGGTCGCGCAGGGGGTCCTCTACGAGCTTCCGCTCCGCTACAAGGGCGGCCGGCACAAGGAAGAGAAACTCCGGATCGCCCGCGAGGCCGCGACGCGCGTCGCCTCAGGTCACGCGGTCGGGCTCACCGGCGGAACCACCACGACAGAGGTGGCGCGGGCCCTTGTCGACCACGAGCGCCTCACCCTCGTCACCAACGCCTTGAACATCGCCTCCGAGATGGCGGTGCGCCCCAACCTCAAGCTCGTCGTCACCGGCGGCGTAGCCAGGTCCGAGTCCTACGAACTAGTCGGCCCCATCGCCGAGGCAAGCCTGGCCGGCCTGAACCTCGACATCGTGTTCGTGGGCGCGGACGGCGTCTCCCTCGAGACCGGCCTCACCACCCACCACGAGGTAGAAGCCCACACGAACCGCGCACTGATCGAGCGCTCCCGCTCGGTCGTCGTCGTCGCCGACAGCTCCAAGATCGGCCTAGTGGCCTTCGCCCAGATCTGCGAGGTCGAAACGGTCGACGAGCTCATTACCGACGGCGCCGCCGACCCCAAAATCCTGGCCGCCCTAACCGAAGCAGGCGTAACAGTCACCACCGTCTGATCGCGCGTCCCCCCTTCCACGGAAGCCAACAGATGACCCTGGCCGGCACACGCAGGCAGCGCGTGTGTGCTGTCCCGGCGTTTCTGTCTGCCGGGACGGCACACACCGATGCCGGCGCCGGGCACGCGTCAGCTCGCAGGCTTGCTCACACTTGCTCACTTGAGGCAGATATGAAACGCTCTCGCTCATGATCCGGGTCGCTATCATCGGTGCCGGCAGCGTGGAGTTCACCCGCAACGTGGTGGCCGACCTGTGCTCGTTCCCGGAGCTGGCCGGGCAGGTGACCATCGCCCTGCACGACATCGACGCGGAGCGTCTCACGTACGCGGAGCGCGCCGCCGCGTCGATCGTCCGGCGAACCGGGGCCGGATACCGGCTGGAGGCCAACGCGGAGCGACGGCCCGCCGTGGCGGGCGCGGACTACGTCATCAACGAGATCCAGGTCGGCGGGTACCCGGCGACCCGCAAGGACTTCGAGATCCCGAAGAAGTACGGGCTCCGCCAGACGATCGGTGACACGATCGGGATCGGCGGCATCTTCCGCGGGCTCCGCACGATCCCCGTCGTGGTGGGCATCGGCAACGACCTCCACGAACTGGCGCCGAACGCCCTGTTGCTGAACTACACCAACCCGATGGCCATGGTGCCGTGGGCCGTCTACGAAGGCACGCCGTTCGGCAACGTGGTCGGCGTATGCCACTCGGTGCGGGACACACATGCCTTTCTGGCCGCCGCCGTGGGCGTGCCCGAGGAGGACGTCGCCTTCCGCACCGCCGGCTTCAACCATCAGTGTTTCGTACTGCGGTTTCGTCACCGTGGCACCGGCGAGGACCTCTACCCGCGGCTCCGGGAGGTGATCGCGGCAGATCCGGAGGGGATGGGCAGGCGGGTCCGCGTGGAGATCTTCCGGCGCTTCGGCTACTTCCCCACCGAGTCCAGCGAGCACTCGAGCGAGTATGTCCCCTGGTTCCTCCACCACGACGAGCAGGTCGAGCGATTCCGGTGCGAGATCGACGAATACATGCGCCGCAGCGAGGAGAACCTCGAGGACTGGGAGCGGACGAAGGCGGCCCTGGACGCCGGCGAGGAACTCGAGGTCGAGCCCGCCTCCGAGCTTGCTTCCGAGATCATCCACTCGCTCGAGACCGGCACCCCCCGTGAGATCTACACGAACGTGCGAAACGGCGGCCTGATCGACGGGCTCCCCGGCAACGCCTGCGTCGAGGTGCCAACCCTGGTCGACAAGAACGGCGTCCAGCCCACGCGGATCGGTGCCCTGCCCCCGCAGTGCCTCGCCCTGAACCGGACCTTCCTGAACGTGGTGGAGCTCACGGTTCGCGCGGCGCTCGAGGAGCGGCGCAGCCTGGTCTACCAGGCCGCGCTGCTCGATCCGAACACGGCGGCCACGCTCACGACCCAGCAGATCGTTGCGATGTGCGACGACCTCTTCGAGGCGCACGGAGTGCTGATGCCCGAGGGCATCCGGGGATAGCGCTGAGCACAGGCATGACCGCCCACGCTCCCGACCTGCTGTTGGAGCCCTCACCCGGGCGGATTCTCGGCAGCCCAGTCCTCCGCAGCGAGGATCGCGCGCTGCTCACCGGAGCGGCGCGGTACCTGGACGATGTCCCGTGCGAGGGAGCGCTTCACGCGGTGTTCGTCCGGTCTCCCATAGCACACGCGCTCGTCCGGTCGGTCGATGTGGACGATGCCCGGGCGATGCCCGGTGTCGCCGGTGTGTTCGCCGCCGGTGACATCGGTGGGCTGCGCATGCCCGCCGTTGAAGACAGTCCCGAGGTGTTCGCCAGGCCGCTGCTGGCCATCGACCGGGTCCGTTTCGCGGGCGAGCCGGTGGCCGTGGTGGTGGCGCAGACGAGGGCGCAGGCCATGGACGCCGCGGACGCTGTCGCCGTCGTTTACGATCCGCTCGCCCCGGTGCTCGACCCCGAGAAGGCGCTGGAGCCTGACGCGCCGGTCCTGTTCCAGGCCCATGGCTCCAACCTCGCGATTCGCGTCGACGATGTGGCGCAGGATGCGGGCGCGCTCGACGGTGCCGAGATCGTCGTGCGGGCGCGGTTCGTCAACCAGCGGGTGGCGCCGGTACCGATGGAGCCCAATGGCGCTCTCGCCATCGCCGGCGTCGCGCCCGGTCAGCCATCGGTCACGCTGTGGGCCTCGGTGCAGGCGCCCCACGACACGCGCCGCATCGTCGCCGAGGTCCTGGGTCTGGACCCCGCCCACGTGCGCGTCCGCACCGCGGCGGTGGGCGGCGGGTTCGGCGGGAAGATCCCGACATATCCCGAACATGTCGTGATCGCCTGGCTCGCCCGGCATCTGGGAGGCGCGGTTCGCTGGTCGGAGACGCGAAGCGAAAACATGGTCGCGATGACGCACGGCCGCGGGCAGGTGCAGCACGTTGAGCTGGGCGCCACCCGGGACGGGCGGATGCTCGGGCTTCGCGTCTTCGTGATCCAGGACATTGGGGCGTACGCCAGCGAGGCCGCGACGCTGCCGCCGCTCACCGGCCTCATGGCCTCGGGCCCGTACCGGATCCCCCGGATCGACTTCCATGCGGTCTCGGTCGTGACCACCACCACCCCGGTGGGCGCCTACCGGGGCGCGGGCCGGCCAGAGGCGACGTGGCTGCTGGAGCGCGCCCTGGACATGCTGGCGGCCGAGCTCGGGATCGATCCCGCGGAGATCCGGCGACGCAACTTCATCCCGGCCGGGGCGTTCCCGTACCGCACCCCGACCGGCGCCCACTACGACAGCGGTGACCCGTGCCGCGCCCTCGATACCGCGCTGGGCGGGGCCGGATATTCGGAACTGCGCCGGGAACAGGCGGCACGCATCGATCGCGGGGAGACCTGGCAGCTGGGCATCGGCATCTGCAGCTACGTCGAGGTCACGGGCTGGGGAAGCGAGTTCGCGTCGGTGGCGGCGGACGACCGGGGGACGTTCACCGTCCTGACCGGGACCAGCCCACACGGCCAGGGGCACGAGACCGCGTGGGCGCAGATCGTGGCCGACACCCTGGGAGTACCGTTCGACGCCATCACGGTCCGGCACTCGGACACGCTGCTCGTCCCGCGCGGCGAGGGGACGATGGGATCGCGGTCGCTCCAGGTCGGCGGCTCGGCCGTGCTCCGGGCATCGGTGGCCTTGCTGGACAAGGCCCGGTGTCTCGCGGCCCATCTGCTGGAGACGAGCGAGAGTGACGTGCGCCGCCTCGACGGCCGGATCGGCGTTGGCGGAACCCCGGAGCTGTCACTCTCCTGGGGCGAGCTCGCGGCCGCCGCCGCGGACCCGTCATCTGTGCCCCCTGGCATGGAGCCAGGGCTGCGGGCGCAGGCCGACTTCGAGATGGAGGATTCGACGTATCCGTTCGGCGTCCACGTCGCGGTCGTGGAGGTCGACACCGAGACGGGGAAGGCGAAGCTGGTCCGTCACATCGCCGTGGACGATTGCGGGCGCCGCATCAACCCGATGCTCGTCGAGGGGCAGGTCCATGGAGGGATCGCGCAGGGCGCCGCCCAGGCGCTGTTCGAATCCGTCGTCTACGACGAGCTGGGCAATCCGCTGACGTCCAGCCTTGCCACCTACGCGATGCCGAGCGCGGCGGACCTCCCGGCGTTCGTCACGGTCCCGCTCGAGACCCCCACCGACCGGAACCCACTCGGTGCGAAGGGCGTCGGCGAGGGGGGGACTATCGGGGCAGGGCCCGCGGTCCAGAACGCGGTGATCGACGCGCTCGCCCACCTTGGCGTCCGCCACATCGACATGCCGGTGAGCCCGGAGCGGGTCTGGCGGGCCATCAGGGAGGCGCCGCGCGATGTCCCGGGCGATCGCGGGAAAGGAGAAAGGAATGGAGCGGCCGGACCTGAACGGCTTGATCGCGGCAATCGTCACGCCGATGCGGAGCGATACGTCGATCGACGAGGAATCCCTCCGAAGATACGTTGACTGGCTCGTTGGCCAGGGCGTTCGCGGGCTGGCCGTGAACGTGGACACGGGCGAGGGGCCGCACCTATTTCCGGCGGAGCGGCTCCGGGTCCTGGAGATCGTGGTCGCGGAGGTCGGCGGCCGGGCCCTCGTGGTCGCCGGGCTCGCGGCCTCGTTTACCGAGCAGGCCCGCCGGCTTGCCGCCGACACCGCCCGCGCCGGAGCAGACGCCCTGCTCGTCTTCCCCATCTCCGCCTACCAGGGCGAGCCGCTGGATCCAGAGATTCCCGCCTCGTACCACCGTGCGGTTGCCGAGGCCTCCGGCCTTCCCCTCATTGCCTTCCAGCTCCAGCCCGCGCTGGGCGGCGTGAACTTCTCCGCCGAAACCATCGAGCGCACCATGAGCATCGATGGTGTCGTGGCCATCAAGGAGGCGTCCTTCGATGCGAAGCGGTTCGTGGAGACCGCGCGGCTGGTGAAGTCCCTGCCGTCGGCCCCCACCGTCCTGAACGGCAACGACAACTTCCTTCTCGAGGCCTACCTCCTCGGGGCCGAGGGCGCGCTGCTCGGCTTTGGCACGCTCGCCGCGCGCGAGCAAGTCCAGATGCACCGGGCCGTCCGCGACCACGACCTCCCCCGTGCGTTCGAGCTCCGCGACATGCTCCAGCCCTTGTGCGACGTGATCTTCGCCAGGCCCGTCCGCGACTATCGCGCTCGCATCAAGTACGCGCTCATGCGCCTCGGGGTCATCGACGAGGCCCACGTTCGCCCGCCACTGCGCCCACTCGCCAAGGAGGCGTGCTACCTCGTCGATCGCGCGCTCAAGGAAGCGGGGCTTGCATAGTGGGCCTGCGGGGAGTGGGAGTGTTCTTGCCGACGTTCGCCGGAGCCCGCGGGCGCACCGGAGGAGAGCTTGCGGCGTTCGCCCGGCGCGCCGAGGACCTGGGGTTCGACTCCGTGTGGGCGACCGATCACCTGCTGCACCAGAGCAGGTTCTATGCGGTCCCGTGGCTCGATCCGGTCGTCTCGCTCAGCTACGTGGCGGCAACGACGTCGCGGTTGCGCCTGGGCACCTCGGTCCTCGTGCTGCCGACCCGCCAGCCGGTCGTCCTCGCGAAACAGATCGCCACACTCCAGGCTCTCGCCGATGAGCGCTACATCCTGGGCGCGGGAACGGGCTGGGATGACCGGGAGTTCCACGCCGTCGGGCAGCAGCGAGCGGAGCGCGGCGCGCGGACCGACGAATCGATCGCGATCATACGCCGGCTGCTGGCGGGCGAGTCCGTGACGTACCAGGGCCGGTTCTACCAACTGCGGGACGTGGCGGTCGGCCCGGCGATGCGCTCGCCGCTCTGCCTGTGGAGCGCCGGCGGCCGGCAGCTCCCGCACGCGGCATCCCCGGAGCGGCCCGTGCTGGCGCCGGCGGTTCTCCGGCGGATCGTCGCCTCCGACGGGTGGATCGCGCGGCCCACGTCCCTTCCGTCACAGATCTCCGAAGACCTCGCCGAGATCCGGCCCGCGCTCGCCGCCGCGGGCCGCGATCTGGACACGTTCACGGTCGCCCATGAGAACTTCCTCCATCTCGTTCCCACCGCGAACCGCGAGGAGGCCCTCGCCGAGCAGCGCCGCGCCTACGCGACGATCATGGGAGACGGCAGGCCCTTCGACTACTTCGAGCAGGTGTACCTGACGGGCACGCCCACCGAGATCCTGGAGAAGCTCCGGGCGAGGATGGCCATCGGCGTCGAATACCTGATCCTCCACACCCTGGAGCCGTCGACGGCGCAGCTGGACCTTTGGGCGGAGCATCTGCTGCCCCACCTGGCGGCCTGATGGCGAAGATCGTGCTCAACGGGGCCGGCAGCGTCGAGTTCACGAAGGAGCTGCTGGCGGACATCCTCGGCTTCGACGACCTCGCCGGGTCCACGATCGCGCTGTACGACACCAGCGGCGAGCGCCTTGAAACAGCGGCGGCCATCGCGCGCTGGACCGCGGGGGCGCTTGGTGTGCCCGCCACGATCGAGCCGCATCTCGACCGCCGGGCCGCGCTCGACGGGGCGGACCACGTGATCAGCATGATCCGGGTCGGCGGGCACGAGGGACTGCGGCTCGACTTCGAGATCCCCGCGCGCCACGGCGTGCGGCAGACGATGGCGGACACGCTGGGCATCGGGAGCATCTTCCGGGCCCTGTGCACGATCCCGGCGCTGCTCGAGCTGGCGCGCGAGCTGCACGAGGTCGCGCCCGGCGCCTGGCTCTACAACTACACGAACCCGATGGCGGCTCTGGTGTGGGCGATCTACGCGGGGACCGCCCACCAGCGCGTCGTCGGCGTGTGCATGTCGCCGGAGAACACCGCGCAGCAGCTCGCGGAGCTCGCTGGCGTCCCCTTCGGGCAGATCGCCTACGTCGTCGGCGGGATGAACCACCAGTCGTGGATCCTGCGGTTGGAGCACGATGGGCAGGACCTGTATCCGCGGCTCCGGCAGATCGTGCAGAACGACCCTGACGGGCTCGGACGGCGCGTCCGCGTGGAGATGCTCAAGCGGTTCGGCTACTTTCCAACCGAGTCGAGCGAGCACAGCGCCGACCTGGTGCCCTGGTTCCTTCCGCATGAGGACCAGGTCCGGCGCTTCCGGATCCCCGTGAACGATTACCTGCATCGCAGCGAGCGCAACCTTGGCTCCTACGCGGAGACCCGGCGCAAGCTCAAGGCGGGGGAGCCGCTCGAGCTCGAGCCCGGCCCCGAGTACGCCCCGCAGATCATCCACTCGATCGAGACGGGGACGCCCCGGATGGTCTACGGCAACGTCCGCAACGGCGGCTCGATCGACAACCTGCCGGAGGACTGTTGCACCGAAGTGCCGTGCCTGGTGGACCGGTCGGGGGTCCAGCCCACCCGCGTGGGGAGCCTGCCGCCGCAGCTCGCCGCGCTCAACCGCCTGTATCTGAACGTCTGCGAGCTGACCGTGCGGGCCGCGCTCGAGGAGCGCCGGGACCTGGTGTACCAGGCGGCGCTCCTCGACCCCAGCACGGCGGCCACGCTGTCCATCGACGAGATCGTCCACGTGTGCGACGAGCTGATCGGCGCCCACGGCGACCTGATCCCGCACGGGATCCGGGATAGCTGAGCCGCCTGGTCACGCGCCAGCGCCTGGCCAGGGGAGGCTACCCCGATCGCTAGCTGCCGGCCGGCACGTTCAGGATCGTGTCCGCCTGCTGCGCCGCCTGGTCGAGCGCGGCCTGCGGCGCGGCCTTGCCGAGGAGCACCGACGCGATGCCATTGCCGAGGGCATTGACGACGCGCGGCCACTGCGGCAGCGTGGGCATCGCCTCCTTGGCGTTCACCAGGTTTTGCGCCATCGGCCCGATACCCGGGTACTTCTTCAGGTACTGCTGGTAGCCCGGCAGCTTGAGGATGGACGGCCGGATGGGGAGCGAGCCGGACCCCATCATCCACGTCAGCTCCTGCTGCGGCGCGGTCAGCCACTTCAGGAACGTGATGGAGGCGTTCACGCGCGCGGTGCCGTTGTTGAAGATGACCCAGTTGTCGGGGCCGGACACGGTCTGGTGGTTGCCGTTCACGGCCGGCAGCTGCACGTCCGCCCAGTCGACCTTCGCCTGGTTGAGCGTCGGAACCTCCCACGGGCCGCTGACGAACATCGCCAGGTGCCCGCTCGTGAACAGCGGCTCGGCCTTCTCTGCCGTCGGGTCCAGGTACACCGAATGGTCGACGGTCGCCATCTGCTGCCAGAGCGTCAGGTTCGCTGTGCCCGCCTGCGAGTTGAACAGCGCCTTCTTGTCGTCCGGCGAGAGGATCTGCCCGCCGCGCTGCCAGAGCCCCGGGAAGAACCGCCAGGACGTGTCGAGCAGGTCACCGCCGATGGGGTAGTTCACGCCGTAGATGTGCTTGGCCGGATTGGTCAGCTTCTTCGCGACGGCGCGGAACTCGTCCCAGGTCCAGTTGGGGGACGGATCGGGGACGCCGGCCGCGGCGAACAGCTTCTTGTTGTAGATCACCGACAGGTTGTCGATGAGGGCGGGGAACCCGATGACCTTGCCCCCGGGCGCCACGATCTGCTTCGACGCCGGGTAGAAGTCGTTCCAGTTGAACCCGGGCTGATGGATCTGGCTCGCCAGGTTCACGGTCTTACCGCTCTCGGCGATGTTCGCGGCGTAGGAGCCGTAGATGTACGCGATGTCGGGAGCGGCTCCGGCCGCGATCGCCGTCGTGACCTTCGGGAGAAGGTCCCCGGTGGACGTCCCCCCGGAGCTCGCCTGCACCACGATGTTCGGATGCGAGGCGTTGAAGCTGTTGACGAGGTTCTGCATCACCTTGTCGGTGGGATCGGTCTGGGCATGCCAGAACTGGATCGTGACCGTCCCCGTCGGGCTGGCCCCGGAGGGCGCGGCCGAGCCGGATCCGGATGATCCTCCACAGGCGGCTAGCGCCAGGGTCAACGCCGCGATCCCCGCCAGCGCCGTTCGCTTCATATCGGTCTCCTTGTTTTCGTCAGCCCTGGCCGCTGCCGGTCATCCCTTGACGGCCCCGGTGATCGCCTGCACGAATCGGCGCTGGCCGATAAGGAACACAAGCAGCACCGGCACCGTGGTCAAGACGGTGCCGGCCATGATTTGCGACCAGTGGGTTACGTGTTCACCCTGGAACGTGGTGAGGCCCACCTGCACGGTGAACGTACGACTCGACGTGATCGCGATCAGCGGCCAGAAGAGATCGTTCCACGCGTAGATGAACGTGATGATGCCGAGGGCGGCCAGTGCCGGCCTCGCGAGCGGCAGCACGATCTTCCAGAAGACCTGGAGGCGGCTGCATCCGTCGATGCGCCCGGCCTCCTCGAGCTCTCTGGGGAACGACTGGAAGAACGAGTACATGAGGAAGATGCCCAGCGCGGACGTCAGCTGCGGCACGATGAGCGCCCCGAGCGTGTTGATCAGCCCGATTTCGTGGAAGATCTCGAAAGTGGGGATCACCGTCAGCTGGAACGGGATGAGGGCGGTCGCGAGCAGCAGGATCAGCATCACGCTGGAGCCCCGGAACTGAATACGCGCGAACGCGTAGCCGGCCAGGCTGCACAGGACCAGCTGTGCGATGACCGCGGCGCCGGAGACGATCAGGCTGTTCAGGAACCAGTAGGGGAAGTCCGAGCTGGCCAGCACGATCGAATACCCCCCGGTATCCAGGTGATGAGGCCAGAGCGTCGGGGGAATGCGGTTGATCTCAGTGTCCGTCATGAACGAGGTGAGGAGCATCCAGACGAACGGCAGGACCATGATGATCGACAACGGCAGCAGCACCAGATGCCCGCGCTGCGGCAAGTGGCGCCGCCAGCCGCTGCGGCGCATCCGCCGCTCGGCCTCCTCGATCCGGGCGCGGTGCAGCGCCACGTCGGCGCCGGGCGCGGGCAGCAGGACCTGCTCGCCGGTCACAGCGTGACCCTCCGCCTGCGGCCGTAGGCGAGCGCCCCGCCGATCGCGATCAGGCTGGTGAAGAACAGCACGTACGCGACGGCCGCGCCGTATCCGGCCGTGAAGAAGTTGAACGCCAGTTGATAGATGTAGTACACGAGCGTCAGCGTCGAGTTGAGTGGGCCGCCCTTCGTGGTCGTGTAGACGAGGTCGAAGAACTGGAACACGTCGATGAGGCCCCACACCAGGAGGAAGATCGTCACCGGCCGGACGGTCGGCAGGGTGACGTGCCAGAACCTTGACCATCTACCCGCGCCGTCGATCGCCGCCGCCTCGGCTACCTCTTGGGGGATGTCCTGGAGTGCCGCGAGGTAGATCACGACATTGAAGCCGAACTGGGTCCAGAAGTACACGATCGCCAGCACGACCAGGGCCTGCGAGGGGTTCTGGAGGAAGCCCTGGCGCGGCAGCCCCACCGCCTGCAATCCGGCGTTCACGATCCCGAAGTCGGAATCGAAGATGAACGCGAACAGCAGGCCTTCGGCCGCCGCCGACGCGACGAACGGCACCAGGAAGCAGGTGCGGTAGAAGCCGATGAGCTTGATCTTCTGGTTCAGCAGGATCGCCACGCCAAGCCCCGCCGCGAGGCCGACCGGCAGGTACAGGACGGCGAGCAGGAGCGTGTTCGTGAACGCCTGGCGGAGCAGTGGGTCCTTGGCGAGGGCGGCGTAGTTCGCGAACCCGATGAAGTGGCCAGGCGACACGAGGTTCGAGTTCGTAAGCGACAGGTAGGCCGCCCAGGTCATGGGGATGAAGGACAGGCCGAGCACGATGATCACGGACGGGCTCGCGAACGCCCAGCCGGCGATGTTGGCCGAGCGGCGGATGCGGCGGTTGGCATCCCGGGCGATGGTGGCCTCGTCGAGGGTCGTGGCCATCAGCCCTCCGGTGGCTCATATGCGTCGGCGAGCGTGACGCGAACGGGGCCGGGACGCTGCCTCGCTCCAGGAGCTCCCGCCGTCGCTTCTGCTTTCGTTCTCGCTCGGATGTGCGGATATTAGAACACACTCGTGCGCTCTGCAAGGCTGCTTCTGGTCGTTCGGATTGGTGCCCAAGCGGCCAGGACGGTAGATTCACGTGGATGCACGCCATCCCGGCCAGGCGCGTGACCTGGCCGGTTCGGTCATCGTCACCCCGCGCTGAGCCGGGCAGGTCACAATGATCCTCGTCGTCGCGCTCAACCCGGCTCTCGATGTGACGCATCACGTGCCGGGCGTCGACTGGGCGGGCGTCAACCGGCCGGCCGTGGTCCGGGCCCGGGCCGGCGGCAAAGGGCTGAACGTGGCCCGGACGTTGCGGGCGATCGGCGCCGAGGTGCGGCTGATCGGGTTCGCGGGCGGCATCACCGGCGAGCAGGTGCGGTCCGCACTCGGGGAGCTGCGGGTGCCGGCGTCATTCACGCCGATCGGTGGCGAGACCCGGCGCACCTTCGCCGTGGTCGACACCGCCCGTGGCGATACCGCGCTGTTCAACGAACCGGGTCCCACGGTCGGGCCGGACGAGTACGCCGGGTTCTGCGTCATGTATGAAAAGGCACTGGCGGGATGCAGCGCCGTCGTCCTTTCCGGAAGCCTGCCGGGGGGGCTTTCGCCGGATACCTACGCAGAGCTGGGTGCCATGGCAGCGGCGGCCGGGGTGCCAGCCGTGCTGGACGCGCACGGAGAAGCGCTGCTCCGGGGCGCGGCTGCCCGCCCGGCCATCGTCAAGCCGAACCTCGCCGAGCTGGAAGCTCTCGCCGGCCGCAGCCTGTCCACGGCGCGCGGCGCGGACACCGATGCGGTGGCCCTCGCCGCGCGTGAGCTGAGGGCCGTGGGTCCGCAGGCGGTCGTGGTCACGCTCGGGGCCGCCGGGCTGTGCGCCGTCACCGGCGATGGCAGCTGGCACGCGGCGCCAGCGGCCGAAGTGCGGGGGAATCCAACCGGCGCAGGGGACGCCGTCGCCGCCGGCCTGGTGCACGGGCTTGTCCTGGGGCGCCCGTGGGAGGAGCGGCTGCGGCACGCGGTCGCGCTCGGCACCGCCTCCGCCGCCGCGCCGGTCGCGGGAGAGTTCAGCCACGCTGCCTACGCCGAGGCGCTGGCCGGGGTCAGGGTGAACCGCGGCGAGGCCGGCTGATGCCCACGGCGCGGATGGGAGAGATCGTCGGGCCGGCGGCGGCGGCGGGCCACGGCGTGGGCGCCTTCAACGTCATCGGCATCGAGTACGCCGAGGCGATCGTGGCCGGTGCCGAAGCCGCCGGCGCGCCCGTGGTCCTACAGCTCAGCCAGAACTGTGTCGCTTACCACGGCGCGCTCGGCCCGCTGGGCCGGGCCTGCGCCGCCATCGCGGGCTCGGCGGCGGTGCCGGTGGCGCTGCACCTGGACCACGCCACCGGCACCGACCTGGTCCGGGAAGCCGCCGGCCTGGGCATCGGATCGGTCATGTACGACGCGTCGGCCCTGCCCTACGACCAGAACGTCCGCGCCACGGCCGGAGTCGCCGGGTGGTGTCACGAGCGGGGGATGTGGGTCGAGGCCGAGCTCGGCGAGATCGGCGGGAAGGACGGCGTGCACTCGCCCCGTGCGCGCACGGACCCCGGCGACGCGGCCCGCTATGTCGATGCCACGGGCGTGGATGCCCTCGCCGTGGCGGTCGGCAGCTCCCACGCGATGCGGACCCGCGATGCCGTCCTGGACACCGGGCTTATCGCCAGGATCCATGGTGTAGTCGGCGTCCCGCTGGTTCTCCACGGCTCGTCGGGAGTGCCCGATGCGGCGCTGGCCGCGGCGGTCGCCGCCGGGATGACCAAGATCAATGTGGCCACCCAGCTGAACAAGACGTTCACAGCCGCCGTCCGCGATCGTCTCGCGGCCGATCCGTCCCTGGTCGATCCGCGGCGCTACGGTGCGGCGGGGCGTGATGCGATTGCCATCGAGGTCACCCGCCTGCTGCGGGTGATCGGCGCCGGGGTCGCCAGCCAGGATGAATCACCGGGCAAGCCGTGAACGAACGCGTGGAAGGCGGCCGGGACATCGATCTGGTCGTGGTCGGCGACTGCAACCCGGACGTGCTAGTGCTCGGCGACGACGTCACCCCGTCCTTCGGCCAGCAGGAGAAGCTGGTGGAGGGCATCTGGATGGTCGTCGGCGGCTCCGCGGCGATCACGGCGGTGGCCGCGGCGCGGCTGGGGCTGAGCGTGGAGCTGGTCGCGGCGGTGGGAGCCGACCCGGCCGGGGAGTTCCTGCTGGGCCAGCTCTCCCGGGAGGGCGTGGGCAGCGGCGCCGTCGCCGTGCGCGACGGCGTGCCGACCGGCATGACCGTTGCGCTGTCCCGTGGCGCCGACCGCGCGATCCTGACCGCCCTCGGCGCCGTGGCGTCGCTGACCACCCAGGATGTCCCCGCCACGCTGCTCGCCCGGGCCCGCCATGTGCATGTCAGTTCCTACTTCCTGCTGGAGCACTCGCTGGGGCCCGGGCTCGCGGCCATGCTCGCGGCCGCGCGGGCCGCAGGGGCCATCACCTCGCTCGACACCAACTGGGATCCGGCCGGGAAATGGGGCGATGACCACCTCCATGGCGCGCTGGCCCAGACGGACGTGCTGCTCCCCAACGAGACGGAGGCCGTGCGGATCGCTGGCGAGTCCACCTTGACCGCCGCGGCGGCGGCCCTCACCGCCGCCGGGCCCAGGCTGGTGGTCAAGCTCGGCGAGCGGGGAGCCCTCTGCGCCGACGGCCCGGTGTGGCACCGTGCGGAGCTGCCGCCGGTAACGCCCGTCGATGCCACGGGCGCGGGTGATTGCTTCAACGCGGGGCTGATCGCCGGCCTGCTGCGCGGCCTTGCCCTGCCCGGCGCGGCCGCACTGGGCTGTGCTGTCGGCGCGCTGTCCACCCAGGCGGCCGGCGGCACGGCAGGCTGCCCGGACCTGGCCTCCGCTCTGGCCCTTGCCCAGACCGCAACCATCCGGAGGGTCCGTCCAAGGACGCCGTCATCCGGAACCGGTCGGCGGGCCAAGAGGCCCCGGCACTAGCCCCGGCGGTAGGCGAGCCCGGCGGTCCTGTTACCGGGGCCGCTACGGGCGCAGCAGCGCCTTCACGGGATGCAGGCCCCCGTTCATCAGGCCCGTGAAGATCTCCGCCCCCGCGGCCAGTGGATAGCCCGCCGCCCAGGTCAGGTCCCAGTCCCGGATCAGTGCCATCGCGTGGGCGAATTCCTCGTCGCGGTAGGCAAAGGAGCCGAGAACCCGCTTCTCGCTCCTGACCAGCGCATTGGCGTCGAAGCCTGCCTCCTCCCCGGCCAGGCCGAGCCAGATGGCCACCCCACCGGGGCGCTGGTGGGCGACGGACGCCGCGCGGGTCGCGGCCGACCCGACGGCGTCGATCACCGCGTCGTACTCGCCGGCCAGGCTTGGGCCGGCCGCTCCGGCGCCGAGGCGCTGGGCGGCGGCAAGCCTGGCCGGCGACAGGTCGGTCACATCGACGCGCCCCGCCCCGCCGGACAGCGCCATCGCGGCACACAGCAGGCCAATGGCGCCGCACCCGATCACAGCGACGCGCGCGCCCTTGGCGCCGCTGGCGCCAAGGGCCCCACCGGCCTGGTTCCATGCGTGGACGGCATTGGCGGCGGGCTCGATCAGCGCCGCCGCCTCCCACGACAGTCCCGGCGGCACCGGGCGGAGCGCCGACGCGGGGACCGCGACCCGCTCGGCGAACCCGCCGGCGCGGTGCACGCCAATGATCTCCCGGTTCCGGCACACGTGGCGCAGCCCGCGCTGGCACTCCGCGCAGCAGCCGCAGGACAGAATGGGGTTGATCACCACCGCCGTGCCCTCGGCGCTGACCCCGGCAAACTCATGCCCCATGATCAGCGGTGGCTTCCGGAACCCGGGACGGCGGGCGCCATGCAGCTCGCTGCCGCAGATCCCGGCCGCGCGGACCTGGACAAGCACGTCGCCGGGGGCCGGATCGGGCTCCGGGACATCGAGCAACTCCACCGTGCCCGGCGCCGTGAAGACGAGCGCCTTCACCGTGCCGGGCCCGCTTCGTGAGCCACGTGTGCTTGTCCGGTCGGTGTGTCGGCGGTTTCCGGCGCCCCCGTTCTCGCGCCTCCGTTCTGGCGCCCGGCGGCCCGGACCACTCGCTAGGTTACCGGTACCGGGAGCAGCGCCCCCGACTGACCGCGGGTATGGGCGCCCCGGAGACGTTAGGTGCCGGGCCAGATGACAGGGACGGCTGGAATGCGCGGACTTCGGGGCAAGCGGATTCTGATCAGCGGCGGCAGCAGTGGGATCGGGCTGGCCACCGCGGAGCGGTTCCTCGAGGAGGGGTCGCGGGTCTTCGTCTGCGGCGTCGGCGCCGATGAGGTTGCGGCGGCGGTCGCCGGCCTCGCCCCCAGAGGCGAGATTTCCGGGCTGGCGTGCGACGTGAGCGCCGAAGCGGACGTGGCCCGCCTGATGGTGGAGGCCACACGCGCGCTCGGCGGTGTGGATGTGCTGGTCAACAACGCGGGCATCGCGCGGCGGGACCCGTTCCTCGCGATAGCGCCGGCGGTCTGGGACCGGGTTCTCGAGGTGAACCTCCGCGGCATGTTCCTGATGGCGCAGGCCGTCAGCCGGCACCTCGTCGAGCGGGGCGGCGGTGGCGTGATCATCAACATGTCCTCCACCAACGGCATCGCGGGGGAGGAGGACTACGCCCACTACAACGCCTCGAAGGGCGGGGTGCTGCTGCTGACCAGGACCATGGCGGTCGAGCTCGGCAGCCACGGGATCCGGGTGAACGCGCTCTGCCCCGGATACATCCATACCGCGCTGAACGAGGCCATCGCCGCGGGCATCGGCGGCGACGAGTTCGAGGCCGCCTACGTGCGTGACAGGATCCCGCTCGGGCGGGCCGGCCGGGCGGAGGATGTGGCCGCCGCCTACGCCTTCCTCGCCTCCGACGACGCCACGTTCATTCACGGCAGCGCGCTGGTGATCGACGGCGGCCAGCTTGCCGTGATGTGATCCCGGGTGCGCCCAGCCCGGCCGTCTGCGCGGAATGGCAGGCCGCCAAAATGGCATTTGCAGAGGCTTTGAAATGGCGTTACGTGGCCATTGGAGCCGGCTTGCCATACTTGCCGCCATGAACAGAGGCGAGCTCTCCGGCGCGGGGAGGGCCGCCTCCCTCCGGCACCCACTCAGCAAGGTCCCGGAAGTGACGGTCTACTTCTGGATCACCAAGGTGCTGACGACCGGCATGGGGGAGGCGACGTCGGACTACCTGGTTCACCGGGTCAATCCGAAGATCGCGGTCGTTATCGGCTTCACGGCCTTCGCCGCCGCCATGGCGCTGCAGTTCCGCAGCCGCCGGTACAACACGTGGGTCTACTGGCTCGCCGCGTCATGGTCGCCGTTTTCGGCACGATGGCGGCCGACGTCCTGCACATTGGGCTGGGCATCCCGTACGCTGTGTCGACGCTGTTCTTCATGATCGTGCTGGCCGTGATTTTCGTGGCCTGGTACCGGTCCGAGGGAACGCTGTCCATCCACAGCATCTACACCCGCCGCCGCGAGCTGTTCTACTGGGCGACCGTGCTGGCCACGTTCGCGCTGGGTACCGCCGCCGGCGACCTCACCGCGAAGGTCGCCGGGCTGGGCTATTTCGGCTCGGGTGTCATGTTCGCTGTGGTGATCGCCGTCCCGGCCATGGCGTACCGGTGGCTCGGCCTGAACGCGATCGTGGCGTTCTGGTTCGCCTACATCGTGACCCGTCCGCTGGGGGCCTCATTCGCGGACTGGCTGGCGTGGCCGCCCAGCGTCGGCGGCCTCGGGCTCGGCCACGGTGTGGTGAGCCTGGGTTCGACGATCATCATCGTCGGCCTGGTTGCCTACATGGCTGTGACCGGCAAGGACGTCATGGTGCGGCACGTCGCACCGGGCCCGGCGGACCGGGCAGCCGCTGACCCGGGCGCTGACGTGCGTGCTGGCCGGTCCAGGCCGGGCGGCACAGCGGGATCTCCAAGTCCGAGGTGTCGCGGATCTGCGCCGATCGGGTACCGAGGTGGCCGTGTTCCGGGACCGGCCGCCGGCGGGGCGGCCTTTCCGGTACGTGTTCCTGGACGCGACCTACCGCAAGGCCCGCGGCGGATCACCGGGTGGTCTCCCAGGCCGCGGTGGTGGCGACCGGTGTCGCCACTGATGGCCATCGGGAGGTGCTGGGTTTAGAGGTCGGACACAGCGAGGACGGGGCCTTTGGACCGCGTTCCTGCGCTCATTGAAGACCCGCGGCCTTTGCGGGGTGCAGCTGGTCATCTCCGCGCCGCCGCCCCGACGTCACCGCCTTCGCCGCTTCCCGGTCAGCCACTGGCAGAAAATCTGGAGCACCAACCCGCTGGAGCGGCTGAACAAAGAATCAAGCGCCGCACTGACATGGCCGGCGCCTTCCCCAACTCCGCCGCCCTGCTGCGGCTGGTCGTTGCTGTCCTAGTGGAAGCCCACGACGAATGGCAAGTCAGCGAACGCCGCCACCTGTCCAAAGGCTCCATGGCCTGCTCGACGCCAAGACCACCAACCCGAAGGGAGGTAGCCACACCAGCCCGCTGACCAGAGCATGGTGATGATCACTTACACCACGCGGCGGGACGCGACGGTTACGGCAACCTAAACTGGCGGTAAACGCCAGATTGACCCCGTCTTTCTATCGCTCATCCTGATCTGTTATGTTGGCTTGGCATGGTTTTGCTGCGGTGGCGGACTTCGGCCATGGGTGGCCTGCCCCCGCGGCAACGGGGAGCATGGCCTAAGTGGGAGAGGGGATTGCCGCGGCCACGCCTCCCTAGACCTAGGGCGAATCCCAGGGCCCTGCGGCCTCACAATGGCGGGGGATCGGCATAACGCCTGATACCCCCTGTGTCCCGCCCGCCAGTGCCGGCGTGCACTGGCCGCCGTCGTCAGCCCCGGGTGCCGCTCCAGGCACTACATACGCGTACGTCGGAGCCGAGAGGGCGGGCCCGGATGCACGATGACGTTGACTTTCAATGTCTTGAACACACCACCAGTCCGTCAGCTGCGCAAGAACCCCATGTTACGGCCGGAAGCGCCGACCGCTACGCGATCGCGAACCTCAACAACTGCGTAACGGCCGCACCACCGCATCTGACCGTGATCGTCCCGACGCGCCGGGAAGAACACGATGTCGCGTCCCTCCTCGACGGCCTGGGACGCGCCGTCGCCGGGCTCGGCGCTGAGATCATTTTCGTCGTCGACAGCACCGAGGCCTGCCCGAGCGGGCTCGTCCGCAGTGCGGCACGCTGCCGCGTGCCGGTGCGGCTCCTGCGCTCGCCGCGGTCTGCGCGGTGGGCGGATCGCAGCAGTGCCGTGGCGGCGGGCACGCGGCATGCGCGCGGCGAGTGGGTGCTGGTGATGAACGCAGGACCACAGCATCCGCCCGAGGCAGCGGCCACGCTCGCGAGCGTGGCGATGCGGCATGACGCGGACATCGTGATCGGCACGCGCTACGCCGACGGCATCTCACCTCCTGACTGCCCCGGCCGGATGAGGCGGATGCTGGTCGCCGCAGCGACATGGCTGGCCAAGACCGCGTTCCCGCGGCGGCTAGCGATGGTGAGCGACCCGCTCAGCGGTCTGTTCGCATTCCGGGCGGCCGCTGTGCGCGATGGCCGGCTCAACCCGCTCGCGTCCAGGATGCTGCTGGAAATCCTGGTACGGCACCCGTCCACCCGGGTCGCTGAAGTCGCCTACCCGGTCTCCCTCCGGGGCACAGGACCACGGGCTCCCCTGTACAGAGGGCTGCAGTTCCTGCTCGACCTGGCCAGCCTCCGGCTGTCACGGCTGGCCGGGCAGCTGCGCGAGAAACCCGTCACATCCTCGGAACGAATCGGCCAGACGCTGCGGTTCGTGGCCTTCGGCATGGTCGGCGCCACCGGCCTAGTCGTCAACACCGGGGCCCTGTGGTTCTTCTACGACGTCCTGGGATGGAACCACCTCGTCGGCGCGGCCCTCGCCACCCAGATCTCCACCGCCTGGAACTTCGCCCTCATCGACACCATGGTCTACCGGAAGCGGGCCGACGGCGGCCGTCTGCGCCGGGCGGTCAGCTTCTTCGCCATGAACAACCTGCTGCTGGTGGCGCGGCTACCGGTGCTCCAGGCACTCGTCGTCTCGGGCGTGGGTGTGCTCACCGCGAACGCCATCACGCTGGCTCTGCTTTTCCTGATCCGGTTCGTCGTCAGTGACCGGGCGATCTTCGGCTCCGCCAAGTCCGACAAGACGCGCGACCCGGTCCGGATCCTGGTGGACCTCACCGCCCCTTCCCCGGCCAACCAGGGCAACGGGCATGCCCCGGCCAGCAGCAAGCGCCCGCGGTACCTGCCGTACCGCTACGACGTCGCCGGCGTGGTAACCATCGGTTCGCAGATCGTGCTTCCCGAGCTTGAATTCTTCCGGGCCCAGTGGGTCGCCGACAGCGACGTGGACATCGCGGTGCGGGTCGGCGACGTGGGTGGCAGGACGCCGCGCAAGCGCGCCGCGATGACCGAGTACGGCGATCACGCCGCCATCAGGTATACCGAGCACCTCGGCCGTATCGGTGCGAACTTCCGTGTGTACCTGGGCAGCCCTCTGTCGGTCGAGATCGGACCGTTGCTGGCCCGTTCCTCCCATGTCGCCTACACCAACGTTCTCGAACCGCTGCTGCGGTTCGTGATGGCTTCCCGGGGCCGGATGCTGCTGCACTCGGCGTGCGTCGAGGTCAACGGTGTGGGCGTGATGCTGTCCGCGCGGACCGACACTGGCAAGACCGGGACGGTGCTGCGGCTGCTGTACGAGCACGGCGGGCGGTTCCTGTCCGACGACATGACGGTGATCGACAGGCACGGAAACGCGTCCTGTTTCCCCAAGCCGCTGACGATCAGCGCGCATACCCTCCGCGCCGTGCGGGCGGAAGACCTGACCCGGTCCGAGTGGCACCGGCTGCAGTTCCAGAGCCGGCTGCACTCCAAGAACGGCCGGTCCTTTGCCATGGCACTGAGCCGCTTCAACGTGCCAATCATGGGCATTAACGCGCTCACCCAAATGATCATCCCTCCGCCCAAGTACACCGTTGACCGGCTCGTTCCGTGCCGTATGGCCAGTTCCACCCAGGTCAGGGAGCTGTTCATCATCGAGCGGGGCGCCGCGCGGCTGGACGACCTGGGTCGTGAAGAAGCCCTCGAGCAATTGATCGTCAACACCGATGACGCGTACGGATTCCCGCCCTTCCGGTACCTCGCGCCCGCGATCACCATCGACGGCCGGGACTACCAGGGGCTGCGCCTCGCCGAGCGGCAGATCCTGGCCGAGTTCCTCACCCACCTCCGCGTCCGCGTCCTCTCGTCCGACTGCTTCGGCTGGGCCGCCGACATCCCGCGCCTCATCCATGACGACGCCGGGCTGACAGCAGGTGGCCCGGAAAGCAATGGGCACCCCCGCCCAGACGCCTGGCCCCGGTGGGATCACGGTCTCGCCCACGGGAGGGCTCTATGAAGCCGCGTCGAATCCATGGTTCTGCGGGGCCGAGCGCGATCATGCCCAAGGACGAGGCCCCCGCTGAGTCACGCGGCCGCAACAACGCACAAGGGGCAACGGCACCGACCCGGACTGGCACGGCGTACGCGGAGCCGGCTGCTGATGCCTGAGACCACGCCGATGACCGATCCGGCCAAACGCAGCCTTCCGCATGCTCGGCGCCGGACGTTCCCCGTCCTGCTCGGACTCGCTGTGCTTGCACCGGCATGGATTGCCGCCTGCGCACGAACTCCGGCCTCGCATGGGCACGTCGGCAATGTCGTCGTCGTGGCCGCCGGCGATATCGCCTGCGGCCCCACGGATGTGCCGGAGGCGCACGGTCGGACCTGCCGCCAAATGGCCACAAGTGATCTGGTGCTGAGGCTCCACCCAGCGGCAGTGCTCCCGCTCGGCGATAATCAGTACCCCGTCGGCAGGGGCAAGAGCTACGGCCTCTACTACGGCCCGAGCTGGGGGCGGTTTAGAGCGATCACTCATCCCGTGCCGGGCAATCATGAGTACCTGAGCCGAGCCGCCGATGGCTATTACAGCTATTTTGGCTCTGCCGCAGGCGTACCCAGCCGTGGCTACTACAGCTTCAACCTGGGAGCCTGGCATCTGATCGCGCTGAACGCTAATTGCTCCTTCATTGGCGGCTGTTTCAGTGGGTCCGCGGAGGAGCGGTGGCTCGCGGCAGACTTGCGGGAGCATCCCTCCGCGTGCACGCTCGCGTATTGGCATCAGCCTCGATTCAGCTCCGGAGAGCATGGCGACGCGCCAGCTGCTGGCGCCTTCTGGCGGGATCTGGTTGGCGCCCATGCCGACGTGGTTCTGAACGCACACGATCATGATTACGAGCGTTTCGCCCCACAGGACGCGTTCGGTCACGCCGATCCCTCCGGTATTCGCGAGTTCGTCATCGGCACTGGCGGCAAGAGCCACTATGGGTTCAAGGAGATTCAGCCGAACAGTGTTGTCCGTAACGACACCGCATTCGGGGTGCTGGTAATGACCCTTCACTCGGATAATTACAGCTGGCGTTTCGAGTCGGCGGCCGGATCATCCTTCCACGACTCCGGGACGGGCCAATGCCATTGATAGGACCTTGGAACGCCGCTCGGGGCAGTAGGCAGGAGGACCGGAAATGAGCCTCTCGCCGTTGAAGACCCTGCCGCGGGGACGCCCTTCGGTCAGAGTAGGCAAATTGAGGCCCCGGCCGGAGCGGTGGAGATCGCTTGTCCGCGCGGTTGCCAGGCATTTTGACCCGCCGCTGATGGCGATCATAAGCCTCGCCGCGTTTCTCCGCTTCTGGGAGCTTGGCCGCGTTGGTCTGCGCGGGGATGAGGCTGTTTACGCCGGCCAGGCCGCCGTGCTCGCAGGCGCCAAGGAATACAGCCGTTTCTTCATCCTCCAAAGTCGCGGCGATTCAAACTTCCTGCTCTTCCAGGAAGTGGTTTCCGTCATATACCGCGTGACAGGAGTCAGTGATCTGTCAGCACGGGCCGTTGCTGCTACGTTCAGTGTCCTGACGGTCATCGTGACCTACTTGATCGGAAAGGCGCTTTTCGGCCGGCGCACCGGACTCTTCTCGGCATTGTTGCTGTCGGTCAGCGGCTATGCCGTGATGCTCGGGCGCTTGGCGCTGCTCGATTCCGCGCTTACATTTCTGTTCGCCACCGCAATGCTGTGTGTGGTCAAGTGGATATCGACCAAGCGGAGCGGCTGGCTTTACGGCTTCGCCGCGGCCGCCTCCCTCACCGTCCAGGCGAAGATCGCTGGCGGGCTCGCCCTGCTCGTCGCCGCCAGCTATCTGCTGATCAACCGGTCTGCGGGCCAGCTGACGCGGCGCCGACTGCTCATTGCCGCCGGGGTGTTCCTTGTTGCGCTGACCCCGGTTGTGATGCAGCTTGCCACCAACTGGGAGCTTTACGCCGGGTTCTTGTCCACGAGCATCCGGCGGGCGAGTGCGGTGCCGTGGTACTACTACGGGCAGGTCCTGGTATCACACGACGGCCCGTTCCTTTTCGCCCTGTACATCATCGGTATCGCATTCGCGGTCGGCCGGCGATCGCGTAGTGATCTGCTACCACTGCTCTGGCTACTCACGGTAGCGGTGTTCTACCAGATCTATCCGCTCAAAGCATTCAACTACCTGTTGCCGGCGCTGCCTGCGTTGTCCATACTGACAGGCCGGATGCTCGATGCCCTGGCGCAGTGGTTCCACACGTTCACCGTGCGGGCGGTTTCCGCTGCCGCCACCGTTCGGGCGGTTTCCGTTGCCATTCTCGCCGTCATGGTGGTCGGCGCTGCCGCGCCGTATCTGCGGGATACATGGCAGGACGATAGCTATGTCGGCCTGAAGGGGGCGGCGACGTGGCTGGCCAAGTCAACGCCGCCGGGTGCTGGCGTCATGACGATTTCGCGCGGCTCAGCTCAGTACGTCTTCGCTTTCTACGCTCACCGCGATTCCTATCCCTTCGGCCGGTTCAACCTCGCCACGGTGTTCCCGGGCGGCAAGATCGTCCCTGCTTCCGCCCCGCCACCGGCAGCGCGGACTCCGCGGGACTGGGTCAACCGGTGGCCCCCCCGCCTGATCCGGAACGGCCGGGTTTCCTACCTGGTGTACTACACCACCGTCGCGGATGATCCGCCGGAGGAGAGCCAGGTCGTCGAGACTTCCACGCAGCGCCAGTTCCGGCTTCTCATTGAACGGTACGGCGGGCGGCTCGTGCATACCGTCTACTATCGCCACGAGGGCAGGGCCTGGATCTACCGGCTGACCACCAGGCTGCCGCACCCTGTCCTGTCCTACGCGGTGCGCGGCGCGGCCCTGACTGTGCGGGGAGCCGGCTTTACCGAGAACGCCGCAGTGACGGCGACATACAACGGCCACCGGATCGGATACGGCGAGGCGGATGGAGACGGCTCAGTGACGATGTCGCTGCGGTTCCCAGACCGTCCGCGCCCGCGATACCTGCTCACCTTCACCGACGCGGCAGGCCGCTACGCGTCGGTGACCCTGCCGAAGCCGGTCATCGCGTACAGCACGCAGCACCGGATCGCGACCGTGACCGGGATTGGCTTCCAGAGGTCCTCGCCGATTACCGTGACCTACCACGGTGTCGTGATAGCCCATGCGAGGTCGGCGGCTGACGGCAGCTTCGTTGTGTCGTTCCGCCAGCCCGCCCGCCTGTTCCGTCATGGCCAGCTCGTGGTAACGGATCGCCTGGGCAACCGGGGTTTGCTTGTGCTAATCAACCCCAGGCTGAGGCATAGTGTCGCCCATGGCCGAGTGACGCTTCACGGTTCCGGGTATCCGCCGGGGGCTCTGGTGACAGCGCTTTACCATGGCCGACTCATGGCGAGCACTCGTGCAGGTATGAAGGGCTCCATTTCCCTTTCCTTCACGCTACCGCCGGGAGCGAAGCCAGGGTGGCTTCTGGAAGTCAGGGACACAGCCGACCACTACACGACGGTGATCCAGATGGGGCACCGCCGGTGAGCGCCACCAGGCCCGATCAGGGCCAGGCGACGCACGACACAGCAGGTCCCGACCACGCCGACGCTCACCGGCTTACCCGGATGCAGCTTGTGATTACGGTCGCTGTGCTCCTCGCCGCGGGGGCTGCTCTGCTGTACGTCCTGCTCGGCCCCTCCGGGGTACTCCGCAGGTCCACCGGGGCTCCCGCATGGCTGCCTGGCGCCGCGGCATGCCGCGCGGACCCACTGGCGCATGTCCATGACCCTGGCCGCCTCAAGGTCGTGGCGAACTGCGCGACCGTTCGCGGCCTGGTCGAGCAAGTGCAGTACAAGCCCGGCGACGGCGACTGGCAGGTGACCGTCGCTGTCGATCCCCAGTACCGGCGCTTCCTGACGCCTGCTGACCACGGTGTGCTTCCGGTACGGGTTATCCCCACCGATCTGCCCCACGTCCCGCTCCCAGCGCTGGGCCAGCATGCCACCTTCTACGGCGCCTGGGTCCTGAATAAGAACCTGCACGGCCGGGCCGAGATGCACCCGGCATGGCGTATCAGCGCAGCTTCGGCCGCCCTGGCTGGGCGCGCGCCAGGCGGGACTGCCGGTTCCCGTACCGGAGGCCGCCTCATGCTAAGAGTCACCGCGCCGCCCCTGGTGGCTGTGGGGGCGCCGTTCACCGTCAACGTGCGCTGCGCCCTCGTGCTGCCAAGGAGGACCGTTCGCGCAAGCTTGGTACATCTCTTCATCGAGATCACTAACAGCCAGGGAGTGGGTGTGCGATGGCAGGCACGGTCCACAAACCTGCTCGGCGATGCGGACTTCCGGCTGGTCGCGCTCGATGCGCCCGGCAGGTTCGCCGTGCATATCTATGCCGGCAAGTCAGGACTGTTCCGAACCGCTGAGCAAAGCCTCACCGTCCGGCGGGCATGATGCCGAACTCAAGCTACAGAAAGCCGCGTGGGCCTTTCCTGGCAAAGGCGCCGCGCCGTATCGGTGTCCTGTCAAGGAACACCGCGTCCTATCAAGGCCAGATCGATCCGCCGCCCGATCGCCCGGCCCACTTCATTCAGCGGCACCGATGGCCCCGACCGCCCCGGTGGCTATCACTGGTGATGGCTGCCACGCTGGCCCTCGCCGCCTTCACATGGTGGGCCACGACGAGGCCGGCTGGGCCGCCCGGCGGCCGCGTTCCGCCAGTGACGTCCATCCCGTTCTCCGCCACCGGAGATGCGTACATCTCGTCGGTTCGCCCGTCGGTGAACCTGGGGAGTTCGCCAGCGTTGCGCATCGCCTCCCGGCCCAAGATCAGGAGTTACTTGACCTTTTCCCTGTCAGGGATTCCAGGCATCGTCACCAGAGCGACACTGCGACTTTGGTCGGATGTAGCGGACCTGCGTGGTGCCGCCGTGCACGCGGTCGAAGGTCCATGGAATGAGCACTCCATCACTTACTCCACCGCCCCCGCTTTCGGTAAGGCGGTCGCGCTCACCGGAATGGTGGCCGCGAAAACATGGGTCAGTGTCGACGTGACCGCGCTGGTAGCGGGTAACGGGCTGGTAACGATGGCGCTCACCCAAGTGGGCAGCGGTAGCGGGCAGTACGACAGCAGAGAGGGCGTGCACCCGCCGGAGCTGGTGGTGCACACAAGCTCTGGCTCTGGCTCCCGCACGCTGCCCGTGAAATCGCCCGCCGCAGCCCTGAGCTCAGCCATCGAGGCTGTTCCGGACGCGACCGCGCACCGCTACGCCACCCGCGACGATCACGGGCGGAGCATGGACACCCTCAAGATCATCCCAAAGCCGGGTGGCGGCTACCTCGGCGTCTATCACAGCGGTCCGCAGGGAGCATTTCGCGTCTACCTGGCGGAATCGCGTGACCTGCTGCACTGGACGTCCAAGGCGCAACTGGACAGCAACGCCTCACAGCCCACGATCGCCGCGCTCTCCGATTCTGGCTATCTGCTGGCAGACGAGGCTTCCGGCAATCAGGCAGCCGGATTGCGGCCTCAATTGCGCTTCCGCCACTACGCCAGCTTCTCCGCGCTGCTGACCGGGCGGGCGGACCGGACGTTCGAGGCGCCGCACATACTCGCGCCAGGCGGCCACGGCGAGGAAGGAACACCGGATATCCTCTCGGCAGTCCTGTCGCCTGACCTGTCCCACTCGCGCATCACCGTAGGTTTCCACTACAGGCTGCCGTACGGGCCGGATCGGCCGGGGCTGGGTGTACTCGCCGACTTCTCCTCGTGGACGGCCCGGCCCGACGCCGGACTTGAGGCGGCGCTGCACGCCGCCGGCATGTCGGGAAGGATTGGCGACCGGGATGCCGTCACGTTCCTCGGCGCACCGCTCGAGCTCGTCGAGGCTCAGCCCAGCGGCGGGGCGGCGTGGCATATCTACCTCTACGACGAGAGAACCCATCGCGCTGTCCCCCTGCACATCCGCACCAATCAGGGCAGCCAGAGCTTCGGCAACCCGACTGTCACCAACCTGCGCACGCCGTCGGGTGCCATGGCTCTCGTGTTCACCCTCTTCCTGCCGCACAGCTTCGCGGCCAGTGGAGAGGCGGGTGAACTCATCTACTACCGCACGTACGGCTCTAACCACTGACCGAGGAGGCTGCCGGATGGCCGACAACATCGCTGAATGTCCGCCCACCTTGCCACGGCACATTCAGCCTGTACCACTGGA
This sequence comes from Streptosporangiaceae bacterium, assembly GCA_036005525.1. Lineage (GTDB taxonomy): Bacteria > Actinomycetota > Actinomycetes > Streptosporangiales > Streptosporangiaceae > UBA9676. Next base: position 37,132 of record DASYQM010000451.1, read on the forward strand.
GCGCTCATACGTTCCTTAAGATTGCGCCCGCCAAGGGCGCGGATCGTCCCATACGGGGGAGACATGAAAGTATCAAACGGCATTGGGCCCTACCCTGTTCGCGCCGCCAGATGGCGCCCAGGCAAGATGGCCGTCGCATGCTATGCACTGCTGGTGGCGTTGTTGCTGCTCGCATCCGCGGCCGCAGCCCCGGCGCCCGCCAGCGCCAGCCCGAATCCCGAGCTCACCCGCTACCCGTACCTGACGGACGTCGTCGGATCCAACGCCACCGTGAACTTCGGGACTGACACGGCGAAGGTCTCAGCGGTTGTGAAATGGGGACAGGCAGGCGTTGAGTCGTGTAACGCACACACCACAACGGCGACAAAGACCTTCATCCAGGTAAACGGCGTTAATGAATACCAGTGGAAGGCACAGCTGTCACCGCTGCAGGCTGGTGCGACCTACTGCTACCGGCCATACCTCGGAACGTCCCAGATCGACCTGCTGGGCAGCGATCCGACGCCCCAGTTCACCACACAGGTTCCGGCAGGTTCCAGCCAACCATTCTCCTTTGCCGTGATCGGTGACTGGGGAAAGACATACGCCACCGGAAACCCCGACCAGGCCAACCTCATGCAGCAGATCGCCGCCAGCGGCGCCCGCTTTGTCGTCGGCACCGGCGACACCGGCTACCCGGCCGGCAGCCAGAAGAGCTACGGCGACCTCCAGCAGACCGGCCTGGACATCAGCGCGGTGTTCGGCCCGCAGTACTGGACGGTGGTGGGCAAATCCATCCCCATGTTCAACGCGGAAGGCAACCACGCCCCCACCACCACGTTCATCACCAACTGGCCGTCGAGTGTCGCTGCGGCGGCCTCTGGCGGACAGTTCCAGATGAACTCCTACTGCTGCTTCGACGGAATCACCGCCAAGAGTTACGGGTCGGTCTGGTACGCCTTCGACGTGGGCAACGCCCGCATCTACATCCTCGAAGCTGCCTGGGATGGGTCGAACGTCGGAACGGGCAGCCAGTACAAGGACGACTACGACGCACACTGGGCGCCCGGCGCGCAGCCGAATGAATACGCGTGGCTGCAAAATGACCTCGCCGCCCACCCCAATCAACTCAAGTTCGCCGTGTTCCACTATCCCCTGCACTCAGACCAGAGCTCGCAGACGTCCGATCCCTACCTGGGTGGGGCCGGGCACTTGGAGGGGCTGCTGAACCAGTACCACGTGGCGATGGCCTTCAACGGGCACGCGCACATCTACCAGCGCAATACCGCACCACCCGGAGGCATCATCAGCTATGTCACCGGGGGCGGGGGCGCCGCGCTGGCCAAGATAGGCGGTGCCGGCTGTGCGCCCACGGACGCTTACGGCATCGGCTGGAGCCCGTCGAGTGGCACCGGTAGCAAGTGCGGCAGCGCGCCGAAGCCGACCTCAGCGAGCCAGGTTTTCCACTTTCTCCTGGTCACTGTGAACGGCAACTCGGTCACCGTGACCCCGACCGACGAAATGAGGCGGACCTTCGACGTCCAGACCTTTAACTTCTAGACTCGGGAGGTGATTGCGGGGCAGTACGGTCACCCCGCTCGATCTCGCAACGGCTGGCGGTGCCTTGTGGTGACCGTGGCCGGTCAGCGTCCGTGCTCCCCGAACCACCCGGCGAGCCTGCCGCCGCGGCTTACCGCACGCAGCCGCCGTTCGGTCCGCTCGCGCGCTCCCGCGGCGGCGACGACAAGGAGCCGGTCACCGGCCCGCAGCGTGGTAGACGGGTCGGGGACGAACCCGCGGGCGTCGCGAACGATCAGGGCCACGTTCGCCTCGGCCGGCAGCCGGAGCTCAAAGATCTCCACGCCGTGCAGCCTGGATCCCTTCGGGATCTGCGCCTGGAGCAGGTCGGCGGGGATGGCTTCCAGCGGCGCGGCCTCGACGTCAACCTCCAGGGGTTCGGCCGGCGTGATCACCTCCAGCCGCCGGGCCACCCACGGCAAGGTCGGTCCTTGCAGCAGGGTGAACACCACCACGGCCACGAAAACCAGGTCGAACAGGCCGGTGGCACCCGGCAGCTGGGCGCTCATCGGAATCGTCGCCAGCACGATCGGCACCGCCCCGCGCAGCCCGGCCCAAGACAGGAATGCCTGCTGGCGCCAGGGCACCCGCAACGGCAGGGTGGAGGCGAGCACCGCGGCCGGCCGGGCGACGAGCACGAGCACCGACCCTGCCACCAGGGCCGGCACGACCGCCCCGGGCAGCCGGGCGGGGGAGGCGAGCAGCCCGAGCATGACGAAAAGCCCGATCTGGGCGAGCCAGGCGATGCCCTCGGCGAACCCGCGGGTGGCCGGCCCGTGCGGCAGCCGCATGTTGCCCAGCAGCAGCGCGGCCACGTAGACGGCGAGGAACCCGCTCGCGTGCGCCAGCGACGCCGCACCGTAGCTCGCGACGATCAGCGCGAGCACCGCGATCGGGTACAGCCCGGAGGCGGGGAGCGCCACCCGCCGCAGAGTGAACACGCCGAGCAGGCCCGCGAGCAGCCCGATCGCGGCACCGGCGGCCAGCTCGTACACCACGATCCCGCCGATCAGCCCGGGCACGGACGGATGCGAGCCGGCCCCGCTCAGCAGGGTCACCGCCAGCACCGCCGGGGGGTCGTTGAGCCCTGACTCCGCCTCCAGCATCCCCGCCAGCCGGGGCGGGAGCGGCAGCTTGCGCAAGACCGAGAACACCGCCGCCGCGTCGGTCGGCGCCAGCACCGCGCCCAGCAGCAAGGCGTCCCGCCAGGCGAGGGACAGCAGCCAATGGCACACCACCGCGACGATCCCGGTGGTCACCACCACCCCCACGGTCGCGAGCAGGAGCGCGGCCGGAGCCGCGGCCCGCGCGTGCGCCCAGCTCGTGGTCAGGCCGCCCTCGGCCAGGATCAGCACCAGCGCGCTGAGCCCGAGTGCCTGTGCCAGCCCCGCATCGCTGAACCGCACCCCCAGGCCCGCCTCACCAAGAGCCAGGCCCAGGCCGAGGAAGAGGAGCAGGCCGGGCAGGCCGATCTGGTGAGCGAGCCGGGCGGCCACGATCGCGGCGATGACCACCGCCGCGCCCACGAGCAGGATCAGGGCGGGGTCGCCCGACGTCACAACTGTCTCCGCATGTCCGCCCCAGATCCGGCGTTGGTGGTCAACAGTCTGCCGGATCGGCGGTCACGACCCTCGGAGCCTGCGCGGGCCCGCCGGCGCTGCCGCTAGAGCGAGCGCTGCTTGAGCCAGTCGAGCGCCGCCTGGGCGACCTCACGCCAGCCGTGGTCGATCGTGAGCGAGTGACCGCGGTCGGGGAACTCCTTCAGGTCGGTGATCGCGGGCGACCTGTGGTAGAGACGGCGGGTCTGCGTGCTGATGACGTGCGGAACGGTGTGGTCCCTGCCCCCGGCCGTTATCAGCAGCGGTCCCCGGGTCTTGTTCCGCGTGTCGACTTTCGCGGGCGAGTTCGGGGTGACGGCCGCCAAGGCGGCTTCGAACAGGGTCTTGCCCGGTGACGGGATCGCGCAGCGGTCGTACAGCTCATCGGACTCCTGCGCGGGCAGCGCGTTGCCGAAACCGTAGCGCCACTGCTCCCGGGTCAGCGCCACCGCCAGGTTCCGGTTGGCGGGCCTGCGCAGCGCGACCGAGGCGACCTTCAGCGACGACGCCGGCAGGACGAGCACGCCCTTGATGGGAGCCGGGTCGATCGCCACCGCCGCGGCGGCAAGATCCTGCCCGAGCAGCCGTTGAACGATTATGCCGCCGAACGAGTGGCCGATGACGATCGGCGGGGCGTCGAGCCCGCGGATGATCTGGGCATAGTGCGCGACCACGTCGTCGATGCCTTTCCCGGCGACCCGTTCGGGGTGGCGGCGGGTTTCCTCGACCGTGTCGGCGTCGCCCGGCCAGCCGGGCGCCAGCGGCGCGTAACCCTCCTCGCGGAACAGGTCCACCCACGGATCCCACGAGGTCGCGTGCAGCCACAGGCCGTGAACGAAGACCACAGGGGTGTTTGCTGGGCTCATCTGCATCCCCTCATCCTCAGCGCCGGCCTGCTGCGATGGACGGCTGACACTGAAAGTCGGTTTTACCCCTGTTCTTATCATCTGTAACGGGGTCCCCTCTCCCCGCCCAGGCGCGAAGCTGCGACAGAATGACAGGCCATGGCGGGCGCGCACGTCACGACGGTGACCAGCAGGACCTACCGGCTGCCCATGCCCCGGCCGTGGGGCCCGGAGGTGACCTGCCAGTACCTGATCGCCACCACGGTCGACAGCAGCGACGGCGGCAGCGGCCAGGGCTTCAGCTGGGCCGTCCGGGCGGGCGCGCAGGCGATCCAGGCCATGGTCGACGCGGACTGCCGCCCGGTCACCGAGGGCGGCCCGGTCGCTCCCGCGGCGGCCTGGGACCGCCTGTGGTGGCACCTGCGTGAGGCGGGCGGGGGCGTCACCATGCTGGCGATGGCGGCGATCGACATCGGCCTGTGGGATCTGCGGGCCAGGGCCGCCGGGCTGGGGCTCGCCGACCTGCTCGGCCGGCAGCGCGACCGGGTGCCGGTCTACGCCAGCGGCGTCAACCGGCACCTGACGCTGGCGGAGCTCACCGAGCAGGTGAGCCGCTGGGTCGCGGCGGGGCATACCAGGGTCAAGATCAAGGTCGGCCAGCGCAGCCTGGATGAGGACCTCGAGCGGGTGGCCGCGGTCCGGCGGGTCATCGGGCCCGGCCGGCCGCTCATGGTCGACGCGAACCAGCTGTGGGACCTGCCGACCGCCCGCCGGGCCGCCCGGGGGCTGTCGGCGTTCGACATCTTCTGGCTGGAGGAGCCGCTGCCGGCCGAGGACTTCCAGGCGTACGCGGCGCTGCGGGCCGCGATCGACGTTCCGGTGGCGGCGGGCGAGAGCCTGTACACCGAGGCGCAGTTCCGCGACGCGCTGCTGGCCGGCGCCGTGGACTACCTCCAGCCGAACGTCTGCCGGGTGGGCGGCATCACCCCGTTCCTGCGCATCGCGCGGCTCGCCCGGCTGTTCAGCGTTCCCGTCGTGCCGCATCTGCTGCCCGACATCTCCGGGCAGCTGGCCCTGTGCCTGCCGCTGGCGGGCATGATCGAGGACATCGACGAAGGATCTTTCGCCGCGCTCGGCGCGCTGGCCCGGCCGAGCGGGGTGGTGATCACCGGCGATAGCCTGCAGGCCCTGACCCCGCCGGGGCACGGGCTGGCCTTCGCCACCGATGTCCTTGAGGACGTCACCGTGAAGCAAGGAGGACATGATGGACCATGACCAGGCGCGAGCGCGGCTGCTGGCCGAACGTGCCGAGGTGGCTGACCTGCTCGCCGACGCCGAGTCGGCGGGGCAGCAGGACCGCGAGACCGAGGACGAGGAGGCGGCCGTCTACGTCTCCGACGCCGCCCAGCCCCTGACCGAGGAGGGCATTGACGACGCCGTCGCGGACAGCATGCGGGAGCGGCTGGCCGCCATCGACCGCGCTCTGCGGCGGCTGGACGACGGCACCTACGGGCGATCGGTCCGCAGCGGGCTGCCGATCCCCGACGACCGCCTGGAGGCGGACCCGGCGGCCGAGCTCACCATCGAGGAGGCCCGAGCCCAGTGACCCAGCGACCGCCGCTGCCGCCGTTCACCGAGGAGACGGCACGGCAGAAGGTTCAGGCGGCCGAGGACGCCTGGAACACCCGCGACCCGGAGCGGGTCGCCGGTGCCTATTCCGAGGACTCCGTCTGGCGCAACCGGGACGAGTTCCTCACCGGCCGCGCCGGGATCATCGACTTCCTGACGCGGAAATGGAACCGTGAGCTCGACTACGCCCTGCGCAAGGACATGTGGTCGTTCCACGGCAACCGGATCGCCGTCCGCTTCCAGTACGAGTGCCACGACGCCGCCGGGCAGTGGTTCCGCAGTTACGGCAACGAGCTGTGGGAGTTCGACGAGGACGGCTACATGAGGCGCAGGGAGGCCAGCATCAACGATGTGCCGATCAGCGAGGCCGACCGGCGCATCTTCGGCCCCCGGCCGGACAAGGAGCGGGGCCAGTCCTTCTCCGTCCGCTGATCCCGGCGGCTGATCCCGGCGGCGGGCTGGCGGGCGGATCACGGTGTCCAGGCGATCGCGGTGACGATCAGCCCGCCGCTGGCCAGCCAGCGGCCCGTCAGGCGGGTTGCCGGACGGTCACCGGCTCCCGGGCCCGGGCCGGGCAGGCAGACGGTGAAGGTGCCGGTCGTGCCGAGGCCGATCACCGCAGCGCGGAGGCCCGGCCATTGCCCGGTCAGCGGGTACCACAGCTTGCAGGCCGCCTCCTTGGCGCTGAACAGCAGGCGGTCCCAGCACACCGCCGGCAGGCCAGCCCCCGGCACTCCAGCATCGGGCAGGCCAGCCCCTACCACGCCGGCCCCGCGCCGGGCGGCGTGCCGGCGGATCCACGCCCGCTCGGGGCCGGTGGCCACCATCTCGATGAGGCCGGCCGGCAGCGCGGCATCCGGTTCTGCGTCGATGCCGATCGCGGCCACGTCCGTGGTCCGCGCCACGGCACAGGCCCGGTAACCGGCGCAGTGGGTAATGCTCCCGGTCACGCCGGCCGGCCACCGCGGCTGGCCCGCCGGGCCGGGCAGGATCGGCGCGGCCGGCACACCGAGCCTGGCCAGCGCCGCCCTGGCGCACAGCCGCCCGGCCGCGAACTCGGCGCGGCGCCGCGGCCCGGCGGTATGCATGACCGCCTCCTCCACGGGGAACAGGACGGGGCCGGGCTCGGGCAGGTGACCGGCGGATTCCACGGCCGCCACGGCCGGCGGCAGGAGGTCAGCGATCAGCCCGGCCCGTTGCGGCCAACGGGACGGGTCGGCGGGCATCACGGCAGGCCCTTACTGCGGCCTCAGCGCCATCCAGACCGCGTGTGCGTCGGACGTGCCGGGGTTGCGCCAGGTGTGCGGCTGGTCGCCCCGGAAGTGCAGCGTGCTCCCTGCTTCGACCTGGTACGACTGCCCGGTCACGGTGAACTCGAGTACCCCGCTGGTGACATGGACGAGCTCCTCGCCGGGATGCTGCATCGGCTTGCGCCCGCTGGTCGCGCCGGGCGCCACCGTGGCCCGCGCCCCGGCGAGCAGGAACCGGCCGTACGGCCCGGAGATGCTGCTCAGGTCGATCCCCTTGTGCGAGGTGTACACCGGCCGGTCCTCATCCGGCGGGGTGAGCACCGCGACATCGTCCTGGCCGATGTCCTCTTCCACGAAGTAGGAGACGGGCCGGCCCAGCGCGCCAGCGATCTTCAGAAGGGTGGTGATGGTCGGCACCATGCCGCCCTGCTCGATCTTGTGGATCGCCGCCGCCGAGACGTCGGAACGCTCGCCGAGCTGCTGCAGGGACAGTCCCATCCGCTTGCGGAGGCTGAATACCTTGAGGCCGATGGAGCCGACGATGCGCTCCAGGTCCCCGGCGACGACGTCGCCACGGCTGCCCGACTGCGCGTCCAGGCAGGGGGGTCCCTGGGTGCGTGGGACTCGGCTCATGTGTTGTCCGCTGGGTCGAGGGATGATGGCGTCTTGACGTTCGGGGGTGGCTCCCGCCAGGATAGTGGACGAGTCATAGCGGATACTAAACGTCCCTCCCGCCTCATGGGAAGAGGGTGCTGATGGCGCAGCGGATCGTGGTGATCGGCGGCGGCGCCGCCGGCATAGGCGCCGCCGGTGCGGCCAAGGCGGTGGACCCCTCCGCGGACGTACGCGTCTATACGGAGTTCGAGGATGTCGGGTACAGCCCGTGCGGCATTCCTTATGTCCACGGCAAGGAGATTCCCGACTTCGAGCGGCTCTTTTTGGCGACGAAAGAAGCTTACGCTGGCCAGGGCATTGACATCCACTATGAGACACGGGTTACCGGATTCAATACCGAGCGCAAGACCGTGTCCGTGCAGGGCGAGGGCGACGTCGGTTACGACAAGCTCATCATCGCCACCGGGTTCGAGTACGCCTCGCCCGGCGTGCCCGGCGCCGACCTCGACGGCCTTTATTACGTGAAGAACATCCGCCGGGCAATGCAGTGGGACAAGGTCCTTGACGGCGTGCGCTCCGCGGTGGTCGTCGAGGCGTCCCCGCTGGGCCTGGAGATGGTCACGGCGCTCTGCCACCGCGGCATCGAGACGCACCTGATCGACCCGGGCGCCTGGGCGCTGTCGGTGGCGACCGATCCCGACATCGTCGCCCCGGTGCAGGACTCCTGGCAGGAGAAGGGCGCCAAGCTGCACTTCAATACGACGCTTAATGGATTCGTCGGGGATAACTCCGTGCGCGCGGTGGCGACATCTGCCGGGGAAATCCCGTGCGACCTCGCCGTCGTCTGCACCAAGAAAGAGGCGAACACCAGTGTGGCCAGCGCCGCCGGGGTGCGGACCGGATCGGCAGGCGGAATCATCGTCGACGAGTGGATGTACACCTCCGCTCCGATGGTCTGGGCCGCCGGCGACTGCATTGAAGTTCCGCACAGCGTGACCAACATTCCGGTCCAGGGCCTTTCCGGCAGCCACGCCTACGCCCAGGGGAAGGTCGCGGGCACGAACGCGGCCGGCGGCCGGCGCCGGTACCAACCGGTGAGCGTGCCCTGGGGCATGGTGGCCGGCGACTGGATGATCGGCGGCGTGTCCTTCAGCGAGACACTCGCGACCGCATTGGGCATCCCGCACGTGGTCGGCGTCGCCGAGGGAATCTCCCGGGCGCGCTACTACCCGGGAGTCGAGAAGGTCCGGGTCAAGCTTCTGGCAGAGCCCGAATCGCTGCGACTCATCGGCGCCCAGATGGTTGGCCGCGAGGGCATCAAGGAGCGGGCGGACTTCCTGGCCATGGCGGTCAGGACCGGGATCACCATCGGTGACCTGGCCACGATGGAGAACGTCTACTCCCCGCCAATCGGGGCGCTGAACGAGCCCATCGCCCTGGCGGCCCAGGCTCTGCTGGCGGGGCTGGGATCCTGAGGTGTCCTTCTCCCGCTGGCTGCGAGCCACCTCCGAGCACTACCTCATGGTCGCCGCGCAGGAGAAGGTCGCGGCCAAGTACCAGGTCACCCCGCCGGCCCGGCCCCGCGGGCGGGAATGGTTCTGGCTGCGGGTGTACGTCCCGCTCTACCGGGTCGTGCCCTGGCGGGCGCGTTCGGCGATCATGCGGCGAATGCCCGGCAGCCACCGCATGACATGGACGGAGGCCCAGCGCCCGCGCGGGCCCGCCATCTAGGCCAGTCCGCAACCGTTGTCGGTTATCACACCCGTCAGGAGGATCCATGCCGATCACCATTCAGTCGCCGCGCGGCGAGGCCGGCGCCGACTCGCTCTACGACACCGAAGAGAAGGTCTTCGATGACATCCGGGCCAACCCCGGCGAGAAGGCGTTCGTGTTCATCCACTCCGTGCCCTTCGAGGGCTCGGTGTCGCTGGTCAACCTGCTCACCTCGACCCGGCTGGTCCGCAAGGGTTTCGACGTGTCGATCGTCCTGTACGGCCCCGGGGTCCTGCTGGCCTCCCGGCACCGGGGCTACCCGACCATCGGCACCGAGGGCTTCCCCGGCAACCTCGCGGGGAACCGGCAGATCGAGACGCTCCTCAAGGAGGGCGCGAAGGTCTATGCCTGCCGGTTCGCCATGGGGGCACTGTACGGGTTCCGCGAGGAGGACCTCATCGACGGGGTAAAGGCGTTCAACCCGCTGGACGTCCTCGACTCCGCCCTCACGGCGTGGCGGGTCGGCGCCTTCCAGCTCAACACCTGGACCGTGTGACCCTCGCCGGCCGGGGTGCCGCCCGCGACGACCCGTTCGCCCGGGCCGGCACCCCTGCGGCGCCAACCCAGGTTGGGAGGTGAGCGCGCGTGGACGGAATCCACGATATGGGCGGGAGGCACGGGTTCGGTCAGGTCGAGAAGCCGACCGACGCTCCGCCTTTCGCCGAAGCATGGGAGGGGAAGGCCTTCGTGATCGGGGCGCTCGCGGCCCGGATCGCGGGGACGAACCTGCACGCCTTCCGGCATGCCATCGAACGGGTGCCGCCAGATGAGTACCTGGTGGGGTACTGGAACCGGTGGACGATCGGCGCCCAGCTCATGATGGAGGACAGCGGCATCGTCACCGACGAGGAGGTGCGGGCGCGGGCCGCACGGCTGAGCGGCCGGGACGTGCCCGAGCCACCGGCGCCCGAGGCGCGCAAACCGCAGATGCCCTCCGGAGGCGCGGGGAACCTGCGCACCGCGGACTCGCCGCCCACGTTCGCGGTGGGCGACCGGGTCCGGGTCGCCGACCTGAACCCGGCGGGCCATACCCGGCTGCCGAGGTATGTACGGCGGCGGACCGGGACGGTGGCGGCCATCCAGCCCTGCCAGGTCTTCCCCGATACCGCTGCGCATTTCACGGGCGAGAACCCGCAGCACTGCTACGCGGTGGAATTCGACTCGCGGGAACTGTGGGGCCCCGACGCCGAGCAGTTCCGGCTGTCCGTCGACCTTTTCGAGCCCTACCTGGAGCCGGTGCAATGACATCCCCGACCGAACACCTCGACCCCGCGCTGCGGGTGGAGGCGCTCGCCTCTCTGCTGACCGAGCGCGGGCTCCTCGACGAGGCGACCGTCGACAACTTCATCAAGACCTACGAGCAGTCGGTCGGGCCGATGAACGGCGCCAAGGTGGTGGCCAAGGCGTGGACCGACCCGCAGTACCGGGCGCGGCTGCTCGCGGACGGGACCGCCGCGATCGCGGAACTGGGCTTCAAGGGGCCGCAGGGCGAGCACATCGAGGTGCTGGAGAACACCCCGGCCGTGCACCACGTCGTCGTCTGCACGCTCTGCTCCTGCTATCCCTGGCCGGTGCTCGGGCTGCCGCCGACCTGGTACAAGGATCCGGCCTACCGGTCCCGGATGGTGCGCGAGCCACGGCGGGTGCTGCGCGAATTCGGGCTGGACCTCGACGAGGACGTCGAGATCGCCGTCCACGACTCCAGTTCCGAGGTCCGGTACATGGTGCTGCCCGAGCGCCCAGCCGGGACCGAGGACGCCACCGAGGAGGAGCTTGCCGCCCTGGTCACCAGGGACGCCATGGTCGGCGTCGCGAAGGTAGCCGCCCCGTGACACGCGGGCATGCCGACGCCGCCTACCTGCTTGACTCGGCCGGCCCGGCCGCGCCGCCGCGGGACAACGGCGAGCTTGTCTTCGCCGCGCCGTGGGAGAGCCGAGCGTTCGGGGTCGCGCTCGCGCTCCACGACGCCGGGTGCATCGATTGGGAGGACTTCCGGCAGGCTCTGATCGGTGAGATCCGCGACTGGGAGGCCGCCCACCCGTCCGGTGAGGGCTGGAGCTACTACGAGTGCTGGCTGCGGTCACTGGAGCGGGTCGTGAGCGGAAAGGGGCTTGTCGCGGTCGGCGACTTGCGGGCCCGGCAGGCGCAGCTGGCGGCCCGGCCCGCCGGCCACGACCACGACGAGGCCGGGAGCGGCCGGCACCACGGGCAGCACGGGCACCACTAGGCGGAGGCGCCTCAGACGCTGGCCCGGGAGGTGGAGGCGTGGCCGAATCCGGCGCCGGCAGGCCGGTGACGAACTCGGTGGTTGCCCGCTGGGAGGGCGGCTGGCGGTGCCGGGTCGCGGCGGGCGGGTTCGACCTGGTGGTCGACGAGCCCGAGAGCGCGGGCGGCACCGGCGCCGGGCCGATGCCGACCGATTACTTCCTCGCCGCCATGGCCTCGTGCTACGCCCTCGCGCTGGCGTGGGCCGCCGGCAAGCGGAACATCACCCTGCCGGACCTGACGGTCACCGCTACCGGCACCTACGAAGGCCCGCGTTTCACCCGGCTGCAGCTTTCGGTGGCGTCCAGCGTGCCGCCGGACGTGGTCGAGCGGCTCACCGGGCCGGCCCTGCGCGTCTGCTACGTGTCCAACACGATCGCCGCATCGCCACCGGTCGAGGTGACGGTGGAAGCTGGTGGCCCGGGCTCTCCCCCTTAGGGCCGCTGCCTCGAACACCGCGTGGCCGGCCGGCATCCTGGCCGGCGCGGGCAGCTGGGTGGCGGCGGATGGCCGGCGCGGGTGGCCGGGCGATTACCGTTCGTCGATGATTTCGCCATCCTGGGCGGTCGCGCCGCGGGTGAGCGACATCGCGGCGCGTGCCTCGGGGATTGGCATCGCCGCCAGGGCGGCCTCCATCTGCCCGGCGGAGTCCCAGCGCCAGGTGTCGGCGAAGGTCCCGTCCTCCAGCCGGATCAGCCGGGTGTGGGACAGGCCGGGGTGGGCCGCCCGGATGGCGGTGATCACAGCGGCCCGCCGGGCCAGCAGCTCCGGCACGTCCGCCTCGTCCACGGTGTAGTAGTGGGTCCTGGTAACTGCCATGTCAGTGTCCTTTCTGGGTGGTCCCGGCGGGCCGCGGCGCCCGGGCCGCCGATGGGTGGGCCGGAGGGTCTCAGCCCCAAGCGCCCGCCACCTGCCTGGTGGTGACGTTGAGACGGTTGAACAGGGCCTGGATGGGCTGCATGACGTCCGGCAGGACTATCGCCGAGTTGCCCATTCGTGCTTGCAAGGTCTTCCTCCTTACGATCGAGATGACTCCTAATTTAGGAGTTAAAGTTCTCATAGTCAAGTCTGACTCCTAGCCAAGGAGTCAGAGGCTAAGCTGATCGCGTGGCCGGCAGCCGGGGTTATGGCGTGCGGTGCGGGGTGGCCCGCGGCCTCGATGTGATCGGCGGCCGCTGGGGCGCCGCTGGCCGTGCGCGAGCTGCTGCTGGGCCCCAGGCGGTTCAGCGGCCCGCTCGCCGGGCTGCCCGGGCGAGCCCGAATGTGGTCAGCCAGCGGCTCCGGGAACGTGCCGCCGCGGTGTTATCCGCCAGCTTGACCTTGGCCCGCCCGTCCGGGTGCGCGTCTATGGCCGGCCAAACAGAGGCGCAGGCGCGGGGCATCCTTGGCCATGCTCATGGAGGCCCGGCTTCGCCCGGCCCGGCCAGGCGGCGGTCAAGGTCGGCGAGTGCGCCGGCGAAGCAGCCCAGCGGTGCTTCCGCCACACCGGCGCCGACCTGGCCGGTCCCGTCGGAGACGTGCAGGATCCCGGTGGTCACCGCGGGCGTGGTGCCCAGCTCCACCACCTTCCGGACGTCCACCCCCAGCGGGGTCCCGATGTTGTCCAGCACTGGAATCTTGAACCGGCTCGACCGCCCGGCGCATATCGCGGCGAGCCGCTCGGTGAGATCCGCGGCCGCGCGCATCTGGCCGCCAAGAAGCTGGGCCACCGCGGGCGAGCCGGCCGCGGCCGCCGCCCCGAGACCGGACAGCTCCAGCACCGCGCTGTCGCCGATGTCCCTGGCGCTGGTCTGCGGCCCCTGGCCGGGGTAGTACAGCGCGTGGCCGACCTCGGGTGCCTCGGCGAGGAACCACTGGTCCGAGCCGGGCAGCTGGATGCCGAACGTGGTCCCGTTGCGCGCCATGGTGGTCACGATCGAGGAGCCCTGAACCTGCCCCGCCCACTCGGTCAGCGACCTCGCCGCGCCCATTGCCAGCGTCAGGAAGAACAGGTGATTGCCCGCCAGGTAGCGGGCGAAGGCGGCGCCGTCCGGCCCGCTCAGTTCGGCCAGGTGCGGCAGCCACTCCCTGATCAGCAGGTTCGTCGCGGCCTGGGTGCGGACGTGCACGTCATCGCCCATCGCGACCGCCTGTGCGGCCAGGGCCAGAACGTCCAGCGGTCCGCTGCGCGCCAGGATCCTGCGGATCACCGGCGCCGCCACGTCACGCAGAAAGACCAGCCGGGAGATGGAAGCCTCGCTCACGCACCCGAACCAGGCCACCTCGCCGGGTCCCTGCGAGACCGGCGCATAGGCAGTCGTCCCGCCCGCCTCGTTCGCCAGCACATACAGCGGCGCGCTCGCGCCGAGCGCGGTCGCCATCGGCAGCACCACCCCGTGGGCATTGGCCGGGCTCAGCCCGATCTCCCCCCGGGCCAGCAGGCCGTCCGCCTGCCCCGGGCCGGCCGCCCATCCTTCGGCGACCGCCGCCGCCTGCATGGACCTGCGCAGCGGGTCCGGTGCGTCGGCGTAGCCAATGGCCGGCCCGCAGTGCAGCAAGGTCCGGCCGGGCAGACCCGGGACGGCGGCCGCCACCCTGGTGACGCCGGTGAGCAGCGGGATTCCCCGGTCGAGCCGGCGGATCACTTCGGCGTTGGCCACCTCGATCCGTTCGGCATGAATCCCGTACAGCCTGCCCAGCGCGGCCACCGCCGCAGGCTCGCCGCCGGCCGGGACCTGCCAGTCGACCGCGATGACCGGCGCTCCCTGCTCGGCGATCGCATCAGCGAACAACGGCAGGCCCACATTGACCACGCCGACGCCGGCCGGCAGGGACGGCCAGGTGCTGCCCGGTTCCGTCATCGCGTCCTCCGTTCCGCGCGGCGCGCTCTCTGCGGCGGGGGCCGGTGCGGCGGCGTCCCGCGCTCGGTGGTGCGGCCGCTGGCCTGGGCAGCCGGGCGGCCCGGGCCCGGCCAGCCAGGGCCGGGGGGAGACTCGGCGCAGCGGCGGGCGGTGGCCACCAGCGCGTCCTCGGCGGCCTGGTAGGTGTCGCGCCAGCGCCGTGCCGCACCGGCAAGCTCGGTTGCCCGCGCCGCGGCGTCGTCGGCCATCCTGGTGACTTCGCCGGGGGCGGCGCCGCCGAGCGTGGTCCTGCTCGCCACGATCTGCCACGGGTCCTGTACCAGCGACAGGTCGCGGCCAGCCAGGCCCAGCGGCCGCCCGGTGATTTCGGCTGCCGACGCGTCGAGCAGCACGCCGTCGATGTCGCCACCGCGCAGCCCCGCGGCGCTCGCCTGCCGGACCGCGTGGCCGACGACGCGGTAGGCGGTGCGGTAATCGATCCCGCAGGACTGCATGATGTACTCGGCGAGGTCGGTGGCCTGGGAGAAGCCGGACTCCAGCGCGGCCCGCATCCGTGCCTCGTTCACCTCGAGCGTGCGCACCACGCCGGTGGTGAGCCGGGTGGCCCGCAGGGCGAGGTCGAGCGCCCGGGGTACCTCGCCATAGGCGAAGATGAGGTTGTCGCTCCGCGCCGAGGGGGTCTTGGCGACCGCCAGCAGCCCGGTCAGCCTGCCGATCAGGGTTCCTGCGGCGCCCCTGATGATGGACAGCGCGTACGGGTTCCGCTTTTGCGGCATGAGCACGCTGGCCCGGCTGTAGCCGTCCGCGAGGGTCACGTAGTCGAACTCCTGGCTGGCCCAGATCTCCAGGTCCTCTGCGAGCTTGGACTGTGTCACCGCGAGCCCGGCGGCCGCGCTGACCATGTCGAACAATCCATCGACCTGCCACATCGCGTCCCGGGTGTGCTCGGCGACGCTGCGGAAACCCAGCAGCGCGGCGACGTGACCGCGGTCGACGCGCAGCCGGGTGCCGTTCACGCATCCCGCCCCGCCCGGGCTGGCGTCGGTCCAGGCCAGCGCCTCGCTCAGCCGGCCGCCCGCGCGGAGGACGGGGAACGCGAAGGAAAGAACGTAGTGGCCGAACGTCGACGGCTGCGCGTGCTGCAGGTAGGTCTGGTCGGCCATCAGCGTGGAGGCGTGCTCCCCGCCCCGGCGCGCGAGCTCGGCGGCCAGTTTGGCGGCCGCCTCGATCAGGCAGGCCAGGTCGCTGCGCAGGCGCAGCCGGAAGGCGACCCGCAGCGCCTCCCGCCGCGGGCGGCCGGCGTGCAGCCAGCCGGCCACGTCCCCGGCCCGGCTGACGAAGTACCGCTCCCGCGAGTTGTACGGCTCGCCGCTGGCCGGGTCATAGGGAAAGTCGCTGGCCGGGATGTCCATGGCGTCGAGCAGGACCGCCAGCAGGCGGCGGGCCGCGTCCGGCGGGACCACCCCGGCCGAGGCGAGGTCCAGCAGATGGGCCAGATCAGCCAGGTTCATCCCGTGATGGAGGATGGGCGCGTCGGCGCTCTCCAGCTCGAACCCGGCCGCGATCAGCTCCGCGGCCGGTGGTCCGGCCGGTGGTCCGGCCGCGGGCCGGCGGGCCGTCACGGCTGGGCTCCCGCGGTCGCGGTCCGGCGGGCCGTCACGGCTGGGCTCCCGCGGTCGCGGTGACGGCGTCCAGCAGGCCTCCGGTGTGCCAGAACACCATGTCCCCACCGTCGGCGTACCGCGGCACCAGCGCGAGCGCCTTGGCCGTATACACCGGGTCGACCATCAGTCCCTCCATCCGCATCGCCAGCTCCGCGGCCGCCGCTCCCTCCGGCGAGGGCAGTCCGTGGCCCGGCCCGCGGGCATCCACCACCACTACATCGCCTGGCGTCGGCTCCGCCGTGCCGGGCACAGTCCGGCCCTGGCCGCGCGCCGCGCCGCCTTGATCCAGTACCCCGGCCCCCGCCATGAGACGCGCGCATTCACGGGCGAGCGCCAGCACCCGCGGGGCCGCGTCCTCCACCGGCCTGCTCACCGATCCGCCCACCAGCGTCCATGGCCTGCCCAGCAGCACGTTGCCGGCCACGAGCCCAGCCAGTGTGCCGCCGGAGCCGACCGCCACCACCACCCGCACGGCAGCCACGCCGATCGCGGCAAGCTGCTCTTGCAGCTCGAACGCGGCCAGCGCATACCCGATCGCCCCCAGGCCGGAGGCGCCCCCGCGCGGGATCAGGTAGGGCCGATGGCCACTGCTGGACAGCGCGGCGGCGGCCCTGGGCAGCTGGTCATCCACGCTGTCCCGCTCCGCGCTGCCCGTCCAGCGCACGGTGGCTCCCCAGGACAGGGCCAGAGCCAGGGCCGGTCCGGGGAGCGAGGGGGGCTGCCCGGCCAGCACAAGCTCACAGCGCAGGCCGGCCCACTGCGCGGCCGCCGCCACGGCGGCACAGAAGTTGGAGCCCGGCGCCCCGCCGGTGACCAGCGTGTCCGCGCGGTCCGTGACAGCGGCGGCGACCAGGAATTCCAGCGGGCGGGCCTTGTTGCCACCGATCGCGAAGCCGGTGAGGTCGTCGCGTTTGAGGTAAAGCGGGCCGGCCGCCATTGCCTGTGCCAGCCGTGGCGCGGCGACCAATGGGGTGGGCAGGATGGCGAGCCTGGTCCGGGCGGGGCGTGCCGCGGTCATCCCGGCCATTCCGGTGGTTCCGCCGCCCTGGCAGCCCGGGCTCGCTCGACCACCAGGTCGGTCATGGCCTGGCACGAGCCGGTGTCCGGTTCCGCGGTCAGGTCCTGTGCCTGCGCCGGGCGCAGCAGCCCGGCGGTCACGAGCGCCTGCTCCGCGGCCAGGCCGGCCGCGGCCCCGCTGGCGAGCGCCTCCTGCAGCCGCTGCTGGGCCCGCCTGGCGCCCAGCTCCGGCGCGAGCAGAGCCAGCGCTCGCTCGCTGACGGGGTACCCGCCGTGGCGCGCCAGGTTGCGCCGCATCGCCTGGCCGTCGACATCCAGCCCGGCCAGCAGGCCGATCGTGACCTGAAGGGCGGCGGTCGCCAGCAGGCAGACCTCGGGCAGGGCGGACCATTCCGCCTTCCAGCCCCGGCCGTCCCGTTCATGCTGCTGGACCACCGCCTCCACCATCACCGCGGCGTTCGCCCTGGCCAGCCGGGCCAGGGTGTCGAGATGCTCGCTGGCTTCCGGGTTCCGCTTGTGCGGCATCGTGATGCTGCCGACGGTGCCCGCAGGGGACGCCTCGGCAAGCTCGCCGATCTCCGGCCGCTGCAGTTCGTAGACCTCGCCGCCGATCCGGGCGAGCGTCCCGCAGATCAGCGCCAGCAGCTGGGCGAACTCGGCGCCACGGTCGCGGGCCGACAGCCACGAGATGCCGGGATCGGCAAGGCCGAGTTCGGCACAGAACCTGGCCCGCACCGCCAGCCCCTGCTCCCCGTAGAACACGAGGCTGCCGACGCCGCCGCCGAGCTGGCCGACCAGCCAGCGGGAGGCGCCGGCCCGGATCCGGTCCAGGTGGCGGCGGATCTCATCCGCCCAGGCCGCGGCCTTCCAGCCGAAGGTCACCGCGCTGCCGGGCTGGCCGTGCGTGCGGCCGGTCATCACCGTGGACCGGTGCTCCACGGCCAGCTCCAGCAGCTGCTCCTCGATCCGGCGCAGATCCCGCCAGACGAGGCCGCCGATCCGGCGCACCGCCAGCGAGGTCCAGGTGTCGGTGATGTCCTGGACGGTGGCCGCGACGTAGACGTGCTCGCGGGCCTGTTCGGGCACCGCCGCCTGCAGGGCGCGGATCAGCCCCAGCGTGGAGTGGGACGTCTGCCGGGTCTGCTCCGCGGCGTAGCCGAGGTCGATTCGGTCGGCCCGCGCGTGCTCGGCGATGAGGGCCGCGGCGTCGGCTGGGATCACTCCGAACGCGGCCTGGGCGCGGGCCAGCGCCACGATCACCTCCAGCCAGCCCCGCAGCCGGCCTTCCTCGCCGAGCACGGCCCGGGATTCGGCCGTTCCCCACAGATGCTGGTAGAGAACCGAATCGGTGATCCGGGTGCTCATCGCCGGGCCGGGGACGTGGGGCCGGTGGCGGCGGGGACCGTGGGGCCGCCGGCGGCTGGGGGCGTGGGGCCGCCGGCGGGGGATGTGGGGCGGCCGGCAGGGGATGTGGGGCCGGCGGCGGGGGACGTGGGACCGGTGGCGGCCGGGGCATCGCCGGCCCGGTCGAGTTGGGGCGCAGGCCGCCCGGCGGCCAGCGCCAGCCGCAGCCCGTCCCGGATCTGGGCCAGGCTGGCGCCCCACGGGACCACCACCAGCCCGTCATCGCTGCTGACCCGGTCCTCCAGCAAGCAGCACTTGGTTAGCACCGGCGCCGGCGCCGACGTCGGCGCCGGCGCCTGCCTGGTCCGGCCGGCAAGGTTACGCGGGCACATGTCCACCGTCGGCACTTCCCCGCCGTAGAACCAGTCGTGGATGGACCTGGAACGGGCACACCCGACCAGCGTCCACGGCGCCCGTTCCGGGATCTCATCGAGATAGGAGACGTCGGCGGCGCCGAGCCCGGCCTGGCTCGCCGCCTCGGCGCCGGGGCTGGGCTGGCTCGCCACCTCGGCGCGGGGCCCGGCCTGGCTTGCTGACCCAGCGCGGCACGGGAAAAGGTAATGGCCGGCCGGCCGAGTGCGGGTCAGCGAGGTCAGGTCCACCAAGTCTGCGACCAGTTCCACCGGCGGCAGGTCGTCGGCCAGGTCGAGCACCCGCTCCAGCTGGTCGACCAGCTTGGGCGGCCAGGGCGGCACCACCTCCACCACCCGGACCCGGACTGGGGCCGGGTCGGCGATGAAGCTGACATGGCCGTACCGGCCGCGCACGATCACACACCGGGCGCCCGGCGCGTGCGCGGCCGCGGCCCGGGCTAGCTGGGTGGGGACCGCGGTGTCGGTATCGGGCGCGTCGACGAACGCGGTCTCCTCTGGCCGCGCGATCACGGTCACGGCGGTGACCGGGGAGAACAGCGGGAGCTCCGACTCCTTGCTGGCCTCCACCACGGCGCAGGCACCGGCGTTGCGCACGACCAGGTAGCGGGTCCGGCGGTACACGGGCCGGCCGACCAGGTACCCGCCCAGGGCCGCCTCATCCAGCGGCACTGGCACGTCGGCGACGCTGACGTTGCGGTACTGCGCGGGGACCAGGTTCACGGCCGGCCCGGTTACGTCCCGTGTACGGGCGCCGGACCTGGTGACCAGGCTCGGTAGGTATCCGCGCGCAGCGAGAGCCGGAGGGTCTCCAGGCCGAGCGCGTCGGCCGGGTGCACGTTGGCCAGGTTGACGTCGGGGCCGAACCGGTGCACGAACCACGCTTGCTGGCTGTCACGTGGGGCCTCGAAGACGATCGAGCCGGGGTCGGTGACGGACACCATGGCCGCGACCACATCCTCCCGCACGCTGCCGGAGGCATCGTAGATGCCGACGGTGCCGCTGGCACGGCCCTCCGCCAGCACCCAGGTCGCGCCGGCGTCAAGGTCACGCGCCACCGCCCGCGCCCACTGCCCGGGCGTCAGGCGCACGCCGGGGTCCTTGGGCCCCACCTCCGCGAGGACGATAAAGTGCTGCGCGGCCTGCTCGATCAGGTCCCGCTTGGCGGAGTCGTCCATGGCCACGGTGCCCGCCGACACCTCGACGCAGGGGAACCCGCAGGCGCGGGCCCAGTCGAGGAACTCGGCCGCCCGTCCCTGTGCCCAGGCGATCTCCAGCAGCGTCCCGCCGGGCGAGGCTAGCACCCGGTGGTCCGCCAGCAGTTCCAGCTTGGCGGCGAGGTTCGGGTCCAGGTAGGAGATGCCCCAGCCGAGCTTCCACACGTCCACGTAGGGCCCATTCGCCGCCAGCAGGTCCGCCGACTGTGCCAGCGGAAGGCCGCGATCGAGGACGTGGGTGATCCCGGTGGCGCGTGGCTTGGCGGCCCGGGCTGGCAGCGCGAGAAAGTCGGGGCCGGGCATAAACGCTATGATAGATATCCCTACACTTTAGTGCAAGAATGGCCGGCGCAGAGGGCGGGTCATAGGTGCAAGGATGGCGCGGCGCACGAACGGGCGCGTCAGTGTAAGGCTGGCGCGGCGCTGAGGCGGCGCGTCAGTGCAAGCACGGCGCGCGCCCAGGAGCGGGCGCGTTGGTGCAAGGACGGTGCGGCGCGGGGGCGGGCGCATTGGTGCGAGGGTGGCCTCGGAGCAGGCGCGGTCCTGCTGAGGTACCTGGACCGGCCAGGGAGGTGCGGATGCCAGTCGACGTATCGGCCCTGGTCGAGGTGGTGCGGTCGCATCCTGGCGTCACCGCCAAGTCCGAGATCGGGCTGGTCAGTGAGGTCTTCGAGAGCACCGACTGGCTGGCGGGCCCGGGCGACGACGGGGCGGTGGTGACCGAGGCGGGCATGTCCTTGGTGGTGGGCGGCGAAGTCATTCTTCCTTCGTTCGCGGCGGCCGATCCGTATGGCGCCGGCGTCGCCGCGGTGACCACCAACCTCAATGACCTCGCGGCGATGGGAGCCTGGCCGCTTGCACTGGTGGACACGGTGACCGGGCAGCGGGCGGTCATCCAGCAGGTGCTCGAGGGCATGAGGTGGGCGGCCGGGCTCTACCAGGTGCCGGTCGTCGGTGGCCACCTGACGGTCACCGATGGGCCGCCGGCGCTGTCCGCCTTTGGGCTCGGCCGGGCGGACCGGCCTCTTTCCGCCCGGTCCGCGAAAGCGGGGCAGTCGCTGGTGGTTGGCTGCTGCGCCGAGGGACCGATGCGGGCGGACTTCCCCTTCTTCCCGTCGTTCGACGAGCGGGGCGAGCGGCTGGCTGGAGACGTACGCCTGCTGGCCGAAGGCGCCTCCCGTGGCTGGGTCGCCGCTGCCAAGGACGTCAGCATGGCGGGCCTGGTCGGGTCGCTGGCGATGCTGCTGGAATGCAACCGGCTCGGAGTCACTCTCGACCTGGACGCGGTGCCGGTCCCGGCCGGCGTGAGCCTGGAGCAGTGGATCACCTGTTTCCCATGCTTCGCGTTCCTGCTGTGCGTCCCGGCCGGGCTGGAGGGGGAGTGCCTGCGCGCGTTCGCCGACCGCGGCCTGGCCGCCGCGGCGGTTGGCACCCTGGACGGCACGGGGCAGCTGCGGCTGTGCTCGGCGGGACGGGTGGCCACGGCCTTCGACCTCGCCGCGGAATCGGTCACGAACCTGGCCCGGCCTGCCGCGCGCACGCCGGGGCCGCGGTAGCCAGGCCGATCAGCATGCGCTGGTGGGGGATGCCGGCGTAATCCACCAGCCCGCCGACCCGCCGCCAGCCCAGCCACTCGAAGAACCTCACGTTCACGGGCTGGATGTATGCCTCCATCTCCTGCCCGCCACGGCGCGCCGCACTGGCGACGGCGAACCGCACCAGCGGCGCGCCCAGGCCCAGGTGGCGGTGACCCACTAGCACCGCCAGCCGGTCACCCTTCCATCTCCCCGGAACTCCGGGCAGCGGGTAGAGCCGGACGGTGCCGCAGATGACCCCGTTGGCCAGGCCCACGACGTGAATCGTCGCCGGGTCCTCATCGTGGCCGTCCCGGTCGTCGCCCGGCCCGCCGGGCCTGGCGAACAGGCCCTGCTCCGCGACGAAAACCTGGTGGCGGATCCGGAAATGCGCCGTTCGCTCGTCCGCCGACGCTGCGGCGCGGCAGGCCAGCATGGGACGGCTCGCCGTTTCCGCGGGCGGGTCAGCGATTGCTGACAAGCGGGAGGTGGGTTCGGCCATCGGCGTCGGTGGTCCCCTCGAGCAGACTCATGGCTGAGCACGCCTGGCACCGTGCGCATCCGGCGGTCACGCCGCGGGCGCCGAGCCCCCGTGCGGCCAGGTAGGGCACGACCCGGCGGTAGATCGCCTCGCAATACTCCGGCGAAGGGGCCGTCATCTGCTCCATCAGGCTGCCCACGGTGGGGCGCAGGGGAACGACGAACGGGTACACCCCGATATCGATCGCGCGGCGGCAACCCTCGACGATCAGGTCCGGGTCCTCACCCATCCCGAGGATCACGTACGTGGACACCTGGCCCGCTCCGAAGGCGGCCACTGCCCGCTCCCACGCCCGGAAGTAGCCGTCGATCCCGGTGCGCGCCTTGGCGGGCGCCACCCGGGCCAGCACCTGCGGGTCAAAGGTCTCGACGTGGATGCCCACCGAACCGATCCCCAGGTCGGCAACCTGGTCGATGACAGCCAGGTCCCGTGGCGGCTCGAACTGGACCTCGACCGGCAGGCCGGATGCCTCATAAACCGCCTCGCCGCAGCGTGCCACGTAGAGCGCGCCCTTGTCCGGGGTGGCGGTCGTGCCGGTGGTGAGGGTGGCGTCCACGGCGCCGTCGAGCTCCTTGGCCGCCACCGCCACCTCGGCCAGCATCTGCGGCGTCTTCTTGGCGATGGTGCGGCCGTTTGCCAGCGTCACCCCGATCCCGCAGAACGTGCACTGGTCGGAATTTCCCCAGTAGGCACAGGTCTGGATGACGGTGCTGGCCAGGGAGTCCAGGTGCAGCAGGGCGATCTGCCAATACGGGATGCTGTCCGCCGTGGTGAGGTCGTAGTAGCGCGGGCGCTGGAACGGCTCGGCGGAGGCCTGCCGCTCGCCGTCGGCGTAGATCCCCCACCCGTCGTCCTCCGCCCGGAGCACGTACGGTGAGGCCCGTGCGTACTGCGCGCCGGTGGGCACGGTGGCGGCCACGCCGTCGATCCAGAGCATGCCGGCGTCGGCTGGACCGGCCCCGCCTTGGCGGGACTCCAGCGGCACCTCCACCCGCAGGCCGTGCCCCTGCAGCTCGGTGATCAGGCGCGCCAGCCTGGCGTCGGCGCGGGGCCGGGCCGGCCGGGCAGTCTGGGCTGGCCGGGCAGTCTGGGTCGGCGGGACGGTCTGGGCAGGCGGGGCGGGCTGGGCCGGCGGGGCGGGCTGGGTCTCGCCGTTCCTGCCCGAGTGATAGGTGATCCCGCGGGCCGAGGACTCGTCCATGGTCCCCTCCGTCGTCCGTCCGCGCCTGCGAGCGGTGGCCTGTTTGATGCGATATGAACGTTCACCATCCTTGATATGCCTTTCGGCCACGTCAAGGCAACCCTTCCGCGAACTTTGCGGCGAAGCCCCGGCGCCCGGCTGTTGTGGTCAGATCGGCGTGCGCCGGGCAGGCGGGGCCGCTCCAGTGGAGCCCCGCGTCATTCGGTCAGGCCGGGCTGCTCCTGTCGAGCCCGCGTCCGTCATTCAGGCTGCTCCTGTCGAGCCCGCGTCCCGTCGTTCAGGCTGCTGCGGTCGAGCCCGCGTCCGTCGTTCAGGCTGCTCCTGTCGAGCCCGCGTCCCGTCGTTCAGGCTGCTCCGGTCGAGCCCGCATCCAGCGGCCAGGCGGCGGCTCCGGTCAGGGTCTGCGTACGCGCCGGTCAGGCGGGGGGAGGCGGTCCAGCCAGGTCGTTCCTGGCCTGCCGCAGCGCCGCGGCGAACTCGTCGGGGTCGAGGTAGCTGCCGACCGGATCGCCGACCTGCAGGCCGCCGGTGACCAGGTCGATCTGGCATTCGTCCAGACGGTGAACTGCGCGGCTTAGCGTTTCGTCCGGCTCCATGGAAACGACCACAGCCCGCCCGCTGGAGACGTCCGCCTCGACTCGCTGGTAGGGGATGAAGGGCGCCCGGTCCGGCGACCCGATCTCCTCCACCACCGCCCAGGCGAGGCCCTGCTCCCGCGCCCGCGCCAGCGCGGCCAGTCGGCCCTGCGCGGCCTGGGACGCGACGAGCTCGCGGTACCGCATCGCGCAGGCGGCCGCCGCCACAAGTTCCGGCCGGATATCGGCCGGCCCGCCCGCCAGCTCCACTGTGGCCAGGTCGCCGCCCCGCTCATGCGCCGCGAGCAGGGCAGGCAGGTCCGGGCAGGTCTCACGCAGGCGGGTGAGCAGCCGCTGGATCATGCTGATTGCCTGCTGGTAGAGGTCGGGCCGTGCCGTCACCAGGGGGAAGAGCCTGGCTTCGGCTTGGTCCCAGGACCGCAGCACAGCTGGTGGGACATCCTGCCCGCCTGGCCCGGCAAAGGGCACGTCGCCGCCCCAGGGCCCGGAACCTGAACCGGCCATTGCACCTCTCGCGTCGTGTTAACTATTCTGAATGAGTCGTCATCTATACGACGCAGCACCAGGATACCTCGTCGGATCTGCAGGATCTCATGGCTAAGACTGCTGTGATCGCGCTCGGCGGCAACGCGCTGACCCGGGCGGGACAACCGGGGACGTATGACGAGATGCTGGCCAATGCGGCCGTGATGGCTGCGGCGGTGAACGAGGTCATCGAGTCCGGCTGGCGCGTAGTGATCGTGCACGGGAACGGCCCGCAGGTCGGGAACCTTGCCCTGCAGCAGGAGGCGACCACGATGGTGCCGGCCCAGCCGCTGGCGCTGCTCAACGCCATGACCCAAGGCGAGCTGGGCAGCGTCATCGCCTGCGCCATCGACCTGCTGCGCGGTCCGGGCACCGCGGCGGCGCTCGTTACCCATGTCACGGTCGACCCCGCGGATCCTGCATTCCAGTCACCATCCAAGCCGATCGGCCCGTTCTTCGAGCGCAGCGAGGCACAGCAGCTGGCCGCCAGCCGGGGCTGGGTGGTCAAGCCCGACTCCGGCCGGGGGTACCGCAGGGTGGTGGCCTCACCTGAGCCAACCGGCGTCATCGAAATCGACGCCCTGCGCGCGCTGGTGAGCGCGGGCCACCTGGTGATCGCCGCCGGCGGAGGCGGGATCCCAGTCGCGGATGCGGGTGCGCGCGGTGTCATCGTGGATGCGGTCATCGACAAGGACCGCGCCGCCGGCCTCATCGCCCGGCTGCTCGGGGCGCAGGCGCTGCTCCTGGTCACCGCGGTGGACCGGGTCATGCTCGACTACGGCACGCCGAAGCAGTCTGAACTGGGCACGATCACCGTCGCCGAGGCCGCGCGCTACCTGGACGATGGCCAGTTCCCGCCCGGCAGCATGGGCCCCAAGATCGAGTCGGCGCTGCGCTTCCTGGCGGACGGTGGCGAACTGGCGGTGGTCACCTCGCCCGGCCTGCTGGCAGCGACGCTCGCCGGCGGGCAGCGGTCGGGCACCCGCATCGAGCGCAGCCCATCCCAGGCCGGACCGGGGTGGGCGTCCCGGTGAGCACCATGACGGTCCGGGTGTTCCCCGGCACGTACCGGGATTCGCTGCTGCTGCTCAGCGCGACCCGCGCCATGGAGGACGGGGCGGACGTGAGCTGGGCGAGCGCGGCGATGGCTACCCCCGCCAGCGTCGATGACCTGACCAGCCGAGGATTCCCGCCGGGCGACCTGGCCGGCGCCGATGCCAACGCGCTCGTCCTCGCGGTGTGCGCCGCCGATGGCCGGGCCGCCGATGAGGCCATGTCGCGCGGAAGGGCGGCTCTCTTCGCCGAGCGGGCCCAGCCAGATGAGGAACGCCGCCGTCCCGGGCCGCGCACGATCGGCGATGCGGCGGCCCGGCTGCCGCAGGCGAACATGGCGATCATCTCAGTACCCGGCCCGTACGCCGCGATGGCCGCCCACTCGGCCCTGACCGCTGGCCTCCACGTCCTTCTGTTCAGCGACAACGTGCCGCTGGCGGCGGAGGTGGAGCTGAAGAGGCGAGCCAGCCGCCTTGGCCGGCTGGTCATGGGCCCCGGCGCGGGCACGGCCGTGCTCGGCGGGACCGGACTCGGCTTCGCCAACGCCGTCGGCAAAGGCCCGGTCGGGATCGTGGCCGCCGCCGGCACCGGCGCGCAGGAAGCCATGACGTTGCTGGACCGGTGGGGCATCGGCGTTTCACAGGTGATCGGTGTCGGCGGCCGGGACCTGTCGGCAGACGTTGGCGGGCTGATGGCGCGGGACGCGGTCCGTGCGCTCGACGCCGATCCGGCCACCGAGGTGATCCTGCTTGTCTCCAAGCCTCCCGACGCCGAGGTTGCCCGTGCGGTGATCACCGCGAGCGCGGCCACCCCCGTGGTCGCTGCCTGCCTCGGCATGTCGGCCCGGGACGGCTTGCTGGCGGGCGCCCCGCTGGCTGCGACGCTCGAGCAGGGCGCGGTTCACGTCGCCGGTCTTCTGCGCAGGCCGGTTCCCGACCTGGCCGCGGGCATGGGCGATGTGGCCGAGCGCACGGCTGGGCGGATCGGCGCCACCCGCACCGCCGTGCGCGGGTTTTTCACGGGCGGCACTCTCTGCTACGAGGCGCAGGTGGTACTCGGCGGGTGGCTCGGGCCCGTCTACTCCAACATCCCGCTGAGCCCCGAGCTTGGGCTGCCCGCGCCCACCGGCGCGCATGTCTGCCTGGATCTTGGCGAGGAGGAGTATACGAAGGGCCGGCCGCACCCCATGATCGATCCCGCGGCGCGGAAGGAAATCATGCGGGCGGAGGCGTTCGGCGACGACATCGCGGCGGTGCTGCTCGACGTCGTGATCGGATACGGCGCGCACCGCGACCCGGCCGGGGAGATCGCGGGTACCTGCACCGACATTGTGGCCAGTGGCGCCGCGGTCGTTGCCTATGTGCTGGGAGCCCGCGCCGACCAGCAGGGGCTCGACAGGCAGCGACAGGCGTTGCAGGAGGCGGGTGCGATCGTCACCGCGAGCGCGGCGCAGGCGGCCCGGGTCGCCGCCGCCATCGCCGTCCGCCAGCCCTCCCTGGCCGCCACGATGCGCCCATGAGTGCGGTGGCCGCAGGCGTGGCCCGGCCGCCGGTGCCCGTCGGCCTGGTCACCTACTCGGTCAAGCCGCGCGGCGGGGTGGTTCACACCCTGGCCCTCGCCGAAGCTTTGCACGAGGCCGGATACCCGGTGCGCGTGGTCGCGCTCGGCGATCCCGGGGCAGGCTTCTTCCGCCCGGTCCGGGCTCCCTTCACCATCATCCCTGCCCCGCCAGGGCCGCCAACCCTGGAACAACGCGTCTTCGCCAGCGTGGGCGCGCTTGCTGAGGGGCTGGGTGCGCTCGTCGGCGACTACCCCATCCTGCACACCCAAGACTGCATTTCGGCCCGGGCAGCATGCCAGGTCCGGGACCGCACCAGCGGACCGCGGGCGGGCGGCGCGGGCGGCGCGGGCGGCCCGGTCGGCGGCCGCGAGGAGGTCGTCATCCGGACGGTCCATCACGTCGACGACTTCACCAGTCGGTCACTCATCGACTGCCAGCGGCAGGCGATCCTCGAGCCGGACCGGATCCTGGTGGTCAGCGAGCACTGGCGGGGCATACTCCGCCGCGAGTACGGCACAGCCGCCGAGGTGGTGCACAACGGGGTCGACGTCGCCAGGTTCGCCGCGGCGGACCTGGCCCTGGCCGTGGCGCTGCGGCGGCGCGCCGGTGCGGCGGACCGGCAGCTGATCCTGGCGGTCGGCGGCATCGAGCCGCGCAAGGGCAGCGACACGCTGGTCAAGGCGGTCGCGTGCTTGCGGCGGTCGGGGCACCGCCCGGTCCTGGCGGTCGTGGGCGGTCACTCGTTCCAGGACTACCGCGACTACCGGGAGCGGGTGCTGGCGTCGCTTCCCGGCCTGGGCCTGCGGCTCGATGACGACGTGGTGCTGCTCGGCACGGTCGCCGACGCCGAGCTGCCCGCCTGGTACGCCGCCGCGGATCTGCTCGCGTTTCCCTCCACGAAGGAGGGCTGGGGCATGGCGGTGCTGGAGGCGATGAGCGCGGGTCTGCCGGTGGTCGCGTCCGACCTGCCGGTGTTCCGCGAGTATCTGCGGCCCGGCCGGGATGCCCTGCTGGTCCCGGTGGACGACGCGTCCGCCCTGGCCGTGGCGCTGGCGGCCGTCCTGGACGACCGGAGGCTCGCGCGCAGGCTGCGCTCAGCAGGCAGGATGGTAGCTGCGCGCTTCTCGTGGGCCCGCTCCGCAGCCGAGCACCAGGCCATCTACGCCAGGGCCGGCCGGACCTTGTCCGGCCGCGCACCCGCGGCGGCCCTGGCGCAGCCGCGAACGGCAGCCAAACCACCCGCCCAGGGCGGGCAGGTCAGGTCGGCGGCGCTGCCCAGCGGAGAGTCAGCCGATCCAGTGAATAACCAAGCGCATTCACCGTGGGCTGGATGAAGTTATCCCGGATGGTGCGCGCCGCTTCGGCCTCGGCGGTCTTAATAAGCGGGCCGGTGACCTGGGGCATGTGCTGCGACTTGTAAAAGGCGATCCGCTGCGCCTGCGCATAGAGCTCGGACTCCGGGAATTGAGGCCGCAGCACCACGCCACAGCCAAATCCTGGATACGTCCAGCTATGCTGCGTATCTATTGGCTTCGACGGAATGTTGTCGACGGTGATGTCATGCACCGACTGCGGGAGCTGGGGCTGCGGCAGCACCATCGCGACGGAGACATGGCCCGGCCTCCCTCCCGCGGGCCGGCTGAGGACCCGCAACTCGTAGTGGCCCCGAGCGGGTGCCCACCAAGCCGGGCCAGGATTGAGGTCAACGGTCGCCGAGGCGTGGGCCACGGCGTAAAAGGTGCTCGCGTACCAGCAAGGCCATGGGCCAATGCTCTTGGAAACCTTGTGGGTGAAAAGGAAGTTGAAGTTGGCCTGACCCAGCGCCGGCTTGGAGATCCCTTCGATCTTCTGCAGCACCCACGGCCCGAGGTCGGTGTCCGTCGTGGTCCCGGCCGTGATCGTCTGCCACGGCCACGCGAACCTGATGCTCGGCAGATGGGCATTGATGCCCACCAGATGCAGTCCCGCTGACAGCGCCGTCAGCGCGACCGACGCGATCGCCCGACGGAAGATGAGCCCGACGACCACGACCAGCGCGGCCCACTTGACCTTCGGTGAGATCCGGCGCCGCCGCGGGCCGGATCCGCTTCCCGGCCCACGCCGCGGATCACCGCCGCCGATGGTGCCCGGAGGCCACGGCGCTACCGGCGCCGGCTGATCCTGCCACGCGCCGCCGCCGCCGTACCGGTCCAGGCCCGGGTACTCGACGTCGGGCTCCGTCCGGACGCCCGGGTCCCCAGCCCGGTACCCGGCCGTCTCACGGCGGCCCGGCCTGCCCGTGGTAAGGGTGCCGAGCAGAAAGAGCAGCAAACGAACCATTCGGCCCACCTTCTTTCTATACTTGGCGCGGTCCGCTAGACCGTAGCCGGGTAATCGAGGCTGAGCACGACGGGCACCGCTCCGAACGGCCCACGGAATCGGCCTCCCGGCTTATCTGGTGTATTCGGCTCGTCAATGTTCGGCCAGCGCATCTTGCTGTACTGCTCGGTCAGGCCTGCTACCGAGTACGGGAATTCCATCGCGGACGTGCGGTGCAGCCTGAGCAGCCCGCCCCAGCGGAAGGCCGCGAAGACGTTGGCCAGCTCGCGAACGGACAGATCTCCCGGCGCGGTCAGGTCGATCCCGTAGACCGCACCGGCCAGCTCGATCAGGTCGTCGGCGCACTGCTCCAGTGCCGCTGACTTCGTTCGGAAGCTCGTGCCATCGGGATTGAGGCGCCCCAGCCTCTCGCCGTGCACGGGCGAATAGCGTGGCCGTGCCCCGCACTGCATCCAGTCGGAGGCGGCCAGCAGCTGCCACGGGATGCCACAGTGGTCGGCGACATCGCGGTAGATGGGCTCCGCCCGCATGAGCCGGACTCCCGCCTTGGCGATGAAGGCGTTCTTGACGGACGGCGGCAACGGCTGGTGATACCTCCGCGCTGACCTGCGGCCAGCGCGCGGCCGCGGCAGCCTGGTCGTGGCAGCTGCCGGCACGCGCCTGGCACTCAGCGCCTGAGTCGCCGGCCCCGCGGCTGGCGATGGGTCATCGTCAGTGGACGCACCGGTTCGTCGCGGAGTGGCTCCGCGTAGAGATCCAGTCCGCGGTGTGGCTGCCGCGGCAGGCGTCGCAGCGCCCGGCAGGCCAGGGATGATGAGCTCCTGCTGACTGCCCTGCTGCGGACCGGCATGCTCCGGGTGGGCGGGTTGTTTGGATGGTCCTGGCGTGGAGGCCGGCGACTGGTGGCCCGGTGCTCGCGGCGATGGCGAGCTGGCTGGCGCATCTGGCGATGGTGACTGCGGAGCCGGCACCTGCGGCGTCGGTGACCCCGCGCTTGGCGGTGGCGCGGACGATGTATCGGGCGCTGGTGCCTGCCGCGACGGCGCCGGCGTCGGTGGCGCCTGAGCGGCCGGGGTCCGCGGGTGTGGAACCTGCGGCCGTGGCGTGCCTGGGGCCGGTGTACTCGATGACGCAGGCTTGGGGACACCGGACGGCTGGGTGACGTCGTACCGGTACAGGTCATACCGCTTCATCAGGCTGATGAGCTTCGCTCCATAGTCGGGATCCGTGGCATAGACACCGGTCAGGGAGGCGGCGAACGCGTCCGGGTGCCGCCGGTCGGCCATGGCCCGCCGGTAGTAGGGACTGGTCGCGAGCAGTCGGCCATGGTCATCGATGCTCTCCGCGGTGTTGCGGTACACGCGAAACTGGCTCGTGGTCGTCACCTGCTGGCCATTGACGTACTCCCACGTCGGCAGCGGATGGCTGCCCGCCGGGCCCGTCCCCTTGATGCCGAACAGGTTGTGATCCTGAGTGGCCAGCTGGCTTTCGCCCCAGCCCGATTCGACGATCGCCTGCGCGATGGTGACCGACGCCGGGACGCCGTACTTTCGCTGCGCCGCCACCGCCCCGTGCGCGACCGTGGCGATAAAGGCCTGCTGCGGGTTCCCGCTGGACGGTGTGGTGACCCGAGGCGACGGATCGTGGCTCCGGGCCGGGGTGGCCGAGGGGGCGGGCGCGCCGGCGGACAGGCGCTGCGCCATGATAGGCAGTCCGGGGATCACGGCCGTGTCGGCCGCCGCTGCTTCGGGCAACACGGCCTGGCCCGGCACCTCGACCCATAGCCCGCCGGCAGCGGCCGGCTTGCCGGCGCGGGAGCCGGCCGCCGTCCGCCTGCCGTGTGCCATGCCGTCCGGCCGCTGCTGTGCCTGGCGCCGGACCTGATCCTTGCGCTTGCCGTGGCCGGGCGCCGATGCCGACGTTCCCGGGATGGCGGCGACACCCGGTGCCCGGGCGAGCTTCTGCTGAGGGTCACCGGTCGGCTGCGTTCCCGGGATGGCGGTCGCAGCCTGGAGCGGCTGGCCGTTCGCCTGCTGTCCGCCCACAGCCGCTCCGCCGGGCCGCTGCGCCCGGGCCGCTGCACCGCCGAGGCGGCCGTTGTTGACGAACCCGAGCACGCCTCGGCCGCCGAGTGGACGTGGATATTCCTGCGCGTTGACCGAGAAGTCCGGGAGTGAGTCGGCGCCTATGGTATGCAGCGTCCCGCCGGAGTAATCGGTCACGACCTCGACGTGGCCGTCGAAGACCACCCAGTCGCCGGGCTGTGGCTGGTAGCCGTCGCCGAGCCCGTGCCAGCGGTCGTGGGCGCGCGCGTCCTGGACGATCGAGGTCACGCCCGGCGACGCAGGGTTGGGGTTGACGCGGACATCTGCCCATCTGTGCAGCGGCCACGGGTAGGTGGTGCCTCCGCTGACCCAGCTTTCCTGGCCGACCGCGTGCGCCCCCAGGGCCAGCGTCATGCTGGCGAATGCTGCGCAGGATGCGCCATGGTCGGCGCCGTCAAGGCTGTCCTGTTGCCAGATCATGGCCTGAATCTCGGCCGGCGTCTTGCTTTCGGCCATCCGCAGGTAGTACTTGGCCACGTTGATGACGGCCGACCGCAACGTTGCATCGCTGGCGGTTCCCTGCCGCGCCGCGTGTTCGAGGGCCATCAGGTTGATCGGAAGGCTTGCGGGCGACGTCAGCTCCGCCGCCGACTGCGGCACGAAGGAGAGCCCGGTTATCGCACCGCCTGCGCCGAGGCTCACCAGTGCGGTCGCCTGCTGCCACCAGGCCTTGCCAGCGGTCGGCACGAGCTCACCTCCTTCCCGATGGCGCATGACGCCGCGTTGCCGGGCGAATCCTCGGATAGCTGCCGGCGTCACGTCGATCGACTGGTCTGTGGCAAGCGCTTCAGGATCGCCTGGACTTGCGGGTCGCCCGGGTTGTCAGCGTTCTCGAACAGCACCGCCGCGGCCCGGGCGTCCCTTGGCGGGGCGCCGACGACCCATTTCCGGTAGACATCGGCGACGAGCGCAGCCTGCCCCGCCGGGCTGGTCACCGGCTTCGCGCACAGCGGCGGATAGCCTTTCCGCGAGGTAACCTCTGCCGATCCTGTGTATCGGACGCAGTTGGTCGGGTGGCCTTCCAGGCCGGGCTGGACGACCGGGCTGCCGTCGGCGGCCGTCACGGTTGCGCCGCCGATGATGTTGTTGATGGCCCGCGCCGCCACGGCAAGACTGTCTATCGGATTGGCCGGGTTGTACGGATGATGGAAGTTCAGTGACCATGCCACCTGCCCGCCCTGAGCCGGCGTGATCGGCTCAAGGCCGACCCGGCCCGTCTTGGCATCGGAGAAGTTCGGGTCGTTGCCGCTGGTCATGAGCGCGAATACCCACAGAATGCGGCGCGTCGCCTCTGCGCAGGCGAAGTTGACCTGGCCGGGTTCGGACTGTACGTCGGGATTCCTGCAGGCCTTCTCGGCTTGGCTCTCAACGGTCGACACGCTGGCCGGCCAGGAGGCGCGCCCGGTGAATAGGACGATCAGCACCGCGATGAGCGCCAGGGCCGCGATGACCACTCCGATCGCCACCTTCTGCGCCCGGGTCAGACCCCGCCGGCCAGCGCTGCGCCGGCCGTGGCTTAGCAGCACCGCCGTGCGCTCCTCGGGCGCATACGC
>DASYQM010000452.1:0-10510 GCA_036005525.1 Streptosporangiaceae bacterium
GTGACACCGCTGCCGCTCGTTCTGCTCATGGTGCCCGCGGTGATCCTCGCAGGCAACGCCGTCGCCTACTGGCCGGCCCGGACGGCAGCGCGGGTGAGCCCGGCGTGGGTGCTGCGGGCGGAGTGAGCGAGGAGGACGCAGAGGGAGCCCCGCCGCTGTCGGGCCGTAGCGGGACCTGGCCGGGGCCGTTACCGCGAACGGGTTGCTCGTGGTAGGTACACCGGCAACTCGCCTGGCAGCACCCTGGGCCGGCCCGGCCCTCGAGGGCGAGGCTGGCGGTAACAGGATGCGCAGGAAGGGGGCGGAGACCATGAGTGCACTGGCAGCACGGGGCATCCGCAAATCGTTCCGCCGGCGGCAGGTGCTGGCCGGCGTCGACCTTGAGGTCGCGGCGGGGGAACTGGTCGCGGTGGTCGGGGAGAACGGGACGGGGAAGACGACGCTGCTCCGGATCCTCGCGGGCGACCTGCGACCGGACGCCGGCAGCGTCGCCATCGGTGGCAGGCCGGGCTACTGCCCGCAGACGGTCGTCTTGGATGAGGCGCTCACGGTGGACCAGAACGTGCGCTACTTCCAGGCCGCCTACGGGATCGGCCGCATCGACCGGGCCGGCGAGCTGATTGAGCGGCTCGGCTATGCCGCCTGCCGCGGTCAGCGCGTGGGCACCCTGTCGGGCGGGACCAAGCAGAAACTCAGCCTGACCCTGGCCCTCATGCACGACCCGCCGGTCCTGCTCCTCGACGAGCCCTACCAGGGTTTCGACTGGCAGACCTATCTCGCCTTCTGGGAGCTCACCGGCGAGCTGCGCGAAAGGGGCACCGCGACCGTGGTCATCAGCCACCTGGTCTTCGAGCAGGAGCGGTTCGACCGGGTCTGCCAGCTGGTTGACGGGCGGATCGACGAGGAGGCGAGCAGCCATGCGCCAGCAGCTTGACACCGCCATCCGGCTCAGCCTGGCCGCGCAGGTCCGCAACCGGTTCGCCTGGATCCTGCTGGTCGCATTCATACCGGTGTGGTACCTGCTGACGGGCTCGATGTTCGCGCACACCGGCGTCGAGTTCAGGCTGCAGTCCACGGGCGCCACACTGGTCGTGGACGGCCACAACCTCACACTGATCACCGCCGGGCTCAACTCGATCACCCTCATCACAGGGTTCGTGGTGTTCGCCGCGGTCCGCCGCTCGCAGCTGTTCGACCGGCGGCTCGTGCTTTCGGGGTACCGCCCCGCCGCCCTGATCACCGCTAAGACCGGCGCCGCGCTGGTCCAGGCGGTGGCCATCGGCGCCTACGCCGCCGCCATCATGCTGTTGTTCTGGCGGCCTGCCGGCATATGGACGATAGCGATCAGCTTCATGCTGGCGGCTGCCACCTACGCCGCGCTCGGCCTGCTGATCGGCGTGCTGGTCCGGGGCGACCTGGAGGGCTTCTTCCTCATCATCATGATCTCGCTGATCGACACGTTCCTGCAGAACCCGGTGGGCAACCCGCTCGCGAACAAGCCACTCCTGCAGTTCTTCCCGTCGTACGGCCCGACCCAGTTCGCCGCCGCGGATGCATTCGACCACCAGGTCCTCATCGGTATGGCCGCCTTGTCGCTGGCCTGGACGGCTGCCTTCGCGCTGCTCGGTCTGGTCGTGCTGCGCCGGCGCATGCCCCGGGCCGCCCGCGTGACCGCCCCGGCGGCGAGAACTGATAGCGGCTAGCGGCGGCGTCACTCAGCGCGCAGCACTCTGGCCGGCTTGACCCGGGCGGCGGTCCAGCCCGGGCCGGCGGCGATGAGGTTGGCCAGGATGAGCGTCACCGGGATGACGAGGAGCACCAGCGCCGCTGGGATGTCGGCCGCGTTCCCGACGCCGGCCGAGTTCGCGAACACCAACCAGGCCCAGCGGCCCGCCAGCAGGCCCAGCGGCAGCCCGACCAGCAGGGACGCCGCGGCCAGCGCGCTGGCCTGCCAGGACACGAGCCGCAGCAGCTGGGACCGGCGCAGGCCGAGGGTCTTGAGCACGGCGAGGTCGCGCCGCCGGCGGTGTACCCCGGTGAGCAGCACGTGGGCCAGGGTGCCGACCGCGAGCACGGCAAGGACGGTGCCCAGGATGAGCGGGGTGTCCCGCACCCCGGTGTAGTTCTGGATGTCGCTCGGCCGCTGGTCGGTTATTACCCGGCATAGCCCTCTCGGGCAGCCGGCGCGGGTGACGACCGCCTCCAGGCGGGTTCCGGCGGCCCGCAGATCGGTGCCCGGCCGGTAGCGCAGGAGGAAGTAGTTGTAGCAGGTCTGCGGCGGGCCGCAGTAGGGGGGATTCGGCTGGGTCAGCATCGAGGCCGGGACGACGGCGCCGGTCCCCAGGTCGGTGGCGCTGCCGCCGCCCACGCTGAAGTCCGCGAAGACCGCCGACCCCACGACCCTCATCGGGGACGGCCTCCTGCCGTTCGCGCCGACCTCGACCCGCTGCCCGAGGCGCAGGCCCAGCGTTCGCAGAGTGCGGGGGCCGAGGGCGATCTCGCCGGGTCTGGCCGGTGCCCGGCCCGCGAGCAGGGTGAGGAACCCGTTCCCGCGCAACTGGTTCAGGCCGATCGCGGGCACGACCGCGCCCCTGGCGCTGCCGAGGGCAGCGACGCTGACCTGCCCGTAGTTGCCGCCCGCGTAACCGGTCAGGCCCTTGATCTTCGCCAGGACTCTGGTGCCAAAGGTGAGCGGCACGGAGCCGACCTGCATGTCCAGTTGCTGGGCCCAGTTCTGCCCGTAGCGGTGCGGCGTGCCGACCAGCCCGAGGAAGCTGGCGCCGAAGACCATGGCCGCCACGACCGCTGCCACCGCCACCGTTGTCCCGACGAAGGCGCTGCGCACGGGAACCGCCGTTCGCCCGTGACCGGGTTCGAACGCCATCCGCACCCCCAGGCTGCCGGGCACGGAGCCCGCCAGCCCGAGCGCCGGCCCAAGCCGGGAGGGGCGCACGGGCGCGGCGGGCTCGGCCAGCCCGAGCGCGCCCTGCGCCCGGGCCGCGGCCCGCACCGCTGTCGGCGCCACCACCAGCAGCGGTGCGACGGCGATGAGCGCGAACCCGGCGCCAAGGATGGCGAGGTTGACCTCCAACCCAGGGCTGGGCTCGGCGAACCGGGCGGGCCCGATCGGCATCAGCGGGGATGCTGCTACCGCAACGCCCACCGCGATGGCGGCGCCCGCGGTAGTCACGATCGCCACCCTGGCCAGCGACAGCGCGGCAAGACCGGACCGGCCCATGCCGAGCGCGCGCAGGACCGGGAACTCGGCCGAGTCGAGGACGAGCTGGCGGCTCAGCAGCTGCCCGATGATGGCGAGTGCGATCAGGCTCGCGAGCGCGGCGAAGATCGCAAGCGCGGCCGCTTCCGGCCGGACCGCCCGCTGGGTCGCCGCGTACGCGGTGGCCAGGTGGACGACCTGGACGCTGCCCACCCGGTAGCGCCGGGCCAGAGCCGCGGCCTTGTGGGTGAACGCGACGGCGTCGGCCCCGGGCCGCAGCACCACATAGGCGCCGCCCCCGGCGGGATTGAACGACTGTGCCTGCGGCGTCCGGGCGAACGCCGGGCTCAGCAGCACCCGCGGCTCCCCGAGTTCCCCGGAGGCCGGAACTATCTCGTCGGCGAAGGTCACGATCGCCGAGACCCGGAATGCCAGCCGCGCCGGGTGCGCAACGTCGGGGTTGCCGTTGCGCTGCCGGTACCCGATGAGGTGCAGCGTGCCGCCGGGACGCACGTGAGCCCGGTCCGCCAGCCGCTGGTTGATCATGACCGCGTGCGGGTCGGCCGCGTCGAAGATGCGGCCAGCGTCGACCTTGACCCGGTTGATCGCCACGCCTTCACCGCCGAACGGGCTCGCCTCGGCCACCATGCCGGAGAAGGGCGACGCGCCCCGGATCGGCAGGGACATCTGCAGGAACGCTGCCGCGTCCGCCGACGCCACCTCTGGGAGGCGGGCGATGGCGCGGAAGTAGCCGTGGAACCCGGACCGCGCCGGGGTCACCAGCAGGTCCGCGGCGTGGCTCCGGTGCAGGAAGCGAGGGTAGGCGGTGACGGTGCGTCGCGCACCGGCGGCAGCGATGAGCGCGATGCCGGCGATCAGCCCGAGCAGGACGGCCAGGGCCAGCACGGCCCGCCACTGCTGCCGCAGTTCGGCGCGCAGGCGCAGCCAGACGGCTCCCATAACAGACATTCAGGGCTCACAGCCGGGCCATGGTCAAGGATGCAGGCATCACCGCCGTGGTGGTGCTGCCGCTCCCGCCGCCGGCCCTGACAAGCTACCCCGGGCGAGTGGGTCCGAGCCCGCCGCCGGGCCCGCTCCAGGCGCCTTGCTGGGCCCGCCGCCAGGCACCCGCCCCGCAGGCACACATTGCCCGGTGGTAGCAGGCACACCGGAAAAGGCCAGCCACCACCCTGGCGGCCGGGCACCTGCTGCGGCGAGCATGGGATCATGCGATACGAAAGCAGCGTCACCTCACTTTCCTGGATCCCCTCGGAAGCGGTCACCGGGGGCACCCGGGTCGCCTTCGACGCCGGGTTCACCCGCTACGACGACCCCCCGCCCACGCAGATCGATGACATTGAGGCACTGCGGTCGGCCGGCAGGTTCCGTTTCGCCAATGTGCTGCGGGCCTGGATCGAAGTGGATGACGGCGGCGCGGTCAGCGACTGCGGCTACAGCGGGGGCGGCCACATCGGCGACACCACCATCAGGCTGGGCGGCCTGCGGCACAGGTTCCAGAACGCCTTGCTGCCCGACCTGCGCCGGGAGCCCGAGCGCGGGGACGGGTGGGTGCGCTTCGTGCAGACCGTGGGTGGCCGGACCGCGCTGCCGGCGCCGCGCAAGGTGCGGCACCCGCCCTACATCCAGTGGCAGGCGCCGCTGGTATGGACGACCCTGTCGCTCACCCTGCACGCCGATGGCAAGGCGGAGTCGGCGATGACCGGGGCGAGCAAGTTCCCGCGCCACTGGATCTACGGTGACGGCGGCAACCTGACCCACAAGTCCGGCCTGACAGATTTCAGCAACTGGATGGCGGTGTCCTTCGGCCCACACACCCCGTGGGGCGATCAGGACTCCGAGGCGCTGGTCACCGCGGTAGAGACAGCCCTGGAGCACCAGCTCTCCGTGCAGTTGATGCGCGGCGCCGCCAAGCCCAGGATCGCCAAGCTGCCCGCGGGGCAAGTACTGGTCCGCCAGGGCGAGCGGGGCACCGACATCTACCTCGTCCTCGACGGCGTGATCCGGGTGGAGCGGGAAGGTGAATGGCTGGCCGAGTATGGGCCGGGCGCGATGCTCGGGGAACGCGCTCACCTGGAGGGCGGCACCCGCACCTCGACGCTAGTGGCCGTAACCGCGTGCCGGGTGGCGTCGGTGGACGCTACCCAGTTCGACCCGTCGGCGCTGATGGAACTGTCCGGGGGGCACCGGCGCGAAGACGCCGGCCGGGACTGAGGGTGCGCATACACCTGTGCGGTGTCCGCGGCTCGACCCCAGCGCCGGGCCCGGAATTCGTCCGCTACGGCGGCCACACGTCGTCTGTCGCGCTCGCCCACGACGGCTCGGCCTCGCCGACGCTCATCCTCGACGCCGGTACCGGCCTGCGGAGGGTCACCGGACTGCTCGGAGGGCAGGCCTTCACGGGCACCATCCTGCTCACCCACCTGCACTGGGATCACGTCCATGGGCTGCCCTTCTTCCGTGGCGGCGATCGCGAGGGCTCCCGGGTGACGCTGTTCCTGCCCGAGCAGGCCGGCGGCTCGGCGGCCGATGTGCTGGCCCGGGGTATGTCCCCGCCGCACTTCCCGATCGGGCCTGAGGGCCTGCGGGGGGACTGGACGTTCGGCATGATCGAGACCGGGCAGCTCAAGGCCGAAGGCTTCACGGTGGAGGCGCGGGAGGTGCCGCACAAGGGCGGCCGGACCTTCGGCTACCGCGTCAGCGACGGGCGGTCGGTGGTCACCTACATCCCCGATCACTGCCCCACCGCGGCGGGGCCCGGGCCCGAGGGATGGGGTGAGTACCATCCCGCTGCCCTCGACCTCGCGGCCGGGTCGGACGCGCTGATCCATGATTCGTTCCTGCTGCCGCAGGAGGTCGCCGCCGAGGCGTTCTTCGGGCATTGCGCGGCCGACTACGCGGTTGGCCTGGGCCGGCGGGCCGGGGCCCGCCGTGTCGTGCTGGCCCACCACAAGCCGGACCGGACCGATGTGGAGCTCGACCTGCTGGGCGCGCGGCTCGCGGCTGGCTTGCCGGGCCAGGCCGGGCGGGCCGGCGTCGTCGTCGCGGCCGAGGGCGGGATACTCGAACTATGAACGTGCGCCCGATGCCGCCGCGGCCGCGGATCCCCGGTGGCTAGCCCGGCGGGCATCCGGTCGCCGGAAGCGATCGTGGTCGGCGCCGGGCCGAACGGACTGGCTGCCGCGGTGACGCTGGCCCGGGCCGGGCTCGCGGTTCAGGTGATCGAGGGAGCGCCCACGCCCGGCGGCGGCTGCCGCACGCAGGATCTCACGCTTCCCGGCTTCCAGCACGACGTGTGCTCGGCGGTGCACCCGCTCGCCGCCGCCTCGCCCTTCTTCCAGCGGATCGACCTGGCGGCGCTGGGGGCAACGCTCCGCACGCCGAAGGTCGCGTTCGCCCACCCCCTGGACGGCGGGCGCGCGGCGTACGTCGCCGGCTCGGTCGAGGAGACGGCGGGCGGGCTCGGCGCGGACGGGCCGTCCTACCGGCGGCTGCTCGGCCCGCTGGTCCGGGACGTTCCGCTCACGCTGCCCGAGATTCTCGCGCCGATGATGCGTTCCGTTCCCGGGCACCCGGTCGCGCTGGCCCGGTTCGGCCTGGACGGCGTCCTGCCCGCCAGCCTGCTGGCCCGCCGGTTCCGCACCGAGGAGGCACGCGCGCTGCTCGCAGGGGTGGCGGCGCACGCCATGCTCCCGCTCACCGCGCTGGCCACCGGCGGGTTCGGCCTGACCCTCATGATGATCGCGCATGCGGTGGGCTGGCCGGTGGTCGAGGGCGGTAGCGCCCGGCTCATCGACGCCCTGGTCGCCGAGCTGACGTCGCTGGGCGGCCAGGTCGAGACCGGCCGCTGGGTCCGTTCCCTGAATGACCTGCCCCCCGCCAGGGCCGTGCTGCTCGACGTCACCCCCCGGCAGCTCGCAGCCATCGCGGGCGGGTCAGTCCCGGGCTGGCAGGGCCGTGCGCTGGCCCGTTTCCGCTACGGGCCGGGAGTCTGCAAGGTCGACTGGGCGCTGTCGGGGCCGGTGCCGTGGGAGGCCGCGTCCTGCCGGGAGGCGGGGACGGTGCACCTGGGCGGCACGCTAGCCGAGGTGGCTCGCAGCGAGTCGGAGGTGCACGCGGGTCGGCACCAGGAGCGGCCGTACTGCCTCATCGCCCAGCCGGGCGTGGTCGACCCGACCCGGGCTCCCCTGGGGCGGCACACGCTGTGGGGGTACTGCCACGTCCCGTCGGGTTCGGACGTAGACATGTCCGGCCGGATCGAGGCGCAGATCGAGCGGTTCGCGCCGGGCTTCCGCGACCTGATCCTGGCCAAGTCGGTCCGGACGGCGGCCGCCATGGAGCGCTACAACCCGAACTACGTGGGCGGGGACATCAACAGCGGGAAGGGGACACTGCTGCAGACGTTCTTCCGGCCCACGCCGCGCTGGAACCCGTACCGGACTCCGCTGCCCGGCGTCTACCTATG
Organism: Streptosporangiaceae bacterium; assembly: GCA_036005525.1. Lineage (GTDB taxonomy): Bacteria > Actinomycetota > Actinomycetes > Streptosporangiales > Streptosporangiaceae > UBA9676. The sequence continues at coordinate 7,701 of DASYQM010000452.1, forward strand.
CGGGGCGTCCACCGCGCCGGGCGGAGGCGTGCACGGCATGTGCGGCGACGGGGCCGCCCGGGCGGCGCTCGCCGATCTCGGCGTCAGGGCGCCGCAGGAGAGGGGCTCCCGGTAAGTCGCGGGTGTCGTGGCAGCTTGCAGCGCTACGGCTCGGTCGGCTCAGGGCCGCCGCGCAGCCGGCCGAGGTGGTGCCGGAACACCTCCTCCATGCGCCCGTAAAAATCGACGATCAGCCGGAGCTCGTCGTCGCTGTAGTGGGCGGCCACCCCCTGCCAGTCCCGGATCATCGGCCTGAAGACGGAGGCCACATCCGCGAGCGCCTTTTCGAGGACGACCTGGACCACGACGCGCCTGCGGTCGCGCGGGTCACGCTCCCGGGTCACGTAGCCCGCCTCCTCCAGCCGGTCGACCACGCCGGTGATCGACGCGGTTGTGAGGCCGGTCGCCCGTGCCAGCTCACCGGCCGTCATGCGCCCGCTGAAGCTCAGGATGTTCAGGCAGTTCAGGTCGGTCGCGTTGATGCCGATCCGGTCGGCGGCCGCCTGCCCCATCAGCTGCATCAGGGCGCCCGTCCGCCGGATGCCCGCCCCAAAGGCGGCCGCCAGCTCGGCGCGCTCGGCCCGCTCACCGTCCGTCACGAAGGGCTCGGCCCACGGCAGCTCCCATTCCCCCCCGGCCTCGCCGCCTTGCCGGGCTTCGCCCCTCCGCCTGGCCTCGCCGCCCGGCCTGGCGGCAGCGCCCTGCCCGGCCGCAGGGTCCTGCCCGGCCGCAGGGTCCTTCCCGGTGGCGCCGTGCTGCTCTGCCGCAGCGCCCTGGCCGGCCTCGCCGACCCGCCCGGCCGCGTTGTCGGCCTCCGGGACCCGCTCGTCAGACATACCTAGGCTCCCTTTTATCTAGCTAACCTAGACAATCGCTTAGCAAGATGTTAGCGTCCCTAGTGTAATTCGCAAACCTCCATGTGAGCGGAGACCACGATGACTTCGGACGCTCAGATCCTGGCACGTCCCGCGGCCCCGGGCGACGGCGCCGTTCCCCGGCGCTGGCTGACCCTGATCATCTTGCTGCTGGCAGCGTTCATGAACCTACTCGACGTATCCATCGTTAACATCGCGATCCCGTCCATCCAGCGGGATCTGAACGCCAGCTACGCCGACGTGCAGTGGGCGCTGGCCGGCTTCACGCTCGCTTACGCGCTTGTCCTGATCACCGGCGGCAGGCTCGGTGACACGTTCGGGCGCAAGCGGCTCTTCCTGATCGGCGTCACCGGCTTCACGATCATGTCGGCGCTGTGCGGCGCCGCGCAGAGCCCGGGCCAGCTCATCGCCTTCCGGGTGGTGCAGGGCGCGATGGGCGCGATCATGGTCCCGCAGGTGCTGGCCGTGATCCAGGTGATCTTCCCGCCGGCGGAGCGGATCAAGGCGCTGGCCGGCTTCGGGGTGACGGCGGGCCTCGGCACCGTCAGCGGGCCGCTCATCGGCGGGCTGCTCATCCAGCACAACCTGTTCGGCCTCGGCTGGCGGCCGATCTTCCTGATCAACGTGCCGATCGGGGTGATCGCGGTAGTGGCATCGGCGCTGCTCGTCCGCGAGTCGAAGGCGCCCAGCCCGCCCCGCCTGGACCCGGTCGGCGTCGGCCTGGTCAGCGCGGCGCTGCTGCTGCTGCTCTACCCGCTCGTCCAGGGTCGGCAGCTCGGCTGGCCCACCTGGACGTTCGTCTCGATGGCTGCGTCGGTGCCGGTGTTCGCCCTGTTTGTCGGCTGGGAGCGGGTCAAGACGCGCAGGGACGGCTCGCCGCTGGTGCCTCTGCAGCTGTTCGGCGAGCGCGGGTTCAGCGCCGGCATGGCCATCGCGATGACGTTCTTCCTCGGGATCGCCTCGTTCGGGCTGGTGCTGACGCTGTTCCTCCAGCTGGGCCTCAGCTTCACCCCGCTCCACGCCGGGCTGACCTTCCTCCCGTTCTCGCTGGGCATCCTGGTCTCCTCGGGCGCGGCAGCCCGGCTGGCGCCCCGGTTCGGGCGCGGGGTCACGATGGCGGGAGCGCTCGTCATCGCCGCCGGAATAGCCGGCCTGATCGCGACCGTGCACCACTACGGGGCAGCCGTGACCACCTGGGAGCTGGTGCCGGGCCTCGCCGCCGCGGGCCTTGGCCTGGGCGCGGTGATCGCGCCGCTGGCCGACATCGTGCTGGACCGGGTGCCGAAGCAGGACGCGGGCTCGGCGTCCGGCGTGTTCAACACCGGACTGCAGCTCGGTAACTCGATCGGCATCGCGGTGATCGGCGTGATCTTCTTCGGGATCATCGGCAGCCAGTCCGGGCCGGCCGCCAGCAGCGTCGCACCGGCGCTGCGCTCGGGAGTCGTGGCCGCCGGGGTCCCGGCACGCGAGGCCGCGACCATCGAGACTCAGTTCCGCACGTGCCTGCACGACCGGCTGGTCGCCGCCGACCCGACGGTCACCCCCGCATCGTGCAAGCCCCGCGCGGGCCAGGTCATCCCGCCCGCCGTGCGCGGTGTTCTCGCGAAGGCTGGCGCCAATGCGGTACGCCACGACTTCGTGGCGTCGCTGGTCCGCACCCTGTGGTTCCAGGTCGGTGCGTTCCTGCTGAGCTTCCTTCTCATGTTCGCCCTGCCCAGCCGGGCGGGCCGGCGCCAGGAACCGGCCGGCGCGGACCGGGATGAGACCGGCACGGGCCGGGAAGAGGCCGGCGCGGACCGTGATGAGGCCGGCACAGGCTGGGAACTGACCGTCACAGGCCGGGACTGACCGCCACAGGCCGGCCGTCCGATCGCCGCGCAGCGCTGGGTCACCCGC
>DASYQM010000453.1:0-2578 GCA_036005525.1 Streptosporangiaceae bacterium
TCAGCGGGGGGAAGGAGGCCGCGGACTGCGTCAGAGACAGCCTGCCGGCGCGCGGGGCTGACACCCCAGCCGCGCTTCAGTCCCGGGCTGATCTGCCGCCCCCGCCGCTGGGCGCCGCCCGGCGTGATCGTGGCAGCCGGCACACCACCCTCCCCCATGGGCATATGCCATCATAATTCGCCTGGCCAGACCAGCGCCGCACCACCTGCCCGGCAACCGTTTGCCGTGACGGAGGGCGGCCCAGAGCAGGCCCTGTACCGGAGCGGAACAGCCGGCCAACAACCGGGGCGTCCGGCAGCCTGGCGCCGCCTGCTCCAGCGGAGTTTCAACGCCTACCTGACAAGAACCGCCAGCCGTGCACCGCGTAAAGCGCGCTGCCTTTCGGGCCCGCGCATAACGGCCGCCCCAGATCTGTGCGTTGGTGTTGAGGGCACGCTCAGCCTGGCCCGCAACGCACAAAACCCATGATCTCGCAGTAGCTGCCGCAGCCTGCGCTGCTTTCCTGCAACCATGCGCCGCACGACACCCGAGCCAGGGCCGCTGGCAGGCCGCCGGGTCGGCAATGTGGGCATGGTGACCTGCGATCTTGCGGCCGGTCAGTTCGCGGAGTATCGCGGGTCATCTCCGGCTGACTGGGCGGGTCCCAAGGGGCATCTCGGGTCTCCGGGTGCTGCTGCCTGCCCGGCCGGCGATACACGGGCCAGCCGGTCATCGCGTTGTGTTTCTGTCCGGGCTTGCCCGTCCGGCCTACTACTGCTGCGGGCGGCCGCGCCCGCCAGGACTCGGCGCGCCACGGCAACCGGTTCACGGCCCAGCCACCCGCCCGGTCTGCCTATCCCACTGACCGGGCGGGTGGCCGGTGTCCGGGTGCGACGGTATGGGCGACCGGTTCGGCGCAAGGGTGCCCGGAGGTTAGTGCTCGCCTGGCGGCTGGGATGGGGCGTAGTGTGCGAGGGGCAGGGCATCTCTGCAAAGGGGGTGGCGATGTTTGCAGTACGTTCTTCAGCCGTGACTGTTCGCCCGCTTGAGCCTGGTCACCGGCATGGGCCGAGCCGCCGCCGGTTTATCGCCGGGGCAGGCCTGGGAGCGGTCGGGGTCCTCGGGTCCCAGGTGGCCGGGGCGGGCCCGGCGCTGGCGGCGCGGCGGGCCGGCGCCCCGCGGCCGATCCCGGGCGGTATCCAGCCGTTCGGCCCGGGCACCGAGGTGTTCCACGTGTTCTTCCCGGGCACTGGCGAGCCGAATACGATCACCGATTTCAACGGCTTCGTCGGGGTCGCTCACATCACCGGCACCGGCGCCGGCGCCAACGCCGACCTGAGCTTCGATGTCGATAACCGGTTCATCACCGGCGAGTACATCGCGCTGGGCGGGCGGCACTTCAACGCGAGTTTCGGCTTCCTTTGATTTGACATCTTCACGGGGCCGGTCGGCTCCAATGAGGGTCAGATTCACGATTTCAACCCCGGCATCGCGGCGAGCGGGCTGTTCTGGACCACCCGGGTCCCGGACCGGTCGGTCTCGGTCTCGCCGGGCAGCGGGCGGGCGGCGTGGATGCTGGAGAACTTCGAGATCCCCGATTTCCAGAACATCGAAAATTCGCTCAGCCACGGCCCGCCGGTCGGCACCGGCGTGGTGGACATGTCGATGACCTGGTCCGGTGGGGGCCAGGTCAGCCACGTCCGTGATGAGGCGAACGGGTTCACCGGCCGCAAGGTGACCGGGACCTCGCACATCTCCTGGACCGTCACGATGGGGAACTTTTCCTTCACCGCCAGCGAGTCCGGCCAGAACAGCCTCACATCCGAGGTGTGGAAGGAGCGCAACGGGGTCTTCTTCTCCTAACCCCATACCGTCCGAATGACCATTCCGCCCTGCAACGCCTCCGCCGGCCCCCCACAGTGGCCGGCGGAAGCGTTTGTGGCCTGGTAAACCCCGCCCGTCTGCAGGCTCCTGCGCAGCCATGAAGGCCATGGCTGGCCGTGCCAGGTCCTGGCGGCCGGCCCCCGGCGACCCGGGAGGAGATGAGGACAATCTGGCCTCACCGGTGCTGTCTCGCGCCCGCCAGCACCGGCCGGATGACCGCCACCGCCCCGATCAGGTCGCGGTGGTGAGCATCTGCTGGCGTTTGACCGGGCCGGTCCCGCGAGGCAGCGGGCTCCGGCTGGGACGCTGCGCGCTTGTATGGCTACCGGATGATGAGCACGCTGTCGCGGCGCGGGACCAGCTCCCCGATCACCGCCGCTCCCGGCAGCTGTCCGGCTACCAGCAGTCCGCCCGAGGTCTGCGCGTCCGCGATTAGGAGCAGGTCTTCCTCGCCCACCGCGCCGGTGTCGGTGTACGGGAGCACCCAGTCCAGGTTCCGGCGGCTGCCGCCAGGGATGTACCCGGCGGCCGCGGCCGCGCGGGTGCCCTCGATGAGCGGCACCGCGGCATGGTCGATCACCGCGGAGACCCCGCTGGCGCGGGCCAGCTTGAACAGGTGCCCGAGCAGGCCGAATCCGGTCACGTCGGTGGCGCATCTGACCCCGGCGGCACGCGCCTGGGCGGCGGCGCCGGCGTTCAGCGTCGTCATCACCTC
>DASYQM010000454.1:0-4484 GCA_036005525.1 Streptosporangiaceae bacterium
CTGGACCGGATGCGGCAGATCTCCCAGCAGGGCAACATGAAGGTCACCGAGGTCGCCAGCAAGATCATCAACTCGGGGCAGTCGGGGCTGGGCTGACCAGATGCCACACCCAGACGGGAGCGTGTCAACGCGGAAGGAGCTCGCCGACCTGACGGCGCGCCGCGACGCACTCCGCCAGGCCGCCACGCTGGGAGGGGCCGACCTGCGCCCGACGCTGGACGCGGCTCTGGCCGAGCTGGATGCCGCGATCGACGCGCTCGCGGCGGTCGAGGATGTCAGCGAGGACGGGCCACCGGACGACGCGGCCCTGGACTCGCTGCACGCCGAGCGGCGGACACTGCGCGCGCTCTTTCATGACGCGCCGGTGGCCCTGATCCTCGTCGAACGCGACGGCACCGTCCGGCGGGTCAACCGGGCAGCCGGTGAACTCCTGGAAGCCGGCACCGGCTACGCCACCGGGCGGCCCTTCAAGGCGTTCGTGCACCTGCCCTCGCGTGCCGCCGTGGACAGCCAGCTGGCCGCGGTCATCCGGACCGGGAAGCCCCGGCAGGTGCGATGCGAGCTGCTGACCGGTACCGGGACCACCGAATGCGAGCTCACCGCCGGACTGGCCCGGCCACGGGGGGACGAGGATCAGCTCGTCGTCGCGGTCCGTGAGGTGGGGCCGTCGCCACACGGTGGCCGGGCAGGCGCCGGAACCCGCAAGAAAGCCGGGCGGGCGGAGACCGCCAAGGATGTGCCGCCCCCCCTTGTCGCGGCCATGACCCGGCGCCTGGACCTGACGACGGCGGTCGCCAGGCTGCTCCTGGAAAACGCGCCGCTGAACGAGACCATCGCGCTGCAGCGCTGCGCCAGGCTGCTCGCCAGCGAGCTGGCGGCGCTGGTCATCGTAGACGTGGCCAGGGGGCAGCGGCTCCGGCGGCAGTATGCCGTGGGCGGAGAGGACCAGCCTTCCGCGGAACTCGCCCGGACGGTGGCGGCACAGGACCCGCAACCGGGCTCACTGCCGCATACGGTTCACGACACGGGCAGCTCCCAGCTGATCACGCGTGCGGAGGATGCGAGCATCCTTGGCACGAGCCCGGACGGCGTCCCGTTGCTGATGCAGCTGGGGACGACGTCGGTGCTGAGCGTCCCGCTCTCCGACGGCGAGCGCTGTTATGGCGCGCTCACCCTGGCCCGCCGCCCCAGCGCGGGGCAGTTCGAGATAGCCGATCTCGGGCTGGTCGAGGAGATCGGTGAGCAGCTCGCGCTCGCGATCACGATGGACCGGAAGGTACGGCAGCACAGCCAGGTGGCCGACGCGCTGCGGCACAGCCTGCTGCCCCGCGAATTGCCCGGCGTGCCAGGCGTCGAGGTCGCCACCACCCACCTGGCCGCGACCGAGAACCCGGAGGTCGGCGGGGATTTCTTCGACGTGTACCGCACGTCCTCCGGCTGGGGGATGGCCATTGGCGACGTGTGCGGCCGCGGCGATGGGGTGGCAGAGGCGAGCGCCGCGGCCCGGCACGCCATCCGGGTCGTCGCGCACTCCACCCACGATCCCGGCGGTGTGCTCAGCACGGCGAACCAGATCATCCTTGCCGAGGAGTTCAGCGGCCGCTTCGTCACCGCCTGCGCCGCCCACGTCCGGTGGAAGGATGAGTCGCTGGAGGTGACGCTCGGCAGCGCCGGGCATCCGGCCGCATTGCTGCTGCGCCGCGACGGCGAGCTTCGCCAGCTCCGTGGCGGAGGGCTGCCGCTGGGCATCTTCCCGGACGCCGGGCCCGCACTCGAGCAGCACGATCTGTCCGCGGGCGACACGCTCATCTTCTACAGCGACGGGCTCGCCGACGCCCACCGGCCAGGCCAGGGTTACTTCGACGACCAGCTGCCGGGCGAGGTCGCGGCCCTGGCGGGACGGACGCCGGACCAGATCCTGGCCCGGATCCAGGAGGTGGCGGTGGAGTTCTGCCAGGGCAAGGTGCGCGACGACATCACCATGCTGGCGCTGCGGGTGGTCGAACCGCCTGGCACGCCTGGCCCATCCGGTCCGCCGTAGGCGTGCCCGCCGAAGGCGTGGGTTATGGCTGCCGGTCGCCCTGGCGTGCCGCGGTTTCCTCCGCGTCGTCCTCGAGCAGGCGGGCGCGCAGGTACCGCAGCGCCCGGGCGAGCAGCCGGGAGACATGCATCTGGGAGATGCCGAGCCGTTCGCCGATCTCCGCCTGGGTCATGTTGCCGTAGAAGCGCATGGTCAGGATCCGCTGCTCGCGGTCCGGCAGATCGCTCCAGTGGGTGATCACGGATTCCATGTCGAGGGTGTGCTCGACCTGCGGATCCTCCTGCCCGATCAGCTCGGAGAGGGTTGCGGGGTCCTCCTGGCCGTACAGCGGGGCGTCCAGCGAGTGGGAATGGAAGACCATGTCGGCCCGCTGGGCGTCGCGCAGGTCGTCGAGGCTGACGCCCAGGTGGCGGGCCATCTCCTCATCCCGGGGAGAGCGCCCCAGGTCCTGGGCGAGTTCCCCGCGCGCCCGGCGGACCTGCAGCAGCAGCTCCTGTGCGGACCGCTTGACGTGGATCTGCCAGCGCTTGTCCCGGAAGTGCCGCTTGATCTCGCCGCTGACACACGGCTGCGCGTACGCGGCGAGGTTCTGCCCCAGCGCGGGATCGAAGTTGTTGATCGCCTTGAGCAGGCCGACGTAGCCGGCCTGCATCAGGTCCTCGACCGGCTCGGGGCTCTCCCGGTAGCGCTGCACGCACCCGCGGACCAGGGACTGGTAGCGGATGACGATCACCTCGCGGGCGGCTGTCCGTAGCTCGTCGTCTTGGTCATCTGCCCGGATCAGGGCGAGCAGTTCGCTGTCGTCGCGGTCGGCGAGGGCCACAGCAGGTGTCATGGCCGCGGCGGTTGTCATCACAGCCTCCGTACGCAGGGGTACCGACGGACGAGGGGTTCGTGCCCTCTGGACGACGGTTAAACATCTGGCCCCGCGATGCGGCCGCATCCTGCGGATCCGCCTGCCCCGCGCCCTCAGGCGCGACGGAAGGCTCGGCATCCGCCGCGCGCAGCTCCATCCCCGGCCCGGGACGGCCCGGGTCGGGTCGGAGCATCCGCCGCCAGCCCGGGGAGCACGGCCGGGGGCCCGCCCGGCCCGGCCGTGCCGGTTCCCCTGCGCCGATCCCCTACCGGGCACGCCGCGCTCCAAACGCCTGAATCCCATCTGTCGTGCCGCCCAGCTCTCCACCGCGCCCCGGGAGTGCCAATGCTCCATCTCCTCTCGGGCACGCCAGCCCGGCGGCCCGACCTGATGCCGGGCGCAGACCCCTCCGTTTGTGACCGCTGCACACGGGTAGCCGGTGACGTCGGAGGAGCTGAGGGGGGCCATGACCGCGCCAGCCGCGCAAGGCCACGATCGCGACCACGCTGCTCGGCGACAAGATCGAGCAGCTCAAGTCGTAGCCGGGTTCTTTCCCACCGCCGCGCTCCGCGACACGTTAACGTGGTGATCATGACCTTGATGGCGCGATAACCGGAGTGAGGAGCGCATGACCGGGGGCTTGCGACCCGACGAGACCGAGGCCGAACGCAACGACCGGAACCTGGCCGAACTGCTCCAGGAGTTGCGGGTGGCCGGGCTGGGCGTCCAGATGATCTTCGGTTTCCTGCTCGCCATCCCGTTCGCCAACCGGTTCTCCGCGCTCGGAACTGGCCAGCGCACGCTCTACGTGGTGACGCTGGTGCTCGCCGCGGTCGCCACGGCCCTGCTCGTGGGTCCGGTTGCCTACCACCGGCTGGTGTTCGGGCGCAACCTGAAGCGGCACCTGGTCGGGGCCGCCAATGTGATGGCCATCCTGGGGCTGGCCACCGTGGGCCTGACCGTGTGCGCCGCCGTCGTGCTGGTCCTCAGCTACGTCGCGCGCGGGCTGCCCACCGTGCTGCTCGGCATCTTCGTCGTCTGCCTGTTCGCCGGGCTGTGGTTCATCTTCCCGCTCACCCGCCACTGGACCCGCTCGCCGGAATCGCCGGATTCGCCTGCCGCACCGCCAGGACCACGTGGCACCTGACCCGGGCTCTGCGCACCTGGCCCTGGCCTCGATGCGGGCCGTTAAGGTGGGACGATGAGTGAGCCGCCCGTGCCCGCCGACCCACGTCAGCTGCGGGCCGCCGACGCCGACCGCGACCGGACCGCCGAGGTGCTCCGCCGGGCGGCGACCGAGGGCCGGATCACCTTCGACGAACTCGACGAGCGGATCAGCCGGGCTTACGCCGCCAAGACGTTCGCCGACCTGGAGGCCGTGACCAGCGACCTGCCAGGACCGGGCGTGAAACTCCCGGCGCCGGCCACGGCGCGCTATCAGCCGCCAGAGGTTCCAGCGGGCACCCCGGCGCCGTCGCTCTCCCTCGCGATCATGAGCGGTGCCAGGCGTGCCGGACCCTGGCTCGTCCCGCCCAGCTACACCGCGGTGGCCATCATGGGCGGTGTCGAACTCGACCTCCGGGACGC
>DASYQM010000455.1:0-4486 GCA_036005525.1 Streptosporangiaceae bacterium
TGCTGGGCATGGTCGGGGGGGTGGCGACGGCCGCCCCGGCCCTGGCCGGGGGGCGGGGGGACGGGTGGGAGTTCGTCGACTTGCCCCCGACCTTCACCGTGCCCGCCGAATTTTGCGGGTTCGAGGTCCAGGGAACGCAGCTGGTCAACAAGCAATTCCAGAAGGAGCTCAAGACCGCGGACGGGTCCATGATCATCCTGTCCAATGGCGCCTTGAAGAACACCTTGACGAACCTGGCAAACGGCAAGAGCGTCACCGTGAGCACGGGGCCCGCGAAATTCATCGGTCATCCTGACGGCTCGCTCACTGCGCTGGAGACGGGGCACCAGGTATCCGTCCTCTTCCCAGCCGATGCGGCGCGCTTCGGGCTGCCTATCTTCTTCGCGTCTGCGGGCGCGCTGAGGGCAAATGTCGATCCGGACGGGAATCTCACCTCGGTGTCCCTGCAGGGCCACGTTCTGGTGGACGTGTGCGCCGCATTGAGTTAGGGAGGCGCCCCGCTCGGGCCGCTACGGCACGCAGGCAGTTCTCTACGGCGGAGAAAGGACGCGCCGTCTATGCTCTCTCGCCAGCCGATGCGCAGCGATTCGGGGTGCCCACGAGACGCCGCGCAGCCAGCCGGGTCCCCGGGCCCTGCCGCCGTTCCTGCTGACTCAGCGGCCAGGCCGGGAGCCCGTGGTCCCAGACCAGGCGGGTGATCTTCGGTATCAGCAAAGCCCCGCCCGGCCCGGGACGCCTCAGCGGCGGCGGCGCAGCCAGGACAGGTCGCCCCTGGGGAGAAAGGAGGCACCAAATGCCGGGCCTCCGACAGCGGGTATGTCCGGGGGATTCTCTGGACCTCGGCGGGCATCGCTTTGTGCGACGCCGCTACCCGCTCGGCGAAGGCGGAAACGAGACCGTCACAAAAAGGAGCAGGCAATGAAGGCTGCACGACTCATCCCGATCGGGCTGGCCGCCGCGATCACCTGCGCGGCCGCCCTGCTGGTTCCCGCCGGAGCCAGCGCCGGTTCGACCAACACCATGTACCGGTGGGACATCATCCACCTGTCCGGCCCACCCCCGGTCACCACCACCTTGCCCGGAGGGGAGGCATCGGCCTGCGCGGCCTCCTCGTGCGACAACATGATCACGCTCACCGGACGCGGTACCTTCCGCGCCAACCCGGGTTCACCGCAAGATGTCACCGGCGGCGGAACCTGGACCACGACCGGTTTCGGAGCCGGCAGCGGCACCTACACGGTGACCGGGTTCGTCAGCTTCGAACTCGCCCCCGGCACCCTGCCCTCACCGCCGTTCACCGACGGCATCACCGGCGTGGCCGCAGACGCCCGGGCCGGCCTGGCGGTCCTGCGGATCGCCTACTCCGACGGCGACACCGGAGTCCTGATCGTCAGCTGCGACCAGCCGGGCACCCCGGCCAACTTGCCCATCGTCGAGGGGATCACCGCCACCAAGGGCTTCGTCGACTACTGGAACCGGGCAGCGCCCCAAAGCGCCGCGCCGTTTGGCAACCGCACCGCCTTCCACGTCCTCAGCTAGCCAACCAGGCGGGGGGCGGCTGCTGAGCAGCCGCCCCCGCCTCACCGAGGAAAGTGACCCGACGGTCGAGCGGCCTGGAAGGCGACCAATCCGATGAGCCCCACCGGCCCGATTGCCAGGATCGTGACGGCCCAGGTCAAGGAGCGGCCAAGGGGCAGCAGAGAGTAGACGACCACCAGCGCGACGAGGATCCCGCCGCCCGCAGCCGAGCCCCGCAGTTCATGCGGCGTGGGGGTCTGGCCTCAGGCCGGGTGGCAGCTTCGGGGCCCGCGCTGTCAGTCATGGGGAAAGGCCAACCGGACGTGTTAGAGGATGCCGCTGGCGACGGCGATGCCGATGGCTATGAGGACCAGGCCGCCCAGGAGTTCGCCCCGCTCGCCGGTCTTGGCGCCGAGCCGATCACCAAGCTCCAGCCCCGATCAGGGACAACGTGACGCTCACCGCGCCGATGGTGATCGCGGCAACGGGCGAGGCTGGCGTCGCAGGTGCCCAGGGCGAAACCCACCGCCAGATTGTCGATGCTCAGAGCCGCATCTAGAGGCCATCTATGCGATGCGGTCCACGTCGGCCACGAAGGCTGCGGGTGCCGCGAGGTAAATCATGAGCTGCCCGAGGGTGCAGCACGCCAGCACACGCCGCCGATCTCGAAGAAGAGCGGCTGCTTGCCAGCCGGGCCATGTCCGTTGATGGCCTCCATCCGCTGCGCACAGCAGGGGGCGTCCGGCCGCGGGCGCTCGCCCGCAGGCGTGTACGGAGTGTTGATGTCGGGCGGCGGGAAGGGCGCCACCAGCCTCGAGGCAGGGATGATCTTCAGCCGTGAGGGCCGGAGACTGGGTCCGCTGAGAGAGAATCGGTGTCAGGGCTCGCCGGCTGCACGGCCGAGACGAAGGCGTCCACGGGCCGGGCTGCTCGGTTCTGATAGCGGCAGGAGTGGGAGAAGGAGATGCCCGACCTGAAGGGCCAGCTGGCGATTGTCACCGGAGCCAGCAGCGGGCTCGGCGAGGCTACGGCCGTGCGCCTGGCGGAGCGGGGCGCGCGGGTGGCGCTGCTGGCGCGGAGCGAGGCCGACCTCGACCGTGTGGCCGCCCGTATCGGCGCCGGCGGGGGTGCCGCCTTCGCCGTGCCGACCGACCTTGCGGATCCGGTGGCCGTCGTTGCCGCCGCCGAGCGGCTCGTCTCCGGCAGCGGGCCGCCGCGGGTGCTGATCAACGCCGCGGCGACCGACGCGCCCGGCCCGGCCGAGGAAGTGCCGGTGGCGGACTGGCAGCGGGTCATCGCGGTGAACCTGACCGCGCCGTTCCTGCTCAGCCGGGCCGTCTTCCCGCACATGCGCGCGGCGGGCGGCGGCACCATCGTCAACGTCTCCTCCGTCGCCGGCCGCCGCGGCTGGGCCAACGCGTCGGCATACTGCGCCACCAAGTTCGGCCTTACCGGGCTGACCCGGGCCCTCGCCGCCGAGGGTGCCCCGCATGGCGTCCGCGTCGTGTCCCTCTACCCCGGCGCCATGGCCACGCACTGGGGCACCTGGAACCCGGCGGACCGGGGCCAGCCCAGCCCGGCCGGCGCAGAAGACGCGCTGCCGCCGGAGGATGTCGCCGCCTACATCGCCTGGCTGGTCTGCGCACCCGCTCACCTGATCGTCACCGAGGCCGTAGTCACGCCGATCCGCGAACGTGGCTGGCCCTGACCGAGACCGCTGGAGGCGCCGTGTTTTGCCACTGTCAGGCACCTGTCTGATCGTGATGGCTTCGGCAGGCGCCGGGGCCTGACCGCCGGCGCGCCTGACCTGCAGGCCACAACCCTGTCCGCCAGCGCAATACCGGTCAGCGGGCGCCGTGAAGTGGCTGGGCCAGCGGCTGCGGGCCAGGCCACTGGCGGTGGGTACCATCCTGGCCACGTTCGGCACCGCACGCCCGAAAGCGTAGTCAACTCATCTCTTCCTCAGCGGCGGCGCGGCGGTGGCCTCCGGGCAGCTGCCGCCCGGCCTGGCGCCGCACTCGGCCGGCGCGCCCGCCGGCATCAATAACCGGCTGGCTGGCATGCCCACCGGGGCCGGTACCTTCACCTTCACCATGAAGGCCACGGACAGCACCGGCCAGCCGACGTCACAGCACTCCGGCCTCACCATCAAGAAGGGGGGCGGTAGCGGGCGAAGGGCTGTCCGTATGGTGACACCGGCTCGGCGGTGGTGCAATCAACGGCCGGCGCCGGGCGTCGTATGTAGGTGTGAGTGCCGTAGGCCGTGGCCGCCGTGCGTTCTCGGGCGCCACGCGGCCGTGTCTGGGCGTGGTGTGCCCGCCCGCGCGGCACGCCGCCGGGGCCGGGCAAGAGCCCGAGGACTGGTCCGGGAAACGCACGTGCGGGCCGCCGCGGGCTGCTCACCTGGCTCACCCAGGACGAGGGGGACGCGCTGCCAGCTGCCCCGACCGCGGCACGTGGACCGGCAGGCGTGATCACGCCATGCTCATCCTCGCCGCCCAGACCGGGCTGCGGATCTCCGAACTGACCGGGCTGTCCCGCGCCGACGTCAACCTCGGCACCGGGCCACACGTCCACTGCGTGGGCAAGGGCCGGAAGGAACGCGCCACCCCGCTCACCGGGCTCACAGTCGCGGTGCTGCGTGGCTGGCTCACCGAACACGCCGGCGTCCCGGACGACCCGCTGTTCCCGGCCCGCACGGGAGCCCGGCTCAGCCACGACGCCATCGAGCACCGCCTCGCGCACTACCTCGCGACCGCCGCATCGGCTGTCCGTCGCTGCGCGGCAAGCAGGTCACCATGCACACCCTGCGCCCCACCGCGGCCACGCGGCTGCTGCACGCCGGCATCGACATCACCGTCCTCGCGCTCTGGCTCGGTCACGAGCAGATCGCCACCGCCCAGATCTACCTGCATGCCGACATGAACCAGAAGGAGCGAGCCATCGCCCGGGTCACCGCGCCAGGCAC
>DASYQM010000456.1:0-27759 GCA_036005525.1 Streptosporangiaceae bacterium
AGCCGCCGCTGCTGCCGCTGCGGCCCGCGTTGCTGCGGCGTGCGCCGCTGCCGCGGACCAAGGTTGAGGCGAGCGTCCCCGATGGCTTGGTCACCGGGACCCTCGGCGTCGGCGACCGCACGGTTGACGTGTCGAAGTGGCGTGGGACGGTCGGCCACAACTGGGGATCCGAGCACGCCGATTCGTGGATATGGCTGCACGCCGAGTTCGGGACGGCACCCGGCAGCTGGCTGGAGCTGGTGCTCGCGAGAATCAGGATCGGCCGGGCACGGCTGCCCTGGACCGCGATGGGAGCGCTCAGCCTCGATGGTGAGCGGATCCCTCTGGGCGGCCTCGGCCGCAGACCACGGGTCGATGGGCGGCCCGGACGGCTCACCGCGGACGTCCCCTCGCCGGGCTCCCGGCTGCAGCTCACCGTGACGACCAGCGACGATGACGCGGTCGCGGTGCGCTACGCCGATCCCTCCGGAGGCGCCCGTGCCGTCAGGCACGCCCCGATCGCCGACGTCGAGCTGATCTTGCGCCGCCCCGGCGGCCGTGAGGCCGCGCTGTCCAGCTGCGGCGGCGCCTACGAGTACGGCACGAGCCAGAGCGCCGGCGAGATCACCCCGCAGCCGCTACCCGAAGGCTGACCGGGTGTCCCGTTACCGGCCGCCGCCGTTCGCGGAGGGACGCTGCGGCAGCGGGGGGGGCGCCCGGCTGCCAGCCCTGCCCCGCACGCCTACCCGTGCGCAGCGGCGGCACCGACCGCGAGCTCGGCCACCGCTCGCTTGCGGATGTCGGAGTGCGCGCCGGCGAAGGGCTGGCCGTCAACCTTGTTGATGACCTGGGCGGCGTTGACCCGGTAGAAGGTGCCGGCCGTGAACCCGTAGTCCGTGCCGCCGCTGGCCGTCATCTCCCGGTCTTCCGATGGGCTCACGGCCTGGTACCCGTCGGCGCCCATGCCCCCCCAGCGCCCGGCGACCACGGCCTCCGTGTCCTGCTGGGCCAGGAAGGACGCCTTCGGGTACCACACGCCGACCGCCCAGTCGAAGACGGTGAACGTGGCCACCAGGGGGCCGTGCACCCGGTCCGCAAACGTGTTCAGGGCGCCGGGGCCGCCGAATGGGTTGTCCTGCGCGTGCGCGAACGACCAGTGCGAGAAGGCGCCCTGCACGAGCACCAGGGACGCGATCGGGCTGGCCGCCGGCGCACGGATGCCGGACAGGGCGAAGGAGACCAGGCGGGCGCCGAAGCTGTGCCCGATCAGATGCACCCGGACGGCTGGTGCCCGCCCGTGCAGCGTCGCCAGCAGCGGTCCCAGCCCGGCCCGGCCGATGTCACCGGCGCGGGCCTTCATCACCGTGTACGAGAGCACCCGCACGGCGTCCTTCGCGCCGTTGATCGCGCGGCCGAACCAGTCGCCGACGCCCTGCGTCGAGGAGCCCGGCGGCGCGCTGCCGAAGGCCTCGGCCGCCGCCTGGTATCCCGTCTTCGGGTCGGCGGTCAGCAGGAGCGCGGTCTCGCCCGAGTCCTCGAACCCGCCGTCCAGGGCCGGGGGCAGCAGTGACTGCAGCCGCTGGTGAATCTGCAGGATCCGCTGCTCCTTCGCCGCGTCGGACTCACCCGAGCCGACCGCTGCCTCTCCCTCGTCAATGAGCCGGCCGATCTCCGTCACCGTCTGCTGCTGCGCCTGGTCGGCGAACCCCGGCCGCAGCGACTTGGCGATGTCTGCCCCGGAGACCGCCGCCGTCCCGGCGCTGAGATCTACCACGGCCCCGCTCCCGGCCTGCGCCGAGCCAGCCCGTTTCGGGGGGGTGGCCGGCGTGTCCGGGAACCACAGCGAGGGCCAGTAGATGCCGGCGAACCCCACTTTGCCGACGCCCGCCGTGCCGTTCGCCGCGCTCCCGATCATCGGGAACATCGCGTCGTACAGCCCGCGAGCGCTCTTCTCCGACGTCCCCCACCCGTGGCTGAACATGAACAGGTCGGCGACGCCCTCGGCGATCACCTGATCAAGGAAATCTCGCTGAGCTGGCGCCGTCAGCCGGCCCTTCTCGTCGAAATGGAGGTCCCACACTGGCTCTCCGGTCTTCAGTCGCCTCATGGCCCTTGCCCCTTCGTTAGACGTTCGCGAGCATGCGCATCAGGTCGACCAGGCCCGCGCCCTGCGCGAAGCGTTCCCGGCCGATGTCGGTGGCGCTGCCGGTGAGCAGGCTCTTGACCTGCCGAGGCCGGCCGATGAATTCCGGGCGGGCGGACAGGAACGCCGCCATGACGCCGGAGACGTGCGGCGCCGCCATCGACGTGCCGGACTGCTCGGCGTAGGTCAGCAAACTGGCCAGGTCGGTGGCCCCGCCAGGCGGGTCAAGCCCGGCCTGGGCACGAACCTCGCCGCTGGCGGCGGAGGCGATCCACTCGCCGGGCGCCACGACGTCCGGCTTCATCCGCCCGTCGAGCGTCGGGCCCTTGCCCGAGGTCCAGGTGACGCCGAAGGCGTGCGGCGCCTCGCGGTGGGTGGATCCGACGGCAATGCAGTCCTCGGCATGCGCCGGTTCGGTGATCGAGCCCATGATCGCCGACGTGTTGGCGGCATCCCCGACGGTGGTACGCGCGCCGTAGTTGCCCGCGGAGACCACTACGACCACGCCGGACGCGACGAGCTGGTTCACGGCCTGGCAGAGCGGCGACTGGCCGGCCGCGTACTGATCGGGTCTCCACTCGGAGCCGAGGCTCATGTTGACCCCCTGGATGCGCAGGACCGCCGGGTCCACGTTGACCTCGGTTCGCAGGTACGTCAGGGCACGGATGACGGCGCTGGACGAGGTGACCCAGGTGCCCTGGGGGCTGCGCTTCATGACCTTGAGGCTCACCAGCTCACACGCGGGCGCCATTCCGGACAGCTTCTCCACATGGGCTCGCTGGATGTACCCGCCGTCCCCCGGGTCCCGTGACTCCGCGACACGCGGATGCTTGCCGTCCGGCGTGCAGCCCGCGATGATGCCGGCGACGTGGGTACCGTGCCCGCTCTCGTCCACCAGGGGCCGCGGCGCCGCCCGGTCGGCCGGCCCGCCGGGCGCACCCGAAGCGGCGGGGTGCCCCGGCTCGCCGGGGTTCACGAGGAAGCTGAAGTCGCGGTGCAGCTCGCTGGTCAGGCCGTGCGGCGGATCGTCCTTCCGGCTCGCGGCCTTCCGGCTCGCACCCTTCCTGCCCGCGGCCTGCCTGCCCGCGGCGGCGAGCTCCAGCTGGGAGAAATGCGGATGGCAGGCGTCGATCCCGCTGTCGATGACCGCCCAGACGATTCCGTGGCCCCGTGCATTGTAGGAGCGCCAGGCGGCGTCGGCCTTCACGGTGGGCGCGGAACGGTCGATCTGCGGATGGAGCGGGTAGTCCGGCCACACCCGGAAGATGATCGGCGGCCGGTCGTGCTGCTCGGCGAGCTGGCGGTCTTCGTCCATCATGTGGCGCAGGTCCGCGCGGGAGAGCACGCATTGGTAGAGCTTGGGCGCGATGGGCGCGAGACCGTCCGGAACGGGCGGCTGGACCGGGCTCGCCGACGTGAACTCCTCGGGCCATGACCCGCCAGCGACCTCCGCGTAGTGCTCCCACAGGTCGTAGAACGCCTCTGTGACCGCGAGCAGGCCTCCCGGGTAGCGCACGTTGAGCTCGATCAGCATGGGGACCCGCTCTTGCGGGTCGACCTGCGCGGCGCCCTCTCCGGCCGTGCCGTCCTGCGCCAGGTTGAGGTCGCCTACGATGCGGGAACGGAAGCGGCTCTCGGGCCCGTTCGGCATGGGTCGTCCCCTTTCCTCTATGGAAGGAGTGGGCGAGGCGCCGAAAGATACCAGGACTTGGTTATTTCTTGACCGGTGTTTGGTAGTTGCCGCTCGCGATTGCCGAATGACGGGCCCAGGGCCGGCCTTGCCCGGTGGTCATCGGCGACGGAGTGCGCCGGTCGCGGCGCCGCCCGGCCGGGTCCCGCTTGTCCCCGCGGCCGCTTCCAAGCCGATAGGCCAGCAGAGCGCCAGCGGCGTGCGTGCGGCTGGCGGGGAGAGGGTACCCACGAACGGTATGCGGCTGCCCGCACGCGCGGCCGCGGTGATCTCACCCGGCCACGTTCGCCGGGATGTGAGGGAGGTTGCACGTGGCGGATAACGAGTTCCCCGCTCCCCAGAGCGGGTTCGTGGTCACCCACTTCCTGGTGGTCTCCGACCAGGACAGGTCCCGTGATTTCTATCGCACGGTCTTCGGCGCGACGGTGGTATTGGAGCGCGACCCGGTCATCATGAAGATTGCCAACAGCTGGCTCATCCTCAACGTGGGCGGCGGCCCGACAGACGATAAGCCAACGGTGACGCTCACGCCGCCGACCGACCCCGGCCATGCCAGCGCATTCCTCAACATCAGGGTCGCGGACATCAGGGCGGCCTACGCGGACTGGTCGGCGAAGGGTGCCGAGTTTCTCACCGAGCCCAAAGACCATGGTCGCGAGATCCGGGCGTACATCCGCGATCCGGACGGCCATTTGATCGAGGTTGGCCAGACGACGTGAGGGCCGGACGCGCTCTGGGCGGCCGCGGTCACCATTCCCCGTCCGCCAAGACATTCCTGCAATGGCGCAAGCCGAGTCACTCGCGGAGCGCATGACTGCGTTTGCCAGGGTTGTGCTGCCTGCTACCTCGGGAACCACGGATCCACCGGTCACCCGGTCGCGGGCTCGTCCGCCGCCGCCGGTGTCCACGCGCGTCTCCGGGCTGTCTCCGGCGCGTGGGCCGCGTCGCTTCCGCGGCTGACGCGAGCGCCGCTGGTAAACGCGGATAACGAGTGGAAGCCTCCAGCGTGTGATGGCAGGCGATACGGCGGTATGGTCGGCGCATGGCCAGCCCCGGTGATCTCGATACGAGCTTTTCCGGCGACGGGAAAAGGACGATCAGCTTCGGCGGTGTCGACACGGCGAACGTCGTGCTGGTACAGCCCAACGGGAGGATCGTCGTCGCCGGCAGCACCCGCAAGGTGAGCACGGCCCCGAGCCGCTTCTGCGTGGCGCGCCTGCGCAGCAACGGCACGCTCGACACCGCGTTCGGATCGGGCGGCAAGCGGGTGATCAGCTTCGGCGGCGACAGCCTCGGTGAGTCCGTCTTCGGCGCGGCGCTGCAGCCGGATGGCAAGATCGTGCTCGCGGGAGGCTCGGACCTGCGGGCCGCCGTCGCGCGCCTGAACCCGAACGGCTCGCTCGACACCACGTTCTCGGGCGACGGCAAGAAGACCTTCAACTGGGCGCCGGGCGACTTCAGCCGCACCCAGGCCGTGCTCGTGCTGCCGAACGGCAAGCTTGTGGTCGCTGGTTTCTCGGGGCCCGAGGGCGGGGACATCCAGGCCGCGCGCCTGAAGACGAACGGCGCGCTGGACACGGCGTTCGGCACCGGCGGCAAGGCCAGGGTCGACTTCGGCGACACCGAGTTCGGCTTCGCCGCGGCGCGCCAGGCCGACGGCCGTATCGTCGTGGCCGGCCGGTCGTTGGGCAGCGGCGCCGCGGTCGCCCGGCTGCGGGCGAACGGCACGCTCGACCCCGACTTCGACGGCGACGGCCGCCTGATGCTGCCGGGGGGCGGCGAAGCGCGCGCCGTGCTGGTGCAGCCAGACAGCAAGATCGTGGTGACGGGCAACCCGGGTCTGAGCGAGGTGACGACCGTCACGCGGCTGAACCCGAACGGGTCGCCCGACACCACGTTCAACGGCGATGGCACGGCGACCATCGACTTCGGGGCCAGCGGCGCGGTGCTGCAGCCGGACGGCAAGATCGTCGTCGCCGGTACCGCGCAGGCCGGCGTCGCGGTCGCGCGCCTCAACGCCAACGGATCGCCCGACGCCACGTTCGGCGCCGCCGGGAAGGTGGCCGTCGACTTCGGCGCCGCCACGTCCTGCAACGCGGTCGCGCTCCAGCCCAACGGCCGGATCGTTGTCGCCGGCCAGCGGTCGGGCGGCGACTTCGCGGTGGCGCGCCTGCTCGGCTGACCCGGCATCCGCGCGGCGACAGGCCCCGCCACCAGCCCAGCGGAACGGGCCGCCCGAGGCGGGCAGCATCTGCAAACACGAGATCATGGATACCTGTGACGCGATCGGGGAATTCCCCGCGGGAGGGGGTGCCGGGTGCTCCTGCTGAACCGGGCGCAGACGGAGGCGCTGCTCGATATCGACGCGCTGATCGACGCGCTGGCCTCGGCGATGGCCGACCTCAGCGCGGGCCGTGCCTCGGCACCCGACCGGATCGGTGCGCTGGTGCCGGAACACGATGGCCTGCTGGCCGCGATGCCCGGCTATGTGCCCTCGGCCGGGATGCTGATGAGCAAGCTGGTCTCGTTGTACCCGCACAACGCGGGAGGTGCGCTGCCGACGCACCAGGCGGTGATCGTGGCGTTCGATCCGGGCACAGGCCGGCCGCTGGCATTGCTCGACGGCACGGCCATCACGGCCATCCGCACCGGCGCTTGCTCCGCGCTGTCGGCACGGCTGCTCGCCCGGCAGGATGCCGACGTGCTGGCCATCCTGGGCACGGGCGTGCAGGCACGATCGCATGCCCGGGCGATGTGCCGCGTCCGGCCGGTCCGCCAGATCCGGGTGGCCGGGCGGGACTACGCGAAGGCCGCGGCGCTGGCCGCCGAGCTGTCGGAGACGCTCGGGACCGACGCACAGGCGCTACCGGCGTATCCCGAGGCGCTGCGGGGCGCCGGCATCGCGTGTGCGGCAACCCACGCGACGGAGCCGGTGATCCGCCGTTCCTGGCTGACGCCTGGCGTGCATGTCACGTCGGTGGGCTACGGGGGCCGGGAGGTCGACGATGCGACCGTCCGCGACGCGCTGGTGTGCGTGGAGTCCCGGCGTGCGGCGCTGGCGCCCTACCCCGCGGGCAGCAGCGACCTGCTCGAACCCATCCGCGATGGGGTCATCCGCGCCGAGCACGTGCACACCGAACTGGGTGAGCTCGTCGCCGGGACCAAGCCGGCACGACAGTCACCAGATCAAATCACCCTGTACAAGTCCGTCGGCGTCGCGGTGCAAGACGCCGCAGCCGCGGCGCTGGTCATCGCCGCGGCCCGCGAGCAATCGGCCGGCCAAGACGTCGAGCTGTAGCTGCGGAACCCACGGATTGCCAGCGCCGGATGAGGCGGCCACTGACAGCGCCGCCAAAGAGCTCGTGGCACCGGGGGGCGGCGCGTCCTGGCCGCCAGCAACGACCGCCCGGGCCGGCAAGGCCGGCCAGCGTGCTGGATCACTGGAACCTCCGGCGCGTCGCATGCCTCGGTCAGCCAGTCTGTGATGGACTCGCCTGGACCTGAAGTTCCCCCGGAGGCGGAAGGTGGGCGGTTCGTTGCCGGTGAACTGCGCACACCTGCACAGCGCGTTCGGCCCGGGATGCCCGTACTGCGGGCGGGGCGAGGCCGCCGCTGCTCCGGACGGCCCCCCGGGAAACAGCGTCCACGCGGCCGGGCCCGGCCCCGCGGGCTGGAATACGACATATCGGCCGGGTGATCGTCCAGAGCCGAGGAAGATCATGCACTCTGATCCCGGCCTCGATCTCGGCGCCGTGGCTTGACCTCGCGGCCGTCGGTCACGGCGCGCCGGCGGTCAGCGGTGGATCCCCGCGCTCGGCTCGCGGATCAGCTGAAGGCTGCCGCTGGGCAAGCGGTTGGCATGCGCTCCAGCGTGGCGGCCTGGCCATGCCGGATCAGCTGGTTACATTCGTGTTCATGTTCGATGCGGCGAGCCTGCTGGACGGGCTGAACGAAGAACAGCGCGGGGCGGCGGCGCACCCAGGCGGCCCGTTGCTGATCCTTGCCGGAGCCGGTACCGGGAAGACGCGCACGCTGGTGGCTCGCGCAGCCTGGCTCTGCGGGCAGGGTGTGCAGCCCAGCCGAATCCTGCTGCTGACCTTCACCCGCCGGGCCGCTGACGACATGCTGTCTCGCGCCACCGCCGGGGCCCGGTCGGCCAGTGGGCGGATCACCGGCGGGACCTTCCACGCGATCGCCCACCGGATCATTCGCGAGCACGCAGAATCGTTCTCCCTGCCGGCCGAGTTCACCGTCATCGATCCGGCGGACATGGCCGATCTGCTGGACGCCCGCCGGGCGGATCACGGCCTGGCGGGCACGCAGCGCCGCGCGCCGAGGGCCGCGGTGTGCGCCGACATCTATAGCCGGTGCGTGAACACCCAGCAGACGGTCGCCGAGGTTGTGCGCGGCGGCTTCCCCTGGTGCACCGAGTACACCGGCCAGCTGGCGGAGCTGTTCCGCGGTTACGTCGCGCACAAGCGCAGCCACGCCCTGGTCGATTTCGATGACCTGCTGCTGTTGTGGCGGGCGGCGCTGGCCGATCCCGCCGCCGGGCCGGTCCTGCGCGGCATGTTCGACGCGGTGCTTGTCGATGAGTATCAGGACGTGAACGCGGTACAGGCCGACATCGTAAGGCTGCTTCAGCCCGAAGCCGGCTGCCTGACCTGCGTCGGCGACGATGCACAGGCCATCTATGCCTTCCGGGGCGCCGATCCGGAACACCTGCACCGGCTGGCCGCCACCTTTCCGGGCCTCACCGTCGTGCGGCTGGTCAGGAACTACCGGTCGAGGCAGGCGGTGCTGCAGCTGGCCAACGTGGTGCGCCCGCAGTCACCCGGGCTCGAGCTCGCGCTTACCGCGGCCCGCGGGGCGGGTGCGGCCCCCATGCTCGTGCGCTGCCACGACGAGGCGACCCAGGCACGCGAGATCTGCGCCCGGGTCCTCGATGCCCACGAGGCGGGCACGGAACTGCACGATCAGGCGGTCTTGGTGCGCGCGGCGCATCACAGCGACGTGCTTGAGGTGGAACTGGCGGCCCGTGGCATCCCGTTCGTGAAGTACGGCGGGCTGCGGTTCACCGAGGCAGCTCACGTCAAGGACTTCCTGGCGGCAGCGCGGGTTGTCGCCAATCCCGCCGACGACGTCGCCTGGTTCCGGGTGCTCCGCCTGCACGAGGGCATCGGTGCGGTGCACGCCCGGCGGCTCATCGAGATCCTGCGCCCCGCAGACCCCGCCCCGTTCGACCGCTGGAAAGACGCCGTCGACGCCGCGCCGCGGCGGGCGCGCGAGAATCTGGCAGCCACCATCGGCAGCCTGGCCGACGCCATCGTCGTTGAGCGGACCGGAGAGCGCGCAACCGCGATCTTGGCCGCCCTGCGGGACCCGCTGCGGGCGCGTTATGCCGACGCGGACGTCCGGATCGCCGACCTCGAACGGCTTGCCGATGCGGCGGCGAGCAGGCCGTCACTGCACGACGCGCTGGTCGAGCTGGCGCTGGACCCCCCGGTGTCCGCCTCGGATCTCGCAGGCCGCCCAAGGCAGGATGAGGACTTCCTGGTCATCTCCACCGTGCATTCGGCCAAGGGCCTCGAATGGCCCGTCGTGCACCTGCCCCACCTGGTCGATGGTGCCGTGCCCAGCGACATGGCGCTGGCATCCCCGGCCGGGCTGGCCGAGGAAAGGCGGCTGTTCTATGTGGCGGTCACCAGGGCCCGCGACCAGCTGTTCCTGTATGCACCGATGCGCCTCCACCACCATCGGCTGGCCAGCGACGACCGGCACAGTTACGGGCAGCTGAGCCGTTTCCTCGACGACACGGCCCTGGCCGAGTGCGAATCCGTCCAGGCCGCACCGCCGGGGCCGCTGTTGCCCCGCGCCGGCGAACTGGCCGCGCGCATCGACGCGGATCTCGACGCGCTGTGGACCGGCTGATCCGGCGGCGTGGCACCGCCAGGTGCAGGCGCGCGGGCGTGCCTCCATGGGTGATGAGGCATTCTTCCTCTGTGATCGAGCTGCGTGTGCTCACGCCCGGCGACTGGGCCGTCTGGCGGGAGCTGAGGCTGGCCGCGCTGGCGGAAGCGCCATACGCGTTCGGCTCCCGGCTGTCTGACTGGACGGGCGAAGGCGACCGCGAAGAACGCTGGCGGGCCCGGCTGGGCATCCCCGGCTCCTTCAACGTCGTCGCCCTGGTGGACGGGCGGCCGGCCGGCATGGCCAGCGGTGTGCCGGCCGGCGACGGCGTCGCGGAGCTGATCTCGATGTGGGTGAGTCCGGCAGCGCGCGGCCAGGGTGTCGGGGGCCGGCTGCTCGAGGCGGTGGAACAATGGGCCCGCCAGAAGCGGATGACGACATTGCGGCTCGCGGTGACGGAGGGCAATCAGAATGCCGCGGCGCTCTACCGGCGCAAGGGCTTCAACCTCACCGGGGAGCTCGGCGACCTGATGCCTGACGGCGTGCGCAGGGAGAAGATCATGACGAAGGGCCTGCGCCGTGGCTGACGGCAGGGCCGGCATCGCGGTGCGGCGCATCGATTTCGGCTACTTCGTCCGGCCGGCGGAGGAGACCGGGACCGGCATGGCCAGAGTGGAGCCGTGCCTGGGCTACGTCGTCCCCCACCCCGCGGGAATGATCCTGTTCGACACCGGTATGGGCTCCGATCCCGAGGTCGACGCCCACTACCGGCCACGCCGGACCGGCTTGCGCGCCGCGCTGGCGGCCATCGGCGCGGAGATACCCGACGTCGCGCTCGCCGCGAACAGCCATCTGCACTTCGACCACTGCGGCGGCAACCCGGCGCTGGGCCGGACCCCGGTCTTCGTGCAACGGGCCGAGCTCGAGGCCGCCCGCCACATGCCCGGCTATACGCTCCCCGCGCTCATCGAGGGCAGCCGGTTCGAGCAGGTGTCGGGCCAGGCTGAGGTGCTTCCGGGGGTGTTCCTCATGCCGACGCCGGGTCACACCGACGGTCACCAGTCGCTGATCGTCCGCCGTCCGGACGGCGCGGTGATCGTGGCCGGGCAAAGCCACGACACCGCAACCCAGTACGCCGCCGACCAGCTCGCCTGGCGTGCCCACCGCGATGCTCATGGCCAGCCCTTGCCCGGCGTCCCGGACTGGATGGATGCCCTCCAGCAACTCGACCCCCGGCAGGTCTACTTCGCCCACGACCGCTGCGTCTGGACCCCTTGACGCCGCAGAACGGCGAGAGCGGGGGCGAGCGGCCAGGGCCAGCCTGCCCGGCCGCTCATGCCACGTCGGACCGGTTCCCGATCCCGTTGCGCCCGGCCGCCGCCGCGCGGGAACCGGCCGCCGCCAGCTCCCCAACGGACCCGGTTCCCGATCCGGTTCCCGCCCGGCCGCCGACCCTGGATGCTGTGGTCATGACGACACCAGAGTTCGACGCCGAAGCCTTCTTCGGCGACGACTACCTCTACTTCTTCGCCGATGATCTGGAGGAACGCAGCGATGCGGAGACGGACCTGATCTGGCAGCTCCTGGCGCTGCGGCCGGGCATGGAGGTCTTGGACCTGGCCTGCGGCCACGGACGCATCGCCAACCGGCTGGCCAGGCGTGGTTGCCGGGTGACCGGCCTGGATTCCACGGAGCTGTTCCTGGACCGTGGCCGCCGGGACGCAGCCGAGCGAGGTGTCGCCGTGGAGTACGTCCGGGGCGACATGCGCCGGCTGCCGTGGCGGGACCAGTTCGACGCGATCATCAACTGGTTCACCGCTTTCGGCTACTTCGACGACGCGGGCAACCAGCAGGTTCTCGCCCAGGCAAGCGCCGCGCTCCGGCCGGGCGGGCGGCTGGCGCTGGAGATGGCCCACTACCTCAGGCTTCTTCGCGACTACCAGCCTGCTGTGGCGGTCGAGCGGAATGGCGACCTCGTCGTGGACCAGCACCATCTCGACCCGCTGACCGGGCGCATCGTCGCCACCCGGACCTACCTGCGCGGCGGCGTGTCCAGGCGGGCGAACTACTCGGTGCGCATCTTCTCCTACACCGAACTCCGGGACTGGCTACGGGCGGCGGGCTTCACCGAAGTGGCCGGTTACGGAGGGGACGGGCAGGCCCTGACCGCCGAGAGCCGCCGGATGATCGTGATCGCCGACCGCTGACGGCCTGCCGCGAGCCGCGCCTGAAGCCGCCGGCCACAGCGGGCGATCTCACCGCCTGCCCACCATGGGCGGCGGGCAGATCACCGAGCCCGCCGCTCGGGTCAATCCGAGCGAGTACGAGAATGGGGGGTACAGCCTGCGCGTTGCCGCGCCATGGGGCAGTCGGGTCTAGGAGTTGGACATCTGAATGGAGCGGGCATCGCGCGGGCCCCGGGCGAAGCTCACGACGCCGGTGCGCGCGCTCGTCGGCTTCGTGTGCGTTCTGGTGCTGGTCGACACCGTGTTCTTCACGGCGCTGACGCCGCTGCTGCCCCACTACGTGCAGGCGGCCGGGCTGACGAAGTCGGGGGCGGGAATCCTGGTCGCCGCCTATCCGCTCGGCACGCTCATCGGCGCGCTGCCGGGCGGGCTCCTCGCCTCCCGGATGGGGTCACGGCCGGTGGTGCTGCTCGGCCTGGCCCTGATGAGCGTGTCGGTACTGGTGTTCGGCTGGGCCACCACGCCAGCCGTGCTCGACACCGCCCGCTTTGTCCAGGGCCTGGGCGGAGCATGCACGTGGTCCGCGGGCCTCGCCTGGCTGGCGACCGCCGCGCCGCCGGATCGGCGCGGTGAACTGCTGGGCACCGCCCTCGGCGCCGCGGTCGCGGGCGCGCTGCTCGGCCCGCTGGCCGGGGTGATAGCCGACCAGGTCGGAACCGGGCCGACGTTCTCCGGCGCCGCCGTTGCGGGCGCGGGCCTGATGGTGATGGCCTTCCTGGTGCCGGGCCCGCACGACTCGGAGCCTCAGGGACTGAGCGCGACGTGGCCCGCCCTGCGCGACCGTCGGGTCGGCACCGGCATGTGGCTCACCATGCTGGCCGGACTGGGCTTCGGCGTCGTGGACGTGCTCGCGCCGCTGCGGCTGAACGCGCTGGGCGCCACGGCCTTCGTCATCGGGGCGACGTTCCTGGCGTCGGCCGCCATCGAGGCGGGGCTCTCGCCGCTGGCCGGCCGGCTGTCGGACCGCCGTGGCCCGCTGACGCCGGTCCAGTTCTCCCTGGCGGTAGCGGTGGCCGTGAGCCTGCTGGCGCCGCTGCTGGCACCAGCGGCGCTGCTGGTGGTCGTGCTGGTCGTGGGAATGCCATCGTTCGGCACGATCTACGCCCCGTCGGCGGCACTGCTGAGCGCCGGCGCCGACAGCCTGCGGCTCAACCAGGGGCTCGCGTTCGGGCTGGCGAATCTTGCCTGGGCGAGCGGGCAGGGCATCGGCGCGGTCGCGAGCGGGGCACTCGCCCAGGCGACCTCGGATCTCCTCCCCTACGCGCTGCTCGCTGCCGCCTGCCTGGTGACGCTTGCCGTCCTGCGCTTCCGCTACCCCAGCAGCCGCGCCCGGCAGGCGAGCTGAAGCGCCAGCCGCTGATCGGGGTCATCGAGATCGATGTCGAGCAGCTCGGTGATGCCGCGCAACCGGTTGGCCACGGCGTTGCGGTGCAGGTGCAGCTTCTGCGCCGTCTTGACGATCGAGCCCTGCTCATCGAGGTAGGCCGCGAGCGTCTGGATCGCCGTGTCGGCCCGGCCCGGGCCGAGCTTCTCCAGCGGCGCAAGCTGGTCCCGCACCGAGGCCCGGGCGGTGTCGGAGGAGTACCACTCCATGAGCATCCGCTGAACCCCGACCACGTCGTGGGCGGCGACGCCGGCCGGCCTGCGGGCCGCGCGGGCGGCGAGGAGCGCACCCCGCGCCTCGGCGGCCGAGGCGCGCAGCCCCATCGGCCCCTCGTGCGGCGATCCCACTCCGGCCCGGAAGCGCAGCGCCGGCAGCCTCGCGCCGATGGCGTGCAGTGCGCGATCGGCCGACCGGGCGGCCCGGGCCCCTGCCTGCGGGCCGGGATTGGAGCTCGTCACGCGGATGAGCACGATCGCGCGTGCGATCCTCGACAGATACCAGGTGCCGCCGACCGCCGCCACCGCCTGGACCGCGATCTGTCCCGCCGCCTCCAGCAGCTCGAACCGGTGGATCTCATCTGGCTCGGCCTCCTCCAGATCGTCGGCCTCGATCCGGACGGCGACGTGCCAGCCGCCGACAGGAATGCCGAGCTGCCTGGCCCGGTCGAGCAGGTCCTCGTTGATCGCATCCTCCGACATCAGCAGCTCGGCCAGGAGCTCGCTCCGGGAGCGGACCGGCAGCTCGCGGGCCCTCCTCGCCAGGTCGAGGACCCGCCCCGCGGCCAGTGCCGCGGTGTGCAGGACGAGCCGGGCGCCGGTGCCAAGTTCGCCGTGCGCCTGCGGAGCAACGAGATACCCGATCGCCGTTTCCCCGACCACGACCGGCACGCTGACCTCATCCGCACCAGGACCGGCCGCCTCGCCCGCGTTCCGGACGCGCATTGCGCCTGTCGGGTAACCGGTCTCCCCATTGGCGGAACTGCCATCCGCCAGCACGAGGGGACGGAACTCGACGGGGGTCCCGAGCGCCCGGGCCACCGAGGCGCACAAGCTGTCGAGGTCGGCACCGGCTTCCTCGGCGGTCAGCACCGCCTCCAGGCCCTGCTGGGCCCGGCCGAGCACCCGCTCGGCGCCGCCCCCGATCTCGCGGTTGACCGCCTGCACCAGCTCGGTGAGCTCGGTCTCCGGCGGGATGGTGATCAGCGCGATGTCGGCGCGCCCGGCGATATCCGTCACCGTCACCGTTGGCCGCCACTGCTCGGCGGCGAAGGCCGCGACGGCGGCCACCTGGTGAACCGATGCCCAGCGCAACGCCATGTCCAGGCGGTAGTCGGTGACCTCTGCGGAGGCAGCGCGGGAAAGCACGACGAAACCGGTGGCCGGGGCGCGGCTCAGGTCGGCGAATCGCTCGGCGAGCCGGACCACGGTGACATGGCGATCGCCGCCGCTCCGGCTGACTCGGCGCAGCGCAGCGAGCGGCGAGCTCGCGAGGATCTCATCAACGGTAGGCATCCGGAGGCCCCACCCTATTCATGGCATCAGAAGGCCACCTTATGCGGAGCGCACACATCAGTCATCATCGCGGTGCAATCTGCCCATTCAGCTCGGCTCGCCCGGCTGGGACCATGTCATTGAACAAGGATTCAGTACCGGCGTGGCCCATTCACGCCAATACCCCCAAGCCCCCCGGGGAGAGCGTATGGAGCACGGAACTGTGACCAGGCAGGAGGGTATTGCAGAGAAGGCCCCGGACTGGTGGCCTTACGCCCCCGAGTTCCCGGACTGGCACGTGTGGCGAGGGGTCGCGGGCCTGTTCTACGCGCGACGGCCCAGGTCAAGCCCGCCGAAGGTGGTGCGGGGCAAGGACACGGTGGACCTTCGCGACCAGATCCGAATGGCGGAACTGCCCCGGTAACCAGCCTGTTCCCTCGGCACATCCTCTCCTTACGGTGCTGCGCTCCGGTTCTTTGTGCTCATGCATCCCTGCTGTCCCGCTGGTACTAGCCGTTGCGCGGGCCTCACCGGTCCCAGTAGCCTCACCGGCTCGGCACAGACCGGGCTGATCCGCCTCAGCAGCCCGCTCGTGCGCAGGGCGCGCCAGGCGCTCTCGTTCAGGGGCCATGTCCATCGCCTCCCTTGGCAACGTCGGCCCTGCGGTAAAGGCGACAGGTATCCTGTTGCAACGGTGGGCAATCATCCATGCACAACCAATGACATCTTGAGTCTTTCGACAGCCAATGCCGGTGACCATGAAGAGACTGCTCGACCCCGACGCATTGCGCGCCCTGTCCCGGGGCTGCGCCATCCTCGGCGCAGGTGGCGGCGGCGATGCGTACGTGACATTGCTGCAGGCGTTGCAGGCAACCGAGGACTTCGGCCCGGTTCCGTTGGTCGATTTGGACGAATTGCCCGATGACGCGCTGATCATGCCGTGCGGCGGGCTCGGCGCGACCACGGTCATCCTCGAAAAGTTCGAGAACGGGGACGAGGGAGCACGACTCCGGGATCAGCTGGAGCACCTGACCGGGCGCCGGGTGGCGGCGTTGATGTCCGCCGAGATCGGCGGCGGGAACGGTCTGCTGCCCATCACCTGGGCCGCGCGGATCGGGCTGCCGGTGGTGGACGCCGATGGCATGGGACGGGCGTTCCCCGAGGTCCCGCAGGTCGCCATGCATCTGGCTGGTATCCCGGCGAGCCCAGCGGTGCTGACCGACGAGCGCGGCAACCTGGTGGTGTTCCGGACGATCTCCGGCCACTGGATGGAGCGCCTGGAACGGGCGGCAGCGGTCGAGTTCGGCGGGGCGGCGTCGTCGACGGAGTTCTCGCTCACAGCGGCGCAGGCGCGCGGGGCCACCGTGCGGAACTCGGTCTCGCTGGCGATCAGGATCGGTGAGGCGATCGCGGGCGCCGTAGGCGACCCGGTGGCCGCCCTGATCGCAGAGCTTGGCGCGTTCAAGGTGGTCACTGGGAAGATACTGGACGTCGAGCGGCACACCACCAGTGGGTTCGTCCGAGGCAGCATGGTGATCGAGGGCCTCGCCGAAGACGCGGGCCGGCTGATCCGGCTGGAGCTGCAGAACGAGAACCTGGTGGCGCTGCAACGCGGGCGCGTGCTCGCCTCGGTGCCCGACCTGATCACGGTGCTGGACAGCGAGACCGCCGACGCGATCGCCACCGAGTCGATCAGGTACGGCCAGCGGGTGACGGTGATCGCTTTCGCCTGCGATCCGGTCTGGCGGACCGAGCGCGGGTTGGCCGTGGCCGGGCCGCGGGCGTTCGACTACGACTTCGACTACCAGCCCGTGGAGGAGCTCGCCCGTGCCAGTGCCTGACTACCGCCTCGGCATCGATGTCGGCGGCACCAACACCGACGCGGTGATCATGGATCCCGCCGACCGGGTCGTCGCCAAGGCCAAGGTGCCGTGCACGCCCGACATCACCGGCGGGATCACCAGGGCGATCGACACTGTCCTGCATGCGCCGGGGGCGGACCCGCGGCGGATCAGCCACGTCATGCTTGGTACCACCCACGCGACCAACGCGGTGCTGGAGCGCCGGAGCCTGCGGCGGGTGGCGGTGATCAGGATTGGCGGCCCGGCCACCCTCAGCGTCCGGCCGATGTTCGGGTGGCCACGCGACCTCGCCGACGCCATCTCGGTCGGGACGACGATCGTGGAGGGCGGCATCGAGTTCGACGGCCGGGACCTGTCCCCCCTGGACACCGACGCCATCGCCCGGTTTCTCGGCGAGGTCGGTGGCGCCGCCCAGGGCATCGTCATCACCAGCGTGTTCGCCCCGGTCTCGCCGCGGCACGAGCTGCTGGCGGCCGAGGTCGTCAAGCGGGAGCTCGGCGAGACCCATGTCTCGCTCAGCCACGAGATCGGCTCGATCGGCCTGCTGGAGCGGGAGAACGCCACCATACTCAACGGGGCATTGGCCGGCGTGGCCCGCAACGTGGCCGAAGCGATGCGGGCCGCGCTGGCGGCGCATCACCTGCAGCCGACCAGGTTCTTCGCGCAAAACGACGGCACGCTGATGGGCCTCGACCATGCGCTGCGGTACCCCGTGCTCACCATCGGCAGCGGGCCGGCCAACAGCGTCCGCGGGGCCGCGTTCCTCACCGGGAGCTCCGACTCGCTCGTGATCGACGTCGGCGGCACGTCCACCGACGTCGGCGTGCTGGTCAACGGTTTCCCGCGGGAGTCGTCGCAGGGAGTGGAGATCGGTGGCATCCGGACCAACTTCCGGATGCCCGACCTGGTCACCATCGCGCTGGGCGGCGGCAGCGTCATCTCCCGCGGCCCGCAGGGCGCCCGGATCGGGCCGCGCAGCGTCGGTTACCTGCTCGAGCGGGAGGCCCTGGTCTTCGGCGGGTCGACGCCCACGCTGACCGACAGCGCAGTCGCCGCCGGCCGGGCCACGCTGGGCAAGGTGAAGCCGAACGGCCGGGACCGGCAGATGCTCGGCGAGGCGCTGGCCCGCGCCGACGTCATGCTGGCGGAGGCGATCGACCGGGTGAAGACGTCCAAGGAGGATCGCACGCTGGTCGCCGTGGGCGGCGGCAGCATCCTGGTCCCCGACCGCATCCCTGGGATCAGCGAGGTCATCCGGCCCGAGCACTTCGATACGGCCAACGCCGTGGGAGCCGCCATTGCCTCGGTCAGCGGCCAGGTGGACCGGATCTTCCACGTCAGGGAAGCGGGGCGGCGGGCGGTCCTCGACGAGGCGCGCGACGAGGCGCGCGAGCGCGCGGTCGCGGCGGGCGCCGACCCCGGCTCGGTGCAGATCGTCGAGCTGGAAGAGATCCCCCTGGCCTACCTCACCTCGCCATCGCTCCGGATCCGCGCCAAGGCCGTCGGCACCCTCGGCGGCCCTCCGGAGCAGCACCTTCACGCTGACCTGGCCCGGCAGGCACGCCTGGCCGACCGGGCCGACCAATCCGACCCAACCAGCCCGCCAGCGACGGCCCCCTGACCGACCGCGCCGACGGCCCAGTCACCGACAAGGACCACGGAGGCATTCATGAAGCCCCACCGCGCCGGACTACTGCTGGCGTCCGGCTCCACGCTGGCCCTGCTCCTCGCCGCGTGCGGCGGCTCGAGCTCGTCGGCTCCCCAGCAGGCCGCCAGCCAGGTGTTTACCTACGACACGAACGCCCCGGTCATGGACGACGGCTGGGATCCGGCGACGGAGTACTCCGACGGCATCATCGCCATGCCCAACATGTACGAGACGCTCACGCGCTACAACGCGGTGACACACAAGATCGACCCGCTGCTCGCGACCAGCTGGTCAAAGTCGGCCGACGGCTTGACATGGACATTCCACCTCCGCCAGGGGGTGCGCTTCCACACTGGGCGGCTGATGACCGCCCAGGCCGCGAAGGCGGCCCTGCTGCGGACGATCAAGCTGGGCGGCGGAGCCGCCTACGTCTTCGACGCGGTGAAGACCATCAGCACCCCGAACGCCTCCACCCTGGTCTTCCACCTGAAGTACGCCGCGCCGATGGACCTGGCCGCGTCGGCCGCCTACTCCGCCTACATCTACGACACCAAGGCGCCTGACGGCGGGTCGCTAACCAAGTGGCTCAACACCCCCCACGACTCGGGCACCGGACCGTACACGGTCCAGACCTGGAACAAGGGCCAGGAGTTCGAGGTGATCCTGAAGGCCTACCCGGGCTACTGGGGCGGCTGGAGTGGCCCCCACTACAAGAAGGTCGTCTACCGGGTGGTGACACAGGATTCCACTACCGCGCAGCTGCTGCGGTCGGGGCAGGTCACCTTCGTCGAGCAGGTTAGCCCGTCGGTGTGGAAGTCGTTCCAGGGCAACCCCGAGATCCGGACGGTGAGCGCCCCGTCCTGGCAGAACCTGCTGGCCCAGATCAACTCCAAGGCGCTGAGCCTGAAGTTGCGGCAGGCCATCTCCTACGGGATCAACTACCCGGGCATCATCGCGGCCCTGCACGGGGCGGCCGTCCCGTCCAGCGGCATCGTCCCGCCGGGCCTGTTCGGCCACTTCACCAACCTGCCGAACTACACCTACGACCCGGCCAAGGCGGCGCAGATGCTGAAGCAGGCGGGGTACGGGCCCGGCGGCAAGCCGCTGAACCTGACCCTGACCTACACCCAGGGTGACTCGAACGAGCAGGTGGTCGCGACGCTGCTCAAGTCCAGCCTGGCGAAGCTGAACGTCAACCTGACCACTCAGTCGCTGGCGTGGCCGACCCAGTGGGCCAAGGCCAAGTCCGCCAATGAGGCCAAGCACCAGAGCATCTTCCTCGAGTACTGGTGGCCCGACATGGCCGACCCGTCCACCTGGTTCACCAACCTGCTGCTGACCGAGCACCCGCCCTACTTCAACCTCTCCTACTACTCCAACCCGTCCCTGGACAAGCAGATCAACCGGGTGGATGAGCTGACCGCTACCAACCCCGCGGCCGGCAGCCAGCTCTACCACGCGATGCAGGTCGAGGTCCTGCAGGAGGCGCCACTCCAGGCCCTGTACAACGTGAACTACCAGTACGCGATGCGCACCTCCTTCACCGGGTTCGTCTCCAATCCGGCCTACGCCGGGGTCGTCTTCGTGTACAACCTGAAGCCGACCGGTTGATCGTCTATGTCGCGCGGCGGGTCGCCCTGGCCGTGCTGGTGGTCGCGGGCGTCATCGTCCTGACGTTTGTGATCGCCCACCTGGTGCCCGGCGACCCGGCGGCGACATGGGCGGGCCCGCACGCCTCGGCGGCCCAGGTCGCAGCCGCGCGCCGCTACCTCGGGCTGGACCGGCCGCCGACCGTCCAACTGCTGTCCTACTTCGGCGGCATACTCGCCGGGAACTGGGGCACAGCGATCCACACCCACCGGCCGGTGCTCTCCGATCTCGCGGCCGTCGCCCCCGCCTCGCTGGAGCTGGTGACCGCCGCCCTAATCATCGCGCTGGTGGTCGCCGTGCCGCTCGGGCTGGTGTC
The DNA here is from genome assembly GCA_036005525.1 of Streptosporangiaceae bacterium. GTDB lineage: Bacteria > Actinomycetota > Actinomycetes > Streptosporangiales > Streptosporangiaceae > UBA9676. Next base: position 20,319 of record DASYQM010000456.1, read on the forward strand.
GGCCCGCTGGCCCGGCCGGGCCGGCGACCACGCGATCAGGGCCGGCTCGATCCTGGGGGTGTCGATGCCGATCTTCTGGCTGGCGCTCATCCTCCAGCTGGTGTTCGCCCAGCGGCTGCGCCTGCTGCCCGTGGCCGGCGAGTTCTCCCCCAACCTGCTGTTCACCCACCCGCTCACGCGGCTGACCGGGTTCGGCCTGATCGACGCGCCGCTGACCGGCAACTGGCCGATGTTCGGCAGCATCCTGGCCCACATGGTGCTGCCGGCCGTGGTCATCGCCGCCTACCCGGCGGGCCTGCTCACGCGTATGATCCGGGCCCTGGTCCTGGACACGGTCGGCGACGCCCACATACAGATGGTGCGCGCGCTGGGGTTCGGCGAGCGGGCCGTGTTCGGCCGCTTCGCGATGAAGCTCGCCTGGAACCCGGTTGCGGCGGCAGTCGCCCTGGTGTTCGCCTACTCGCTCGTCAACACGTTCCTGGTCGAGGCGATCTTCGACTGGCCCGGCCTAGGCAGCTACACGACCGCATCGATCACCAGCCTCGATACGCCCGCCATCCTCGGAGTGACCCTGTTCATCGCCCTCGTGTACGTGGTAGCCAACCTGGCCGTCGACATCTTCCAGGCCGCCGTCGACCCGAGGATCCGGCTGCAATGATCGAGGCGCCCAGCACCCTGCCCACCGCGGGCGCGCGACTCCCCCGCGGCCAGGCCCTGCGGCGCGGGCTGGGCGCGAACCCGCTGCTGCTGGCCGGGGGCCTGCTGTCCGCGCTCATCGTGGTGATCGCCCTGCTCGCGCCCGTGCTCGCGCCCTTCCCCGGCGACGCGGGCACCGCGACGCACCCGTTCCTCGTGCTCCGCCCGCCGTCGGCGCAGCACTGGTTCGGGACCGACAACGTCGGCCGCGACGTCTACTCCCGGGTGCTGTACGGCGCGCGGATCTCGCCGCTGATCGCCGTGGTCGTGCTGGCGATCTCGTGCGCCGTCGGCATCCCGCTCGGGGTGGCAGCCGGTTACTTCGGCGGATGGCTGGACGAAACGATCATGCGCGTGACCGATATCTTCCTCGCCTTCCCGCCGCTGCTGCTCGCGCTCGCGCTGGCCGCGGTGCTGCCGACCAGCGTGACTACTGTGATCATCGTGATAGCGCTCACCTGGTGGCCCTGGTACACCCGGCTCATCCGCGGCCAGGCGGCCTCGGTCGCCGGGCGCCCCTACATCGACAGTTGCCGGGCACTGGGCATCTCGCGCCGCCGGATCATCTTCCGCCACATCCTGCCCAACTCGATCACGCCCCTGATCGTCCAGGTGTCGCTCGATGTCGGCGGCGTGATCCTGACCGTGTCGGCGCTGTCGTTCCTCGGCCTGGGCGCGCAGGACCCGACGCCCGACTGGGGGCTGATGGTGGCGGAGGGACAGGACTACTTCCTGACCGCCTGGTGGGTGGTCACCTTCCCGGGGATCGCGATCCTGGTGACCGCGTTCGCCTTTACCCTGCTCGGTGACGGCCTGCGCGACCTGATGGACCCGAAGCGGACCTTCCTGCGATGATCCCGGCCGTGGCGCGAGCGCCGAGGTTAACGCGAGTTATTACCGTTGCTTTAAGGAAAGCTTGCCAGCATTTTAGGCATCGTCAAATGTCGCTTACGTCGTTATCGTAAGGTTGTGGCGCGGTGGTCTGAGAATATGCGCGGCTTGCCCGGCCGCGTAGTTCAGGTCCCCTACCTTCCGCCCCGGCTGGTCGACCGGTACCTCTTGCCAAGTGAGCGAATCGTCCGCTCCGTGCGGATGCATCCGATGGCCATTATCGCCCCAGCAGCGCTGATCCTGGCGGGCGCACTTTTCGCGGGCTTTGTGACCGGGTCCGCCCCACCCGGCAGTACCGGGTTCGTACGGCTCGTCTGGGTGCTGTGGGCCGCGCTGGCAGTCTGGCAGGGCTGGAAGGTCGCCACCTGGTGGCGGAGGTACTTTGTTATCACCGAGAACCGGCTGATGCTCGTGACCAGCCTGCTTAACACGGATGTCGGGATGATGCCGCTCGCGAAGGTCACCGACATGAGGCTATTTCAGACCACTCTCGGCCGCTCGCTGGGATATGCCCATTTCATTGTCGAATCGGCCGGGCAGGACCAGGCATTGAGCCGCATCGATTACGTGCCTTTCCCGTCGCAGATGTACCGGCAGATACTCTCTCTGCTCTTCGAGAAAAGGTCCCCCGGCGGGGGGCGCCGGGGCCGCCGGGGCCGCGAGGGCCGCAGGGGCCGCCGGGGCCGCCGGGACCCACCGAGGGGTCTACTGGGCCGCTGCGGCCTGGCGGGAGCAGCTGGCCATGGCCGCCCGGGCAAGGGCCTACCGAGCCGCCGGGCGACGATCCCGGGGACTGAGGCCGCTGGCGGCCGACGGGCGGTGCGAGTACCCCGGTGTGGCTCCCGTCCGGGAATTTGGATGTATCCCCGCACCATCGGGACGAGATCCGGCAGCCGATTCGGGGTGCCTATGCCGAGGTAGGATGCATTTTCGTGTCCCCCGATGCTCCCGGCGGCTTGAGGCTGGCGATCACCGACCTCAAGGTCAGCTTCGGGGAGCGGCGCGTCGTCGACATCGCCGACCTCTCGCTCGCCGACGCTGAGATCGTCGGGCTGGCCGGCGGCAGCGGTTCGGGCAAGTCCATGACCACGCTGGCGATACTCGGCCTCGCCCACACCGTCGGCGCCCGCGTCAGCGGCAGCATCCGGCTTGACGGATCCGAGCTCACTGGTCTGTCGCAGCGCGAGATGCGCGCGGTGCGCGGGCGCCGGATCGCGGCCATCTTTCAGAGCCCGGCGATGGCGTTCAGCCCGGTATTCCGCGTGGGCAGCGTCGTGCACCGGACACTGCGGCTGCACGGGATGACAAAGGCGGAGGCGGTAGAGGCGGCCGCGCGGGGCATGAGCCAGGTACTCTTGTCGCCCGGCCTGCTTGACAGGTACCCCTCCCAGCTGTCCGGTGGGCAGCTCCAGCGGGTCGCCGTCGCGCTCGCCCTGGCGCTGCGGGCCGAAGTGCTGCTGGCCGACGAGCCCACCAGTGCGCTTGACGTGACCATCCAGGCCGAGGTGCTGGAGCTGCTACGGGAATTGCGCGACCGCGAGGGCATGTCAGTCCTGTTCATCAGCCATGACCTGGCCGTCGTCGCGGAGCTGTGCGACCGCGTAGCGATCATGCAGAACGGCAGCATCGTCGAGGAGGGCCCCACCGGCCAGGTCGTATCGGCGCCCGCCTGCCCCTACACGGTGGAACTGCTGGCCGCGGTGCCCCGGCTGCGGGCGGAGGCGGGCCAGTGACGCCACCGGAGCGCGGGGCAGGCCGGTGACGCCACCGGAGCGCGGGGCGGGCCGGTGACGCCACCGACGGAGGACGAGGGTCAGCTGGTGACGCCGCCCCCGGAGGACGAGGGTCAGTTGGTGACGTCCCCGGAGGATACGGGCGGGCCGGCGACGCCGCCGCGAGAGAGCGCCGACCGGGCCGTGGCGCCGCTGCTTGAGATCACCGATCTGGCCGTCCGGTTCGGCCCGGTCCGGGCCGTCGACGGGGTCAGCCTGTGCCTCCCCTCCGGCCCGTTCGGCCTGGGGCTGGTCGGGGAGAGCGGCTCGGGCAAGTCGACCATCGGGCGGGCCGTGCTCCGGCTGGTGGCGGTGGCCGGCGGCCAGATCCGTTTTGAAGGAAAGGACGTGGCGGGACTGCGCGGGCGCGCACTGGCCGGCTACCGCCGCGCGGCGCAGATCGTTTTCCAGGACCCGGATAACAGCCTCGATCCCCGGATCCGCGTCGGGGCCTCGCTCGCCGAGCCGTTGACCGCGCACCGGATCGTGGCCCGCCGGCTGGCCGCAGGGCGGGCACGCGAGCTGCTGGCCGAGGTGGGACTCGATCCGGAGTTCGCCGGCCGGTACCCCCATCAGCTGTCCGGAGGACAGCGCCAGCGCGTCGCGATCGCCAGGGCGCTCAGCGTCCAGCCGCGGCTGCTCGTCCTGGACGAGCCGACCAGCGCTCTCGACGTCAAGGCGCAGGCCCGGATTCTCGCGCTGATCGCCCGGCTGCGCGCGGGCAGGAACCTCGCCTACCTGCTCATCACCCACAATCTCGGCATCGTGAGCGAGCTGTGCGAGCAGACGGCCGTGCTGTATCTCGGCCGGGTAGTGGAGACCGGCGCCACGAGCGAGCTGCTCAGCGCGCCGGCGCACCCCTATACCCGGGCGCTGCGGTCGGCGGTGCCCGAGATCGACACCGCCGCCCGCTCGGCGCGCGTCGTGCTGCCCGGCGATCCGCCCGACGCGACCAGCCCGCCGAGCGGCTGCGTCTTCCACCCACGCTGCCCGCTCGCCGTTGACCGCTGCGCCACTGAGGTCCCGGAGCTGCGGACCGTGCGGCCCGCGCGCCTGGTCGCGTGCCACCGTGCGGAGGAGGTGCTGGCCGGGGCGATGACGGGCGCGGGGCAGTCGTTAAGCCGATCCCGCCCGGGCGGCACGGACGCGATGGCCGCCAACGGTGCGCCGGCGGCCTGGCCCGCGCCCGCAGGCTCAGAGGACGGTCCGCGCGCTGGCTGAGGTTCCGTCGCCGAGGCCCCAGCTGACGATGCGCCGGGCCGTGATCTGGAACATCTCCGGTGCAAAGCCGGGCCCGAGTTCCGTGCCGCCGCTTTCCAGCACCTGCACCTCGCCGCGGATCTCGATCCCGCGCACCCGCCACGGGCTGACCGAGGCAATGTCGTCGACCACAAACGCCACACGGGGGTGCCGGAGAGCGTCACGGTACTTCTTGCGCCTGCCGAAGTCGTGACCGCCGATATCGATGGTGTCGTGCGCTGGGTTGTACCTGAAGCTGGTCGGTACCACGTGCGGCATGCCGTCCGCGCCGACGGTCGCCAGCCGGCCAAGCCGTGCGCTCTGCAGGTACTGAAGCTCCGCGTCGGTGAAGACGCTCATCCCGCCTCCTCGCGGTCCGGCCAGCGCTTGCCGATGGCGAGAACACGCCAGCCGTCGCTGGCTTCCAGCCGGGACCGGGCCGGCGCGCAGCGCCCCCGATCCGGGCGGGAAGCCTCGCTACCCGGGCCATGGGCTGAACGGCGAGCGCCAGCGCGAGCAGCAGCGCTGCGGCGAGCCCGTCGAGCCAGAAATGGTTCGCGGTGACGACGACCGCCAGCGTCGTCAGCGCGGGATAGGCGAGCGCCAGCCAGCGCCAGCGGCTCCGCGACACCTCGACCAGCACCAGCGCCACGAGCAGGGCCCACCCGATGTGCACGGACGGCATCGCCGACAGCTGATCGGCATTGAACCCGGCCACCGAGCCGTAGACCGACTGGCTGTAGCGCACCGCGGTGTCGACCATCCCATCGGCGGGAAGCATGCGCGGCGGCGCCACCGGAACGAACTGGATGAGCAGCGCGCCCGCCGTGAACAGGACCAGCGTGGCGCGCACCCGAGGATACTGGCGGCGGTGCCGGACGAAGACCCAGATCAGGCACGCGATAACCACGGCGAAGTGAAGCCCCGCGTAATAGAGATTGAACGCCTCAACGACCAGGGGGTGCGGCAGGAACGCCCGCTGGAGGACGGTCTCGCTCGGCAGATGAGTCACCCGCTCGGCATGCCAGATCCATTGCGCCCGGCTCTCCGCGCCGTCCGGGCCCATCACGACGAAGCTGCCGGCCATCTGCCACAGCGCGAACAGGCCGAGCACCAGGCCTGCCTCCCTGGCGAAGCCGGCCGCGTACACCAACGACGGCCGCGGGGACCGTGCGGCAACCACCGCCACCATCATCAGGCCCGCGGCCGAGATGCCGGCCTGCTGCCAGGACAATTCCAGGTTGACCATGGACCGGGCCTCCATCCCCGCGCCGGCGGTCCCAATCACCGGCACGAGCCGGATCCGGCTGACATCCACACGAGAAACCCGTTGTACATCCCCCGTTCACGCAGCTGGCCGCCGGGTCCGGCCTACCGGCCCGGCGGCGGTGGCGCCGGATCATCAGGCGGGCACGGTAACGCGCCGGAGGCGCCAGCCCCGCTGTTCGCGAGCTGGTCAGGTCAGCCGCCAGTGGCAAGCATCACGTCGGAGGCCTTGATCACCGCGGTGACGCTGCTGCCCTCCGCCAGCCCGAGCTCGCGCACCGCTTCGACGGTAATCGACGCCACCAGGCGCACCCCGTTCGCGGCCAGCTCGACGTTGGCGATGGCTTCACCGGCGTTGATGCTCGTGACCCTGGCCGGGATCTGGTTGCGCGCGCTCAGCTGCATAACTGACTCCACGATGAACGATCATGATGGCTGACGTCCCACGCTATCCGAGGCACGACCGGGGCGGAGCGCGCCGGACTAGGTGGCCCGCCGGGCAGCGCCGACCGCCCAGCCGTCCTGGCATCGAGCGAGGAAGGCCGCCTGGCATCTGCATGGCCCGGCTCCGCTGATCCTAGCGGCGGCTGGCGAACATATGTTCTAATGGAATCCCCTTCACAGTAGACTCGTACATGTGTTCTAATTATATACATGTGTCAGGTCAGCCGCCTTCTCCGGGCCAGGGCCGTAGGTCGCCCGGCCGCTCGGGGGCGCAAGGCTCCTCCGGATCGGGCACCGCCCGCTCGGCGGGCTGCCGGATGACCGAGCATGACCAGCCCCGCCGCCGATCCGCGACCGCTGAATGGTGTCCGGCGCCCCGGCCGACGCCAGCCGGCCGGCCGGAGAACGCCCGGAGGGAGCCGCCAGGTCGCCGGGGGCCCGGCCAGCGCCACCACGCGACCGGGCCGGCGCGACGGGTCCCGAGTCATGGCCCGCGCCGCCCGGTGGCGGGCCTGCACGGCCCGGCTTGAGCCAACAGCACGACATCTATCCCACGCGGTATTCGCCCCGGTCATCACCAGGGCCGGACATGCCCGGGCCCGGGCCACGAGCTAGGGACACGAAGGTGAGATCTCAATCCGGAATCACTCACATCGGCAACCGGCGCGTCGCCGATCTGCGGGACCAGACCGCGCAGCTGGAGCGGCAGCTGAGCGACGCTCGCATGTCGCTGGAACGCGAGCTAGCGCTGCTCGCGGACGGCAGGCAGGCGGCCCGCGCCCAGAACGGGCACGCACGGGGCCAATCGCTGGACGATGCAGATTATGATCACGCCGCTGACAGGATGTCGGCCCTGCTGGACGAGTCTGGTCCGGGCAAGGACGGCGGCTGGAGCTCCGGCGACCCGGCGTATGCGCCCGAGGAGCGCACGGCGGTGCTGCTAAGCCACGGCCGGCGCAGCGCTGGCCGGCGGGCCCTGACCCGGGCGCAGAAGGTGGCGATCGGAGCGGTCATCGCGGCGCTGGCGCTCACCGCGGCGCTGATCGTCCTGTACACCGGGCGCGCGTCCTGGCCGGCCAGCGTGTCGACCGTTGAGAGCCAAGCCGAGCAGGCCTGCAGGAATCCCAACGTCC
>DASYQM010000457.1:0-4069 GCA_036005525.1 Streptosporangiaceae bacterium
CCGCACCGCTACCACGTTGGCCAGGTTGATGATCACGCCATTCTGGTCGGCCTCGCGGGCATATCGCGCATGGGTCAAGACCAGGCTGCGCCGTTCGTCCAGCGCCTGAGCGATGGCCTCAAGCGCCTCGCCCTCCCCGCCGAAGTCCTCAGATACCACGGAGACATCTTCCCCGCCCACCGGGTGAAATCGGATGATCAGCACGATGTTGTCAGGCACAGCCGGTACCTCCCTGCGAGAACCCGGAAGAAGGCCCGCCCAAACGCTGTGGCCTGGGAGCTCTTGATCCGGCGGGTCACTGCGGATCCGGGTACTCTCAAGTGTGCCTCGCCTTCGGCTGACAAAGCCGGCCGCATTGTGTCCAGGGACGAGGAGATCACCCCAGCTGAGCGCCGGCCAGCGGCTCACGCTGATCGCCTTTGAGGCGATGAATTGTTGGTCTGCCGACGGCTCATTCAGCTTGCACGTTTTCACAAGAACAACGAGCTGGCCGGTTACTGCTGAGTGCTGGATGCCTTGGAGCTCGTCGGGATGACGGGCGAATACGGTCGTCGGCTGTGGGCAGTCGTCATCAGCTGCCCGCGGTGCTCACCAGCGCTCAGGCGTGGAACGCGAACGGGACCGTCCGGCGGGCCATCGAGATCCGCGACGGTGCCAGGCGCGCGCTCTCCTGCCGTCACCGCGATCTCTGGCGGTGACGGCAGGAGGATTATGTTGACCGCGTGGCGGGTTTCGGCGATGCCGCCGCTGCGGGCCTGGCTGTCAGCTGCCGTTGTTGGCTGCTGTACCTGATGTGACGGCGGGGTGACCCTGGCCGGCGCGCACTGTGATGTGCTTGGCCTGCATCTCCTCCGCCTTGGGTACCAGGACCTGCAGGACGCCGTCCTGCGCCGAGGCTTCTATTTTGTCGGCCTCGACGTGGCTGGGAAGGGTGATCGAGCGGCGGAAGGCGCCGTAGCGGCGTTCAGCCCGGTGGGCCTTCTCCCCGGATGCATAGCTCGCGGACTGCCGCTCGCCCTGGATTGTCAGCAGGCCGTCTTCGAAGGTGATCTCCATGTCGCCGGGCTTGACGCCCGGGAGTTCGGCCGTTACCAGGTAGGCGTCCTTGCGTTCGCAGATGTCGACCGCTGGCGCCCAGGCCGCGGCGCTGGCACCGCCCTGGTACCGCTGGCCAGGCCACCAGGGCCGCCCGGCGTTCATCCGGAGCATTTCCTCCTGCGCCGCGCGCAGGTCTTCAAACAGGTCCCAGCCCGTCATGGCTGTCATCTCGTTCTCCCTTGCATCTGGCCGGGCCAGCGGCCCGGCAGTCCCGGAAGAACACCGCTCGAGTGAACACTATTTGCTTCCGAGCTACACTGTTCACTATATAGTGAACGGAGTTCACAGTCAAACCGGTGACCGGAGGCAGACATGGCGGACCAGCGGCAGGCGGCGGGTGATCTGGCCCCGCACACGTTGTGGTTCAGCCCGCCCGGCGGCGATGAGAGCCACCGGCGCGTGCTCACCCGCCAGCGCGTCATCACCGAGGCCCTCGCCGTCATCAGCGCGGACGGCGTACAGGCCCTCAGCATGCGCGCCCTGGCCGCCCGGCTGGGCGTGGTTCCCGGCGCGCTGTACCGCCACGTCCGCAGCAAGGAGCAGCTCTACGACCTCGTCCTCGACGACGTGCTGGCCGAGGTCGACTGCCAGACCGATCACTCCCTGGACTGGACCGGGCAGGTCACCGCGCTCGCGCAACGGCTGCGGGCAGTCCTGGAAAACCATCCCGGCATCGCCGCGCTGCTCAAGACCCGCGACCCCCTCAGCCCCCACTCCCTCGCCCTGGCCGAAGCATTCCTCACACCGCTGCACGCGGCCGGCCTGCCTGAACGCCAGACCGCCCTGGCCTTCCGCCTGATCTACGACTACACCCTCGGCTTCGCGCTCAGCGACCGCACCAGCGCCAGCGAGCAGCGACTCCAGGACAACGCGACCAGGCACAAGCTGCACGCGTTTCTGCGGTCACTGCCCGCCGACCGGTTCCCCGTGCTGGCCGCCCTTGGCGAGCACGTCTGGCTAGACGACCGCGACGAACGGTTCACCGCCAGCCTCCACACCCTCATCAGCGGCCTGCAGGCAGCCCAGCCCGGCCGCCGCCACCCCCGGCACTGACCACGACCGGCCTGCGAAACGGCGCCACCCACCCCACCCCGGCACCCATGCGGTACCACCTTTGACGGCCGACCTCTGACCAACGCGCACAACGCGGCCGGAAGAACACGGAGCAGGTGGGCCATCATGACATCGGAGGCATCCCCGAGCGCGGCGGGCAGGGAATCTCGCGCTCAGCGTTGATGACCCGCGCCGCTTTCTCCCGCTTGGCCTCGGCCTGGCGGGCGACGGCGCGGTTCATGCGTGGTCGGCACGATCTGGTTGATCGCACCGCCGGCGTTCTCGATCGCCACGACCGATTTCGCCGCGTCGGCCACCCGGAAGTAGGCGACGCCGACACACATACTGCTCTCGCATGCCTGCACGCCGGACCTGCCCCCGCCCGTTACGACAGTGGCCCCGCCGAGGCGTGAGAGCGCCCGGCGGGGCCTAGATCCCATCCCCCGCCAAACCGGAAGGACGAGACCATGCAAGACACCGTAGACCAGGCCGCGGCTCCGCCGCGAACCCTGGCGCAGATCATCGAGGACGCGCGCCGCGCGGTGTGCGGGCAACTGCTTGGCTGACAGCCCGGCGTGGGCGTTCAGCGGTACCGGCCGGGACGGTCTGCACCCGACAAGGTTCGCCCGCGCGCCGGGGCCTGATCAGCGAGGCGGGCATGGCGTCGTGCTAAGGGCGGCCGGGCACGTGTTCACTTTCGCAAGCGCGACGGTCATCTTCGGGAGCGGTGAGCGGCCCGTACGCGAGTGAGCGTCAGGCCGCGACTCGGCCCCTGCACATCGCTGGCAGCCGTGCCAAGGCATGGCATGACGACCTGCACCGGCTGATGGAGGACGCTCTCATGCAAGGCCGTGCCCCGCACCGCTGCCCGGATCGATGCGGGCTGGGCAAACCTCAGGAGCGGACTGACCGCCAGCTGACGCGGGCCAGAATCCCCGGGCACGACGCGGGCGCGTCAGCCCTGCCGCGCCTTCTGGCGCGGATCCTTCTTGTTCACCACGAACGTCCGGCCGCGACGCCGCACAACGATCGAGCCCGGGCGCACCTTTAGCCCCCGCAGCGAATTCCTCACCTTCATGATTTGAACTCCTTCGCTTTCTCAGCACACCTGTAACCACTTCCCTGGCCAAGTCATTCCGTCCGGCGAGGCGCGTCCAGGGATACCGAGGACTTGGCTCGTTAGAGGCTGTGACCGCTACATATTGTCCCGATCTGCGCAGCTCAATTGATGAGCATCGAGGCCGCCCCGGCTGCCCCGAACGGCGGCTGCGCGCGCGCATTCACCGGGTCGCCCATGTCTTCTGACCGAGGTTCCGCCATCCGCATGATCGGGTGAGACCGCATACTTATCCACGATCGCTGACGTTGTGAACGCCCGGATCTGCCGCATGGCGCGGTGGGTGTCCGCCCGCGGTCAGCGCGCCGGACGGTTGCGGGGATGATTCTGATCGAGGGGCGCGTTGACAGCAGAGGACACGACATATCGTGTTGTTCGGGTAGGCCTGGGCCCGTGGCGGGCTCTGGGCCTTGAGAGGTGAGCGTGATGACCGGCTGGTACGCGGAGCGGACGCCGGACAGGCCGGCCAGGGCCATGATCGCCGTGACGGTGCTCGCGCTGCTGCTGGTGGCGGCCGTGCCGGTGGCCCTGCTGGCCGCGGTGGTCATGATGCTGCTGGGATATGTCGCCGGCGGGCTCGCGCTGTTCGGCGGGTCGGTCCTCGCCGCCGCTGTAGCGGTTGCGCTCGCGGGCATGAGCGGGATGCGGCAGCTGCGCAAGCTGCTGTCCGGAAGCGGCTTCCGCGTCGTGCGGCTGGACGGCAGCCAGGACACCGACGTCGCAGAGCCAAAGGGCAGCGGCTACACCAACCTCGTGCAGCTGGACCGCAGCGAGTACACCGAAGTTCGCTGACCTGGCCCT
>DASYQM010000458.1:0-4794 GCA_036005525.1 Streptosporangiaceae bacterium
CGTAGGCCTCGGCCTCCTTTCGCGTCGCCGTGTACACCAGGCCCGTTCCGGCCTGATCGCGCACGACCGCCAGCACGGCCTGCTCCTTGTCGTGGGCGCGGTGGAACGTGCGCACCGACAGGTGGATCTCGGGCCGGTCGAAATCGCGGATCACCTGGCGGGGGTCGCGCAGGCGCAGTCGGCCGATGATCTCCTGGCGCACCGGCGGGGCGGCGGTCGCCGTGAGCGCGGCCACCGCGGGCCGCGCCGGGAACGCGTCGATGACGGCGCCCAACCGCAGGTAGTCGGGGCGGAAATCGTGGCCCCACGAGGCGATGCAGTGCGCCTCGTCGACCGCGAACAGCCGCACCGGGCCGCGGGTCAGGCTGGCCCGCACGTCGTCCCGCGCCAGCTGCTCCGGCCCGAGGAAGATGAATCCCGGCCGGCCGCTGCGCAGCAGTGCATCCGCGTCATCCCTGGCGGCCCGGCCGGACAGCGCGTTGACGGTCACCGCGACCAGGCCGCGCTCCCGCAGCGCGTCCGCCTGGTCCCGCTGCAGCGCCAGCAGCGGAGACACGACGATGGCCGGGCCCCCGAGTGCGATGGCCGCGATCTGGTAGATGGCCGATTTCCCGGCGCCGCTGGGCAGCACGGCCAGGCAGTCGCGCCCGGAGACCAGTACGGCCGCGGCCTCCTGCTGGGCCGGCCGCGGCTCGGCGAAGCCGAGGACGTCGCTGGCGATCTCGTCAACCCGCGCGAGGGTTCCCTCGCTGCTGATCATCGCTTCGTGTTCATCGCTTCGGCCCCTGTTGACCCGATCCCTGGTGCCGGACACTGGCTGTGTCAGCTCCGTTATGTAGTTCCTCGCGAAGGCGTCCTTTATGCGCGGCAGCCAGCGGAGCGCGTCCCGGTTAGGAGGGCCGGCTTCGATTCCTAGCCCTACTCGCTCTGGCGTGCGGTCAGCTGGGCTGCTCGGGCGGCCCGCTCAGGTTTGCGTGATTATCTCGGCCAGCACGGCAACCGCCCGGTCGACCACCGGGTCGTTGAGGTTGCCGTAGCCGAGCAGGAGCCCGGGCTTGCCGGGATCGGGACGGAATCTCAGGTCGTCCAGGTTGCAGAGCAGCATGTCCCGCCGCTGTGCCTGCGCGATGATCGCGGCGGCGTCTGCGCCGGGTGGCAGTTCGAGGAGCAGGTCCAGCCCGGCATCGGTCCCGCGGATCCGGTATCCCGGCAGCCTGCGCTCCAGCGCGCCCATCAGCGCGGCTCTGCGGGCCCGGAATCGCCGCCGGGATGTCCGCAGATGCCGGTGGTAATCGCCCGACTCCAAGAAGTGCGCCAGCGCGAGCTGGTTGAGCGCGGAGGGCATGACCGGGATGTCGCCAGCGGTCCGCACGGCCTGGACCCATCGCTCGGGCGCTACAACCCAGCCGATGTTCACCGTTGGGCCCAGCGTCCTGTTGATGGAGCCGAGCAGTGCCACCCGCGCCGGGTCCAGGCCCTGCATCGCAGGCAGCGCGGGCCGGCGGTAGCTGAACTCGGAGTCGTAGTCGTCCTCCACGATCAGCCCGTCCACGTCCCGGGCCCAACCGAGCAGCGCCGCCCGCCGCCGCGGCACGAGCGTGCAGCCGGTCGCTACCTGACGCGCCGCCCCCACGCACACGGCACGCAGGCCGGGATGCTTCGCGAGCTCACCGACCACCAGGCCGTCGTCGTCGACCGGCAGCCCGACTAGCTTCAGGCCCGCCATCTGCGCCGCTTGCACGAGCCTGCTGGAGCCGGGATCCTCCATGCCGATCGCCGTGTGACCGGCCGCGAGGAGGGCGTGCGAGACCTGGGACATGCTCTGGCCAGCGCCAGCGAATATGGAGATGGTGCCGGGCTCCGCGGCCGCGCCCCTGCTCCGGTTCAGGTGGTCGGCGAGAACGGCGCGCAGCCGCGGGTGCCCGCCCGACTGGGAGTAGTCGAGCTGGTCGAACGGCGCGGTCTCGGCGGCGGTCCGCACCGCCTCCGCCCACTTGCGGCGCGGAAAGGCGCGAAGATCGGGCCGGCCCGGGGACAGGTCGAAGCGCGCCGGCCGTGGCGGCGTCTCGGACGGCCGCACTGGGCGTGCGTCCCGGTCGGTGCCGAGATCAGGCGACCAGCTCACCCGGGTCGCCGAACCGGTCCGTCCCGCCAGGTATCCCTCCGCGATCAGCAGGCTGTATGCCTGCGTCACCGTCCACCGGGAAACTCCCAGGTCGGTCGCGAGCGTGCGGCTGGGCGGCACGGCGGCCCCGAGGGGCAGCCGCCCATCCCTGATGGCGGCGCGGATCGCCGATCGCAGCCGCAGATGCAACGGGCCGGGGCGGGTCGCGGACAGATCCAGCAGCGTCTCCCACGCCAGATTGGTCTGCGTTCCTGCCACGCCATTGGATCGTAGCCGCTGGCCGAACGCCCCTACAGTCACGACCAAGCGATCACATGACCCACAGGAGCTGTCATGACCTGGCGCAAGACGGTGTTCTTCCGCAAGCCGGCCCGCGGCCGTGCACCGCGCATTCGCTACGACGTCTTCTTCGCCGACCCGGCCGCCGTCGAGGACGATTACCGGCGGATGAGGCGGGACGGCTGACCGGCCACGGTCGGCGCGGCCGTGGCCTGCGGCGGCCACTACCCTCACTCGTTAGGCAGTATCGGGGGGTGACGTGGGCCGCAGGGCTTCCTGAAGTTGCCCCACGGGTCGGCCGCGAATTCGGCGCCCGCCCGGGCCTGGGTGTAGATCTTCCCGGTGCCCGGCACGTACCCGCTGTAGAACAGCTCGACGCCGGTCGTGTCGTCATCGACGAAGAAGTGATCGCGTCCGGTGGAACGGTCGTATGAGACGGCGAGGGTCACGTCGTCACCAGGGGCGAAGCTGACCGATCCGTCCGTCCAGCGGGAGCCGACGTTGGGGCACTGCTGGCGGCCATGCTGCAGATATGGGCGTGGGTAGACCGGTTGAAGACGGCAACGGCGGCGTTGTCATTGCCGCCGGTGGTGGAGTTGGGCACCCCGAGCACTACTACCCGGTACTTCGTCCATAGCTGAGCCGGCGAGTGCCTGTGCGAGCCAGCGCGGTCCGGCGAGTGCCTATGCGAGCCAGCGCGGTCCGGCGGGCGCGTATGACGGCTGGTAAACGCACGCCCGGCTACGGCGCGCCATTGTCATTGGCAATTTTGGAACTAAACGGGCACATCGTCCGAATTCGGCTGTTACAGTGGGTCGTTGTTTGCCGGGTTGACCATGAGATAGCCGCGGCCCTGGGGGTGGCGCGGATGGGGGAGCAGGGCAATTACCGGCCGCCGCGCCGGCAGGAAGAGAACGGGCAGGCTTCGCTGCTGGCGCTCGAGGCGGCGTTGGGCACGGCCCGTCAGGCCCTAGGCCTCGATGACGATCCCGATGGTAACGACGCCCGCATCAGGCAGCCCAGCGACGTCCCGACTCCACAGCCTGGCGATGCCCGTGCCGGAACGCCTGGCGATGCCGGTGCCGAGCAGCCTGGCGATGCCGGTGCCGGGCAGCCCGGCGATGCCGGTGCCGGGCAGCCTGGCGATACCGGTGCCCAACCGCCCGGCGATGCCGGTGCCGGAACGCCCGGCGGCGCCCGCGTTGCCCAGCCCCAGGTCGGCGGCGATCAGCCCGGCGCGGGCCGCCCCAAGCCACCATGGCCGGCCGTGCTCGCCACGACGGTGCGCCTGTGGCTGCGGCGGCGCTGGGCCGCGCTGGGCAGGCTGTTTCGGCACCGCTGGGCGATCGCGGTGGCCGTTCTGGCCGTCGTCGCGCTGGTCGTGAGTGGGCTGACCGTTTCTTTCCTCAGGCACGCCGGCACAGGGTCGGCGGCCGGGCAGCAGGCAGCCCGTGCCGGCCCCCTCACCGGCACGGCGGGCCAGAACGCCGCCGCGACCACAGCGGGCCACGCGGCCGCCGTGTGGGTCGCGCGCCAGGTCAGCCGCGACGCCATGGTGGCGTGCGATCCTGGCATGTGCCACGTGCTTGAGGCGCAGGGCCTGCCTGCGGGTAACCTGCTCGTGCTGCGGTCCCGGACGACGGGCCTGCGCTTCTGCAACGTGATCGTGGCGACGCAGACCGTCCGGAACCTGCTCGGCAGTCGCATCCTGGGGCAGAGCGCGCCCGCCGTCGTCGCCGGTTTCGGATCGGGCGTGGCACGAATCGACGTCCGCGCCGTCGCCCCGGGCGGAGCGGCGGCCTACCGCGCCGCGCTCGCTGCAGATTGGGCCGCCCGCCGGAAGGCTGCGGCGGAGCTGATGAAGAGCCCCCGGATCCACGCGGGGGACGCCGCCATGCAGGAACTCCGCACCGGGATGGTGGACTCGCGCGTTCTGATCACGCTCGCGGCGCTGGCGGCTTCACATCCGTTGAACGTTATGGCGTTCGGTGATGCGGCTCCGGGCGCCGCCGCGGGCGTACCGCTGCGGGAGATGGAAATATCTGGGGCGCGCGGCCCCGCTCAGGGCACTGCCGAACTGCGGCGCATGCGCTCCTTCGTGCTCGCCCAGCGTGCGGTGTTCCTGCCCGCGCACGTGACTCTGGTGCGGCTCGCCGACGGCGCCGCCGCGCTGCGCATCGAGTTTGGCGCGCCGAGCCCGCTGGGGCTGCTGGTGGGCCGTCCGGTTACTCAGTAATCACACGAATGGCCGGCCGGGCCTGCACGGTCCGGCCGGTGGGGAGGGAAAGAAATGAGGCTACGCGCCTTGATGGCACTCGTCCCGTTGTCGCTGGCCGTGGTCCTGGTGGGGGCCGCACCAGCCGCGGTCGCGCAGGACACGGGGTGGATTC
>DASYQM010000459.1:0-4019 GCA_036005525.1 Streptosporangiaceae bacterium
CAGGCCCTGGAAGCCGACATCCGCGCCTGGATCGCCACCTGGAACCAGAACCCCAGGCCGTTCACCTGGACCAAGACCGCAGAAGAGATCCTGGACTCACTGGCAAGATATATAGCCCGGATTTCCGGCGCATCACACTAGCCGACCAGCGTCTCGAACTGCTGTCGCGCTGGAAGGCTCACAGGACCATCTTCGGCCACAGCGCTCCAGCCTCGGTGCCGCACACGGGCGGCGGGGCCGGCCGCTCACAGGCCATGACCCGCCGCGGGTCCCGGAAGCCGGCCTCCGGCCTGGTCAAGCCTGCCCTGTTCGGCCAAAAACAGCGCCTGCTCCAGCTCGCCTGCCGTCGGGGCCTGCAACGATTGGAAGCCGCCGCGTTCAAGCTTCCTGTGGGCCGTATAGCCGGCTCGCTGGCCGGGAACAACGCGCCGCCGGATCATCCAGCCCCGATGCTGCACCTTGAGCCGGGCAAGCTCAGCGGCCGGGGTGCGGCTCATGGCCTTGACTCCCCCGCACAGCTGCCCCGGCGTGCCTCACCGGCACACCGCCACCATCCCCGGGCCGGCACCTGCGGCGTCCTCACCCGGGCCGCGCCGGCCGGGTGCCCGCTACCATGCTGCTCACCCATCTGGGCCTCCGCGCCGGTCACGATCGTCAGCCTGGAGCGAGCGGGGTGGCGGCCTGCCGCTCCGGGTTCGGGCAAACATAGTCCCCGTCGCCCCGGGGTGTACAGCGGCCGGCGGCCCGCGCTCAGCCAGCCGCCAGCCCTTGCAGGCTTGTCCCCAGGCCAGAATCTCGCCGCCACTGCCCGCTGCCACTGGCCAGCCCACCCAAGCCCCCTTATCCCGGCGCGCGACCCCTCACAGGTCGCAGCAGCGCCCCAGCACCCGGCATGCCGCTGCGGGCGCGCCTCACCCGTTGGCCAGCGTTGGCTTGCTGGCTCCAAACCAGCCATGGGTGCGCCGCCTGCACCTCAGGCACGCCGGCTCGATAAGGCAGGGACAGGTGCGGCAGCCGACTTCTGGGACGGACACGACGAATCCGGCACGCCGTGGCGATTCACGTTGACGGCGATTGTGACGCTGACGATCGTGCGCTGTCCTTACGGGGCGACCTGCACCTGCGCGGTCCCGCCGATCTGGCCGAGGGCAAAGTCCTGGATGACACTGTCCGATGCCAGGACGTAGTGGCCGTAGCGGTCCGGCACCACGATGATGACCGGGAACTGGGCGTCGACCAGGGCGACACCGGTAATCGTTAGCTTGCCGCCGGAGTCGGTCCACTCCACATCGCCCCGCTGGTGGCCGGCGCCGTTGGGTCCGCCTGGGCCGCTGTGGATGCAGTCGCTGCCGGTGTAGTCGCCGCCCCCGTCCCGGTTGAGCTCGATCCACAGCCAGACGCCGTCGCCCGGCACGCCACCCACGTTGTTGGCCGAGATCTCAACCTGGAACTGGGCCCCCGGGCCGTAGTCGGCCAGGGCAGGCGTAGCCGCCGTCCCCACTAGTGCCGCGGCGAGGCAGCCAGCCCCGGCTGCAACGGTAAGCCTGTTGATGTAGCGCATGTGGTCCCCCCCTTTGATGCCGATCAGCTGCCGACGCTCCCTCGCCGGACTGCCGTCATTGATCAAACACCTGTTTACGCCCGGCCGTCTACGGCCATCTAATGAAAATCCGCCACGTAACCGCAAAGAATTCACCAAGTAACTGCAAAGAATTCGCCACGTAACTGCAAGAATTCGGCACGTAACAGCAAAGCAGGTCGGCACAAGCCCGGCTCGGCTAATTAGCTGTTCCCGTCCGCGGCCGGGTGGCACCAGGCACAGCTTGGAGCGGCTCACAGGCAGGGACGCGCGGGCGGCGTGGCAGATTCACCCGGCGTGTAACGGAATGAGGGTTCCGTCGGTGACGATTCAGGACGGCCCGCGGGCGGGAGCGCACTGGCCGTCGGGGTTGGCCGCGCGGGGTTCCGTGTTTCCGTCCGCGCGGCCTGGGGCCCGTGGCCGGGCAGCCCGGCGGGGCATATGGCGGTGTTCTGCAACGCGGCGCCGCGCTGCCGGTCGGTGTGGTACCGGCCGCGGCACGAGCCCGGATGTGACGGAGCAGTGGACGGAGGGTGAGAGGACCTGCACCCGACGTGTGACCGTTTTCATACCTGGAATGCATTTTTGCCCAGTAATAGCCAGGATGAATGTGTTACTGCCCGTTAGGCCTTGCCGTCCTGTTGCCAAGCGTGCTTACGGTGATCTCTGACGCCAGTTGCCGCACTGCGCGGTGCCGGAACCGGCCGCCACAGGGAGGGATGACGCGAGCCGAACCCCGGGCACCGCCCGGCGATCGCCTGCGCCACTCCCCGCCGGGCCAGTCATCGCCCGTCGCATCTTTGCGCGCACAGCGCGGCAGCGCCTAGGGGGAGGTGGTGGCCTGGCACTTCTCGACCAATGGAGTTCAAGAAAACCTGACAAGGGGGAAATCGATGCGACGCATCGCATTCGTACTCATCTCGGCGGTTACCACGGTGGTGATGGGCGCTAGCGCAGCGCTGGCTGACAGCCCGCACTTCCTGTTCGCCAACAACAGCATCAGCACCAGCACCGGGGCGCTCACGACCTCGTTCAAGGACGCCGGGCTGGGAACGCTGTCACCAATGTCAACATCACGCTCACGGTGGACAACGCGACCGCCGTCTACCAGTGCTTCAACAACGGCGGCAACCACCCCAAGGCCGGGAACAAGGGGACCGTGTCGACCGCACTGCAGACGAGCGGCAACTTCCCGGTGCGCAACGGGCAGACCACCGGCAGCCTGACCGTGGGCCCGCCCAGCCAGGGGGATTTCACCTGTCCCTCCGGCCAGTCGCTGTTCCTGCAGTCGGTGACCTATAGCGGCACCACTGTCACGGACGACACCGGCAACTCGCTCGGGGCAACACCGGACCCGATCTCGTCCGGCCCGATCCACCTGCTGATCGGCTGACCAGCCCAACACCAACAACAATCCATCTAGGCGCGCGCAGGGGCACCGGGGCAGGTTCCCCTGCGCGTCACATTGCCGGCGCCCTCGGAGGGTGCCAGGCACCGGGGCTTGAGACGACCATCGCTGGCACGACCGCCGCCTGGGCCGGGGATCCCATCGGCGGGGTCCACAGCCCAGACGTGGACCCGTAAGGCCTCAAACACCCCGGCCTCATGGGCGGCGTGGCGGGTTCACCCGGCCGGTACCGGAAGGGGGATTCCCGTCGGTGACGGTTTATGACGGCCCGCAGGAGGGGAACGCGCAGGCCACCGGATTGGCCGCGCGGACGTTCCGAGTCTCCGTCCGCGGCCTGGCGGCCCGTGGCGCCGTCGCCCCCGCAGGCCACGGGCTCCCCACGATCTGCAGCTGTTAAGGGATGCGCGGGAGGCCCGGCCGGTTTACATCCGGGCTGCGCTCCGGTTGCGGGGGCACGTGCCAGTGCCGTGCGGGATGCCTGGCTGCCGGTCGGTGAGGTACCGGCCGCGGCATGAACCAGGGGGCGTAGCGCCCCTGGGACATGGCTCCCCGGTCCTACCCGTCGAGCCGGGGGACCGTCCTGTTTCACGCACGTGCTCTACTCGTGTCATGGAGGTGCTGCCACCCTGCCTGGCGGTGCTATCCCACTTGATGCGAGCGCGGCGCGGCTGCCAGGTTCCCCCGGCGGCCGGGCTGCTGCTACGGGGGAGATGCGACAGCGTGACGCGACAGGAGGAAGCGCGCCAGTTGCTCGCAAGGCTCAGTGAGCTGGCGCGCGATGACACCCTTTCGGAGGAGGACGCGACCGAGATGGTCGCCGGGTTGGTCGGGGCCCTGGAGAGGATGCGGGAGAACCCGGCATGGCAGCGTGTCATGGCCAAAGCAGGTCCGCGATTGTCCAGATGGCCCCGCTGGATCACGGCCTGGTCCTCGCCGCCGCACGATCCGGATACGCCCAGACCTGAGATGCCGTTAACCCATGCACCCGCTCGGCAGCACCGGCGGCTTAAGAGGCCAGAGCCTGGCCAGAGC
>DASYQM010000460.1:0-2189 GCA_036005525.1 Streptosporangiaceae bacterium
AGCGGATCCGCAGACCGCCCTATTGGCGCGCGCGGCAGGAATCCTTTCCCCCCTCCTGCATCGCGTTTTTGACCGTACTGTCAAGGATGTCTCCGGTGCGGCGTGAGCCAGCAGGACCTGGCCACGCCGCGTCGCCGCCGATGAGCTGTAAACCTGCCCGGCGACTGGCGTCGGTCGCCTTAACCGCGCTGTAGTAGGTCGGTTGGGACTCGACGGACGTGTCAGTCGGAGCAGGTCACCTGCGCGACGATGCCGCCGTCGGGCAGGTCGGTCATCTGGACGTAGACGCCGTTCTGGTACGGCTGGATGTCCTGCAGGTAGCCCTTGTGCAGGTCGACGGTGCCGGCGCCGCCGCCGAGACCGTTCGGGGTCGGGCCGGACGGGCACGTCGCGTAACCCCAGCTGTTCGGCGACAGCTGACCGGCGTTCTGCTGGTTCGGGACCGGGTAGGCGCAGATCGCGTACGAGTCGACCGACCACGGATCCCAGAAGCCGCCCGGCGCTACCCGGGCGCTGGCCCGCCCGATGGTCAGCGGCCCGTCCGGGCGGACCATGGTCAGGCCGACCTGGCCCTGCTGCCCCGCCGGCACGTTGACCCGGCCGCCGGCGCTGAACGCCTTCTTGTGCTCGCTACAGCCGTACGTGAAGGTCGTCTTGAAGTCAGACGCGTCCGTGCCGGAGTTACCGGTCTTGAGCTCCCAGCCCCGCAGCGGGGCGGAGCAGATCGCGTAAGCCGTCAATATCCACCTGCCGTCCCAACCGGGCGCCATCTCGGCGGCCGTGACGCGGTAGGTCCACGCGTGCAGCGGGCGCATCTCGGTGAGGAACACCTTTGTGGAGGGATTACCGATCAGCGCGGCGCCTCCGCCGAGGACCCGCGTCCCAGGTGGACAGTCCACGTCCTGTGTCTTCACGCCCATCGAGTCCATCGCGGTGCTGGCCTCCGCGACCTGCAGTCCCGGAATCGCGGCGGCCGGTGCCGAGGTGGTCGTCTGCACCACCACCTGAGCGAGAATGATCGCGTCGGTGGCGGCCAGTGCGCCGAGCCGGCGTCGTCCGGCCAGAGAGATCCGCATCTACGTGCTCCTATCGAGGTGGCTTCCGCTGGGCGGTCTCGCCCGGACGGTCGACACGGAGCCTGCCGGTTGGGGTTAACGGTCCCCTCACAGTCCCCTTACAGGGGCGGGGTGACGGCATGACGACGTTCCTCAGACGGGCCAGCGGGACTGCCGGATCACCGTCGCTCGCGGCCCGCAGGTGGTGGTGGGGCCAATGGTGGACAGGCCGCCGCGCTGGATGAGGCCCGGGCGGTGTCGCGCCGGCCGGGCGGATGGGCCCTGGTGGGCGCGGAGCTGGACGCAGACAGCGGCCGTGGGATCGGCGTGACTCGCGACTCAGCGGATGATGATCCCGGCGCTTGAGCGCGGTGTCAGCTTGGTGTCCGGGCGTGGCGACCACGACGGGGTCCGGCGTTCGAGGGTCCAAGCCATGCGTCCGAGCGCGGCGGGCGACGATTTTGCGCCGGCGGCCGGGTCTATAGGTATATAGGGCCAGCGGGTCGTTGGCGTCCGCGCGGGAGAGTTTGGGTGTAACCGATGACGGTCAGCGAGGATTTCACCAGTCGCACCGGCCGGTTCCGGGTTGAATTGCTGGCTTACTGCTACCGGATGCTGGGCTCGGCCGAGGAGGCCGAGGACCTGGTTCAGGAGACGTACCTGCGGGCGTGGCGGTCCTATGCCGGGTTTGAGGGCCGTTCGTCCGTGCGGACCTGGCTGTACCGGATCGCGACCAACGTGTGCCTGACCGCGATCGAGCGCCGAAGCCGCCGGCCGCTGCCGTCCGGGCTGGGTG
The DNA here is from genome assembly GCA_036005525.1 of Streptosporangiaceae bacterium. Lineage (GTDB taxonomy): Bacteria > Actinomycetota > Actinomycetes > Streptosporangiales > Streptosporangiaceae > UBA9676. Next base: position 1,852 of record DASYQM010000460.1, read on the forward strand.
GCCCGACGGAGGACCCGGGGGCGCCGCTGGTGGAAGGGCCGGAGGTGGCATGGCTGCAGCCGTTTCCCGACGCACTGCTGGCCGGGGACCACGAGGATCCGGCCGCGGTGACCGTGTCGCGCGCGGGTATACGGCTGGCGTTCGTCGCGGCGCTGCAGTACCTGTCCGCCCAGCAGCGCGCGGTGCTGATCTTGAGGGACGTGCTGGAGTGGCCGGCCGCGCAGGTGGCGGATCTGCTGGGCACGACGACTACTGCGGTCAACAGCGGCCTCCGGCGGGCCCGTGCCCAGCTCGCCCGTGCGCTGCCGGCGGAAGATGAGCTTGCCGAGCCCGCCGAG
>DASYQM010000461.1:0-11053 GCA_036005525.1 Streptosporangiaceae bacterium
GGCCCGGGCACCTGTTCCCCTACCTGCCCACCAGCCCGCCTACCACAGCGGCTCTAAGTGCCGCCGCGCCGGCGGCACTGAGGTCGCGATCAGGGCGGCGATGATGTCGCGCACCCGGTGCGGCTCTAGTGCGCAGGTGGCGTCGCCGACGGACAGCTCCACCCGCTGCACACCGGGATCGATGGTGGGCATGGCCTTCGGCCAGGCCCAGATCCCCTGCCCGGCGGCCAGGTGGCGGGCGGCCGCGGTGTACCTGTCCTGTGTCGTGCTCAGCAGCAGGTGCATCATCGGCACCTGGGGCGGGTCGGGCACGACCCGCACGCCGGTGGCATCGGCGAGGGCGGCCGCGATGGCGCGGGCGTGGCAGAGGTAGGCGGGCATCAGCGGCAGCCGGCGCCGCAGGCAGCTCAGCGCCGACGCGGCGTTGGGCCACAGGCCGAACAATGTGCCACCCATGCGTTGCCGCCACTCGCGTACCTCGGCGAGGATGTCGGCGGGGCCGGCCACGCAGCAGCCCGGCAGCGCGCCGATGCCCTTGTAGAACGACACGTACACGGTGTCGAACAGCGCCGCGATCTCGGCCGGCGGCTTGGCGTACCCGGCTGCTGACTCCCACAGCCGGGCGCCGTCAAGGTGGGCGGCGGCTCCCTGGCCCCGGGCCCATGCGACCTGGGCCTGCAGGTCGTCCCAGTCCGGCTGCTGGCCGCCAAGATCACGCTGCGGCAGCTCGATCAGCAGCGCCGCGGCCGGCTCGGCGATCGCGGCCAGGTCACCGATGGTCATCAGGCGGTCCGGGCCGCCGGCTGGGCGCCCGGTCAGGCCGTGCAGGCGCTGGTATGCCTGGCCCTCGTGCCGGTCCAGGTGGCACATCGGGTGGAAGATGACCGTCTTCCGCTGCCGCCTGTCCGCGTGCACCCGCAGCACCGACTGCTGGGCCATTGTCCCGCTGGGCAAGAACACCGCCGCGGGCTTGCCAAGCAGCCCGGCGATCTCCGCCTCCAGCTCGGCGACAACGCCACCAGCGCCGTAGTGGTCGGTGGCCGTGCCCGCGGGGATGCCAGCCAGCAGGTCGGCTGCCGTGACCGGGCCGTGGCCTGCCAGGAACACCGAGCACCGGTCGCGCAGCGCGGCCTGCTCAGCCGGGGACAGCTCACCGGTGCCGGGCATGCCTCATTATCCGCCGCAGACGCCCGCGAGCAGGCGACCCGACCGTCGGAGGGCCCTCCGGCGGCGGCAGCCCGGTCTCTGCGAACCCTGGTGTGTTGCTTGCGGCGCGTTTGCGTGCCCGCACAACTCTCACAACGCCACAGGTCGCGTGGTCAAGCCCGTTCCAGTCGCACGGCATCAGGGACGGCACAGTCAAAACTCGTTGCCCTCGGGTCTGCCAGCACGAACCAGTTCCGGGCACCCTGGCCGACGTCCACCTGCCGCGCGCCAAGGGCGAGCAGCCGGCCGAGCTCGGCCGCCTGATCGCGACGGACAGGCTTGACGTCAAGGGCGACCGGGTTGATACAGCGGCTTATCACCCGCTCGCCCGCGAGTTCAGCCTGACTGAAGGGCCGGCACCAGGAACTCACGGTCGTCCGGGATTTGGTCACCGCGATCAGCGTGGGTTCATGGTAGGAAGTAATGGTCACGTAGAGTAGCCGGACGGCGATCTTCCGCCTTGCGGGTTCTCTACGTACCTGCCGACTAGGTGCCCGCTGCGTCCTGCCCGGCGGCGTGCGGGAAGGCGCTCAGAACTGCCGGCTAGGTGCCGCTGTGGCCGTGTGGCCTTAATCCGGCGTGGCCTGGCCTGTGCCGCCGGGCCGGGCGGGATGCTGCCGGCGCGGCGTTCGCTGCGGGTTGCCCTGAGGGATGCCTGTCTCACGATGCCCGATTCCGGCGGCTGGCTCGTGCTGGGAGGAGCGAGGCCTGCATGGCGCGGGCCAGCCACGCCTGGTAGCGCTCGGCCGGCCAGCCCCGGTCGCCGACCAGCGCGGTGTACAGCGCTGGGTCCTTCAGCAGCCACAAGACGTCGGTTGCCGCGTCGAGGTCGAGGTCGTCGCGAAGCGGGCCGAGCGCGGCCAGCGCCTCGGCCACGACGCGGGCGCCGGTGTGCCGCTGCTGCTTGATGGTGGCGTGGAGCTTGGCGATGTCGTCGTCGGTGGCCGCGGCGTTTCGCACCGCCTCGAGCAGGGCGGCGGCCCGTTCATCGATCATGCGGTCGTTGCGGGCTTCGAGCTCGAGCAGGCGGCGGGGGTCGCGCTGGTGGAGCAGCTCCTGGAACCAGGGCCGGTCCCGGACCGGGACGGGGGCGTCATCGCCGGCCAACAGCAGGTCGACCGCCTCTTTGAGGAGGGCCGGTTTGCCGGTGAAGACGGTGTACACGGTGGGCCGCGCTACCCCTGCCCGCGCCGCGATCTGCTCGATCGAGGTCTGCGTGTAGCCCTGGGCCGCGAACAGCTCCGCCGCCGCCCGCACGATCCGGGTGCGGGTGGCGGCGGCCTGCTCACGCCGCAGCGCTGACTCGTAGCGGCGGGGCTTGACTTCTCCCGGCATTTGGCTATACTCCGATTCTATCGAACAGATAGCTAGTATACCTGAAAGGGGCGATGGAGATGACTACACACGCCCGGCCGTATGCTCTTGACCCCGGCGACGGCCAAGCCCACTGGTTCTTCGGCAACCTCGTGACGCTCAAGGCCGCCGGGGAGCACACCGACGGCCGGTTCGCCCTGACCGAGTTCGTCAGCCCCGCCGGCTTCGCCAGCCCCCTGCACGTCCACCACGACGAGGACGAGGCCTTCTACATCCTCGAGGGCACGGCGGAGGTCCACTGCGGGGACGAGGTGTTCAGCCTCGCCCCGGGCAGCTTCGTGCTGCTGCCCAGGGGGATACCGCACTGGCACCAGGTGAGCCCCGACGCACCCATGCGCAACCTGGTGCTGACGACCGGGCACTTCGAGCGCTACGTCGCCGCCTGCGGCGAGCCCGCCCAGGCACGTGAGCTGCCCCCGCCGGGAACCCCGGACATGGGCCGCGCCGCCGCCGCCGGCGAGCGCTTCCGGATCGACGTCCTCGGCCCGCCCCCCGCGCCGCCGCGGCCATAAGACGAACCAGAACCGATCCGAGTTCACGCGCCGCAGCCCAGCGACGATCTCGCCGCCGACGGAGTCAGCGTGGCCGAGGCCAACACCCTAGACCCTTCCGCGGGCTACCCGCCCTTACCCGGCCACGCAGGCATTCTAGAAGCGAGGGGGTTCAGCCCGGTGAACACGATCGATCCACTTCCTGGGCGGCAAACCAGCCAACCCGGCGGCTATCTACTTTGCCGCCCCTCTGGCCGGTGACCAGCGCCGATTGACAATTATGCGGGTGACCGGCGATCAGTCAGGCAAGCCGCAACTGCGCACGTAACGGATCAGGAGCGATAGCGTCCGCGGCCCCCGTGGCGTTCGGTGATGGGCTGGCCGCTTCCAGGCGGCCGCTCATGGCTCCCCGCAGCCAGATCCCCATGGCCGGACACTGGCGGGAAGGATTCCCGCTTTCGCGGGGCGGGGTTCAAGGCAACCATCTTCGCCGCTTGTTCGACCCGGGCTCGCTAAGAAGGTTGCGGGCGGCGCTGGCGTAGGCCATCGCGTTGGTGGGGTCGATGTTGAAGACCAGAGTGAGGTGGAGAGGGTCGCCGCCGCTGGCCAGGGCTTCGTGCAGGATGCGGTCGCGCCGGATGTGTTCGAGGGAGATGCCGCGCAATTGGTGCTTGTCGAGGTAGTCGGGGGAGACTGGCCCGGTGCCCAGCGCGCTGATGCGCGTGACCAGGACGTACCGGTTGGCGGTGTCCGGCCAGGTGGCGCGCCGGTATTCGAGCCAGGCCAGCAGGGCATGGCGGGTGAGTTCGCCAAGGGGCTGCCGGTGACCGGCGATGGTGATGCGCCGGTTGGGCAGGTCGATGTCGTCCAGGCTGAGCTCGCGGATAGCCTTGGGCCGGGCGGCGTGCACGGCCGCTAACGCGATCGCCAGGCGCTGGGCGGCAGTCACGGCAGCCTGCTGGACCGCCTGGATCTCCTGAGCAGTCATCGGCACCATGGTGTGCTCGGCGGCCCGGCCGCCGCCCAGGTGCCGTGTGGGGTCGGCGAAGGTCAGGCCGCGTCGTTTGGCGAACCGGAACAGCGAGCGCAGCGTGGTGATGGCGTTGTAGCGCCGGTGGCCGTGCAGTGGCTCCAGGACGGTGTCGACGTCGCCAGAGGTGATCTCCCGCAGGTGGCTGCGTGTTGCTGCCCAGTGCTCGATGAAGGACCGCAGGATGCCGAAGTAGACCCGCAGAGTGGTGTGCGACCTGGGGCGGGTGCGGGCGTCGCCGTCGAGCAGCACCACCAGCCAGGCACGGATGTCGCGGCGGAATCCCGCTGGCAGTGCGCTGGAGCTGTGGTCGATCCAGGCCCGGATCGCCGCGGTGGTGTCGTCGCGCAGCAGTTCCAGTTCGGCGAGGACTTCAGCGATCCTGGTGGCTGAGCTGTGGCGGCGTGGCCGCACCTGTCGGCGGACCTGCGACAGCGGAACTGGGTTGTCGCCGGTGTGACCGTCGAGAACGGCCTTCAGGCCGTAAAACACACCGGTGAGCGTCGCGGCCGACCAGCCGTGGGCCTCGGCCAGATCGATCGCGCGGCAGGTGGCGGCCATCAGCAGCGGAGTGTCACAGCGCCGCAGCAGCGCCTCTGGCGTGAGACGGCGTGGATCACCGGTCACCGGGGTGGCAGCGACCGGCCGGTCCGGGACCGGGGCGTGATAGCGCGGGATTCCGCGACAGCGCCGCTGCCCTGGTTGGCCGGGGACTGCGGCACGGCCTCGGGCTCAGGCAGCAGTAGCTCCCCGACGCCGCAGCCGAGCACCGCGCAGATGACATCCAGCTCATCCAGCTTGACGGTATTCGGCTGGCCGGACCACAGGCCCGACATCTTCCCGGCACTGATCACCATGCCGCGTCCGGCGAGCAGGCGCTGCAGTTCGCTGGCCTTCCAGATGCCGCGGTTGGCGGCCGCCAGCCGGAGGTTCCACTTCATCGGGCTAGTCCCTTCCATCGATCGGCGGCGCGCTGCTGCCCGGCGACCCAGGCGTCTTCGACGTGGCTGCCGTGGACGTGGATGTACCGGGCCGTGGTGCCAGTCCAGGCGTGACCAAGTAGTTCCTGGATGGCGAACAGGCTCATGCCCGCGAGGTAGAGCTGGGAGGCGCAGAAGTGCCGCAGCACATGCGGGGTCAGCTTGCCGGCCCACGCCGGCAGGTGGTGGGTGGCGGCCTCGGCCAGCGACCGGCGGAACACATCGGCGGTCGCCCGTGAACACGAGCCATCTGCGCACTTGCGCTCGGAGGGAAACAACGGGGCCCCGGGCCGGGTGTGATCGGCGTCGAACTGGCCCCACACATCCTGGATGAACCACCGCAGGTTCTGATCCGCGCCGTTGATCAGCGGCACCAGCCGCGGCTTGGGCCCGCGCCGCCGCGAGCCTTTGCCGTGGCGGACGTTCAGCTTGCCGAACCGGCCCAGCCCCCACCGCACGTCCTCCAGGTCCAGCATCCGGGCCTCGTTGATTCGCAGCCCCACGTCGGCCGCCAGCCGGGCGACCGCGTAGTTGCGGGCGGACGGGGCGAACTTGCGGCAGGCAGCCAGCTCCTGCCGCCACCCGGCGAACAGCTGCTCGACCTCTGTCTCAGCCGGCGGCACGCGCAGCTGCGGGAAGACGGAAGCGCGGGGCCGGTTCATCTCATCCAGCGGGCACTCGACCACGCGGCCGGTCAGGTTATGGAGCTCGATCTTGTGCCGCAGGTCCAGGAACTGGAAGTACACCGTCAGCGCGGCCGCTCGGCCGGTACGCGTCGACGGCCTCGCATCACTCAGCACCTTGCCGAAGTAGGCGTCCGCGTCGCCGGGCTGCATCTCCCACAGCGGCCGCCCGAACCAGTCCCGGATCAGCTCCAGGTGGCCGGTGTCATTGCGGATCGTGCTGTCGGCCAGCCCGGCCGAGGCACGCGCGAGCACAAACTCGGCCAGCACGTCGGTCTCGAAGTCAGCGAGATCCTCCTCGCTCGCCGGCACCCGGTGATCACGCAGGTCACGCACCAAGGCCAGAGCCAACCCGCGCCTCCTCAACTTCGCCAAGAATGATGAACCATCACTCCTGGCGAGATGATCCCACGGGGGCTGAGAAAAGATCAGAACGACTCGCCGACAAGCATCCAACTTCACAGGCCCTAGTCCAGGCCCACTCCGTCTGGCATGCGGCCAGCACCAAACTCAGGAACTCGCCGACTGTTGCTTACCGCGAGTTCAGCCTGACCGAAGGATCGGCGCCGGGAACTTTCGGTTGTTTGGAAACTGACCGCCGCGTTCACTGTGGGTTCGTGGCGTGTTGCTCGGCATGGGCTTGAAACGCGAGCGCGGCGCATGCTGGGAATGCTGGCCTGAGCAGGGCCTTCAAGATCCTTTTGCGGCTGCCGCTGCTGCTTGCGGGGATGGATGAACCTTTCGGGGTGCCCAGGTAGTCGTAAAGGTGGACGCGTCGAGCGGGCGGGAGGCATGGTGTCCCGGGAGCCGGATGGCTTCGCCGAGTTCGTGGCGGGGCGCGAGCACGCGCTGCAGCGGACGGCGTGGCTGCTGACCGGTGACTGGGCGATGGCCGAGGACCTGGTCCAGGCGGCGCTGGCGAGGTCGTGGCCGCGCTGGGAGCGGATCACGCACCGTGACGATCCCGAGATTTACGTCCGCCGGGTGATGGTGAACACCTGGGCCTCGTGGTGGCGCCGCCGGTGGCGGGGGGAGCGGCTGCTGGCGGTGGTGCCGGACCGGCCCATGGCCGGGGATATGGCAGCGGAGGCGGCGGTGCGCTTGGTTGTGCGGGACGCGCTGGGGAGGCTGACCCGGCGGCAGCGCGCGGTGCTGGTGCTGCGGGTGTTCGACGACTTGTCGGAGGCGCAGGTGGCGCAGGTGCTCGGCTGCGCGGTGGGGACGGTCAAGAGCACGACCGCGCGGGCTCTGGCCAGGTTGCGTGATGATCCCCGGCTGGCGGCGCTGGTGGGACGGGAGGCCCGGTGAGCAGGGTGGAAGAGCAGTTGCGGGATCTTCTGGAGATGGCGGTGGGGGAACCGCCGCGGCGGGTGACCGTGGAGGCGCTCCGCCGCCGGGTGGTCCACCGCCGGGCCGTCATGGCCGTGGCCGTGGCGGCCGCCGTGGCCGTGGCCGTGGCCATCGCCGTGGGGGCGGCCCCGTTCCGGCCCAGTTCTGGCCCGTCGGCCGCCGGGCCGGCGGCGCCGCGCCAGTTCAGCCCGCTGGTCCCGTACCTGTCGTTCGGCTGGCTGCCGGCAGGAGACAAGCTGGTGGCGGGCGGCACGGGCCGCAAGGTGATGTACCTGATCGCGAGGCCCAAACTCGATGCCCGGTCCGAATGGAACCTCAGCGTGTACGCGGCCGGCAGGTGCACCCTGGTCGCTGCGCCTAAGCGGCTCACGTGCTCCGCAGGCCCGGCGACGCAGATCAGCGGGCGCGCGCCGACCGTGCATGGGCACCGCGCCTTCTGGGCCAGCTCTGGTGACTCCTCGCTGGTCTGGGAATACGCCCGCGGCGGCTGGGCGACGCTGTACCTCCCCTTCCCGTATGACAACCCGCTGCTGCACAACGCGGCCAAACGCGAGGCGATCAGACGTGACGCGGTCAAGGTGGCACGGCACGTCCGGTACGGTGCGCCCACGCCGCCGCTGGTGTTCCCGGCCCAGCTGACCGGCCTGCCCAGCCAGTGGCGGGTGAGCAGCGTGTACTACCTGCCGGACGCCGGGGTGCTGCGGGCCAGCCGGTATACGCTGTACGCGGCTGCCGCCGGCAGCGTGACGTCCGACGCCGGCCTGCAATTCCAGAACAACCTTCCCTGGGTCGAGATCGACCCCATCACCTCGCGCCACAACCCCTGCTACTACTACCCGGGCGGGAAAAACTCCCGCGGAAAATCAACCCGCGAGATCATCAACGGCTACCGGGTGATCGTGAGCCAACTGGACCACGACCGGCATCAGGTATGCGCTGCCAACGCCCGCGGCCTAGCAGTACTCATCGCCGAGATCGGCCCACACCCCGCCCTCAGCCCGGCCACCCTGTTCGCGCACCATCTACGGCTGCTCGGCACCAACCCGGCCAACTGGGCCAGAAAACCCATCGAGTGAACAGGACCGGCCGTTCCCGGCGCGGACGTGCGCCGGGGGACGGCGCTCAACCTTCACTGCGGCTTTATGCCGCAGCTCCCGTGAGACCTCGCTGTCGGCGGCACCTGAATACTGACCACGGCGTGGCGCCACTGCGAAGACTCGTGAACGGCAACGCCAAAATGGAGTTCCCGAGATTCAAAGTAAAGCCGGCGCGCCGTCGACACCGCGGCCGCGCTCAAGGCCTGCCACGCCGGCTAGCCCGGCCAGCCACGGCTGGATACCGTCGCAGCGGCGGCCTCGGAGGCGCGCCGCTGCGGACATAACGACCAGATATGGACGCCCCCAGATGCGGAGAATCGCCACCCCAGAGCCGCGCAGAGCGGCGGCTCTGGTACTTGCTCTGGGTCGGCGAGTCTCACCAGGCGTGACCACGCGGCTGAGCGGGCGTTTGGGCTCGCTGGCTGGTGCCCGGTCAAGCGCGCTGGTAGGTGGCGACCAGTTCGCCCTTGGCTAGCAGGTGACCGCTGATGCGTGACTCTAGATCGGGCCTTGCGGCCCCGGCTGGCAGGCCCAGCCGGGTGTCCAGCGCAAGGACTACGAGGTGGTAGTGATGCGCTGGGCCCCGCGGGGGGCACGGGCCGCCGTAGCCGCGGCGGCCGAAGTCGTTGACGCCCTCTGCCGCGCCGGCCGGCGTGGCCGCGAGGCTGGCGAGGCCAGGAGGCAGGCCGTAGACCAGCCAGTGGGTGAAGGTGCCGCCCGGGGCGTCGGGGTCGAGCATTTCAATGGCCAGCTCCTGGGTGCCCGGTGGCGGTGTGCTCCACTGCAGGCGGGGGCGCCGGTTGGCGCCGTCGCAGGTGAACTCGCGCGGGATGGTGCCTGCCGGAAGGTCGGGGCTGGAGACCGCGAGTAGGGACGGATTTGCTGGATTGGGATCGTTCACTGTTGAACCTCCAGATCCGGCCGGCGACAACTGGGCCAAGACGCCGGCCCCGGGCACCGTGCCGGGCTCCGCCACGGAGGGCGGGCCAGGGCGGGCCAGCCGGCCTGGCCGGGCGGTGCCAGCTTCTGCTCCTCCTGACCCCGCTGGTGCTTGCCCGGCTCCGTCGGCCCGCCGCTGGCGAGCGCCATATCCCGCCCCGACGGCATCGGGGAGCGCCCGTCGGCGGCCGCGCTGGCCTCTGCTCGCCCCCCACCTGCCAGCTTGCGCTGATATGCAGGTGGAAGCTATATTTTCGTATATATAAGCGAGATACCTGTAGCCTGGAAGGAGAAGGCTATGGGAGAGGTCATCTGGCAGCAGGGCCTGAGCGGACTGGCGGTGTCAACCCACATCGGCCCAGCCCAGCGCGCCGATGTGGCCATGACACGGGTACAGGTTACGACGGCAGACGGGCACCTCTTGCAGCTCAACCTGACCGAGTGGGCCGATCTGTGCTCCGCAGTGCGTCAGCTTGCCGGAGAGTTTCCCAGGCCTCATCCTGTGGCGCTGCTTCGATGATGCGCGCTATTGACAACTGGTTCTGCACGCACCCAGATCAGCCAGATTGGCCGCAGCCATAGGCGGCGCGGCCACGACCGGGCGACCGCGCAATCAGGCGGCAGTGTGCGCCCCGCTTCAGTCGATAACTGGTCATTCGGGCGTGACAGAAGTGCCCGGGATTCCGGGGTTCCGGCCGCCTGCGCGGGTGGAGATTTCCCATGAGCCGGTTCGGGCTTCCGCTGCGATGATGCCGTGGTGGATGGTGCGGAGATGGAGGTGCCGCTCACCGGCGGCAGGGTGGCACGGGGCGTGGTGCGTGCCGGCGATACGGTGCGCCGGCCGTTGACAGATGACTGTGAACGCATCCACCGGCTGCTGGTCTACTTCGAGCGAAGCGGCTTCGAGGCGGCCCCCGGTTCTTGAGAGTGGATGCACGCGGCAACTGCCCAGCGGCGCTGTCCATGCGTGGGTAACCTGGGCTGTCTGCGCCAGATGTCCGGCAGCCGATTCGTCTGGTACCGGCCTCGGCTCGTGCAGGGCAAACTCCTGACCTGAACGCTGGGTAAAGGCGCGGTAAATGCCCCGGCGCGGCGGGTGGACGGGCGTAGCGTCCTTCTAGCCCCCCGAAGGCCTGGGGCCGGGCTTTGCCCCCGCGCCTGGCTCCGGCTGGCCGGTCCTTATGCCGGGCGAGGATGGCGGCGATGTCTTGAGGGGCCAATCCGGACACGAATTGGGGTCTGCGATGGGCGACGCTGAGGAGACGGAACCTTTGCCTACCGCAGCACTGTGCTTGATCGCGTGCCGGATTATCCGCGCCGTCCGAGCTGCCCAAGCGGCCGGCCAGCACCCGCGCCGCGCGGTCGGCGAAGTGCTCAACAGTGGTCTCCCGCTGCACTCCTGGGTCAACGTCGAAAAGGGGTCGTTTGAGGGCGACTTGCCGCAGCTGATCACGGTGCTCGCGGTCCTGGCGGCTGCGGGTATGTCCAATGAGGATCTTGACCGGGCCGAGCAGGCCGCCATGGATATGCCCTAGATTCTGGGCCACTTAGCCCTGGCTCGCAGCAGCTTGGCTGGCCGCGTACCAGGCCGGACGGCGGCGTCGGCCATCAGATCGCCGCGTGCCGGACGCGCCTGGCTCCTGGTCGGTCCGCTACCGGCCCCGGCATGGCTGTGACAGCCTGAGTTGGCCCCACTGTGACGGCCTGAAGTGGCTCCACGTGGATGACGCATCAATGGCGTTGTGACGGTCTGATCTGGCCCCAGGTGCCGGCACGCCGGGGCGGTTGTGACGGTTTGAACTGGCCCCGGCCTGATCGTGGTCACCGACTAAGTGGTGATCACGGAAGGGGCCGGGCGATTGGGGTCGAGGGTGGAGTTGTTCGCTGCGATCAGGCGTGATGT
>DASYQM010000462.1:0-3221 GCA_036005525.1 Streptosporangiaceae bacterium
GCGCAGGTTCGAATCCTGCCGGGGGCACTAGTCATATGCACAAATTCGAACGCTCTGACGACCTTGACGCAACCGAAGCCCAGGCACCTGAACTGCGGAGACCCGGCCTGTGCCGGTCCGTACGGGCAGAATGCGGTCAGCCCGAGGAAGGGGGTCCGGCACCATGAGCGAGCCGAAGACCTACACACTGGAGGCGCCGGGCGCCGTGCTGTGCTATGACGTGCGGGAGGGTGGCGGCGCGGGGCAGCCGGTGCTGAACCAGGCCCCGGGCGTACACCTACGCGTCACGTGTGCCAGGTCTCGTTGACGCGCACCGCGTGTGCTGCGGTTTACCCGCCCCGGGGCCGGTAGCCAGCGGCGTGGCGCGCAAGGGCCACATACGCAGCCCAATCCTCCGGACGGCCCGAAGCACGCCAGCGGGCCATGGCCACGATCAGCCGCGCCGAATGCTCACGGCGAGCCTTCATCGCCGGCGTCCCCTCGCTCCACCGGCCAGCCTTCGCTAGCCGCTCCAGGATCGACCCTGCCGGCGGCTCCTCACGACGCGGCGGCGCAGGTGCGGGCACGCGGCGGACCTCCCACCGGCCGCCGTCACGCATCCATGCTTCAACCGACTCCCGCGTGACCTGTCGGCAGCGGCTCAGGCCGTTCAGGTGCAGCACCAAGTCATCGCCGATGTCGAGCAGAACCGTCCGGCGGCACACCCCGGCCGACCGGCGGGCGTAACTCCACCTCAGCCGATCCCACTCACCGTCGCCGTGGTCGACGCTGATCCGGCCAGCGGCATATGCCTCCGTCGCATCGAAGATCCACGCCATCCGCTGCCCATAGAATCCCTCGCGATCTTCGATGACCTCGGGCGAGATCGGCGAATGCTGCAGCTCAACGACCCCATCGGAGGCGGTCACGACGTCGGCACGGTGCGGGCCGATCACCACTTCGCGGCGCTCCGGCGGTACCGCGAGCTTCCAGCCGCGGTGCCACTCGCTCTCCGGCTCGGACCACGGGTCGCAGTCAGTGCGGGCATAGTGTGCCCAGTGGTGGACCACGATGCTGCCGCACTTGGGCCGGACCGGGTGCCGGCAGGCCGGGCAGGTTCCTTCCGCCCCGGGCGTCGCCTCTGCCCGCCCGGCGGCGGTGTCGGCGTACATCACGGCGGCGAACCTCCATGCGTGGCGCCCGGCAGGAGCGAGCCTGAGCAACTCCAGCCTGCCAGTGGCTTACGACAGCAGCCGGTGATTACCGCCGGGGCATGCTGGTCAGTAGGCTCCCGCGGTCTAGCGGCGCACACGGGTGGGCGCCATCCGCGGGGCGGTCGGCGCGCCGGTCGGCAGCCCGCCGAGCAGTTCCCCGAGCGCGAGGCTGACTGCCTGGAACAGGTTCCCGCCATTGGGCAGGGATACCGCCGGTGCTCATCCCACGAATCGTCGCACCGCTCCAGTGCTGGACCCTGGGATCCGCGACAGTAGGCGGCGGAGACTGTCCAGGGAGAACGCGCGCCGAGCCGCCTGACCGGAAAGTTGGGTACCTCAGCTGGGTGCGGTGAACCGGACCCGGGCCTGGTGCGGCGATCGGGCCTGGTCAGGAGGTATGAGGTTATGCCGCCCTGGTCAGGGTGACAGCGAAGCCGAGCGCTTGGATCTGCCGGATGTGGTTGCGGAGCTTGCGGTCGACATTGGTGCGGGCCTGGTAATAGCCGTAGCCGAGGTCGGTGTACCGGGCGGCGGGATCGGCCAGCAGGTGCCAGATGATGACCAGGATGGAGCGGGCGACGGCGACCTGGGCCTTGGCCTTGCCGCGGCGGCGGGCGATCCGGGCGTAGCGCTCGCCGAGGAAGGTGGCGGTGCGGGCCGCGCCGACAGCGGCCTGGCCGAGGGACCCGCGCAGCCAGGTGTCGCCCTGGCCCTTCTTCCCGGCCCGGGCGCGAGGGCCGGACTGGCGGGCGGACGGGCACAGCCTGGCCCAGGACACCAGGTGGCCGGCGGTGGGGAACCTGCCCATGTCCAGGCCTGTTTCGGCGATGATGGACCGGGCCAGGCCGGGGCTGATGCCGGGGATCTCGGCCAGCCGGGCCACCGCGTTCAGCACCGGGGCGCCGGGGCCGGTCCCGGCGCCGGGCCCGGTGGTCCCGTCCGCATCGACGCCCCAGGCGGCGGGCATCGCCCCGGCCAGCTCGGCGGCCCGGGCGCCCAGCTGGGCGATCTTGGCGTCCAGGATGGTGATCTGGTCCAGCAGCAGCCCGGCGAGCTCGCCATGGTGATCGTCGAAGATGCCGTCCAGGGCCTCGACGAGGTCATCGTGCTTGGCCTTCATGCTGCCGCGGGCCAGGCCGGCCAGCTGGTGCGGGTCGCGCTGGCCGGCGATCATCGCCCTGATCATGTCCTGCGCCGAGATCGTGGTCAGCTTGCTGGCCACTGATGAGACCTTGACCAGCGCGGCCTCCAGCAGTTTCTCCAGCCGCTGCCAGCAGCGGGTCCGCTCCTGGGTCAGCCGGGTCCGCATCCGGGTGTAGTCGCGCAGGTCCCGGATCGCCCTGGGCGGCACGAAGCTGGCGCGCAGCAGCCCCATCTCGGTCAGCCGGGCCAGCCACATCGCATCGAGTTTGTCCGTTTTGGGCCGGCCGGGCAGGTTCTTGGCCTGAGCCGCGTGGACCAGCTGCACCGCCAGCCCGCACGCCTCCAGGACAAAGAACCAGATACGCCAGTAGTCGGAGGTACTTTCCAGTGTGACGATCTCGATGCCGTCGTGCTTCAGCTGGCGGCCCAGCGCGCGGACCGCATTCATCCGGGCCTTGACCGTCCATACGGTGCTGCGCCGGGCGCCGGGCCGGGCCGGGTGCGGGGTGCGGGTGCACACCATCCCGGTGTCCTTGGCCACGTCGATCGCGGCGACCCGGTCATGGACCCGCTCGTGTTCCTCGTCGTCGATAACCTGCGGTCTGCTCACCGCGGCCACCTCCTAGGCTTGACCTGTGGGATAACAGCGGGCTGCCCGGGGGTCCCGGTCGGCGGGCACCAGGCCCGGAATACTGACCGGCGTGCTCGAGGCAACAGTGCGCGACCCTCAGGTCAAGACCCCAGCACCGGGCTAATTGACGGGTTCGCATCCCAAGGTGGACCGGCGTCACAGGCAGCCCGCCCTCACCCTGCCATTCCGCCTGCCTGCCTGCAGGGCCGCGCGAGCCCCAGCCGCACCGCCGCAGCAGCACCAGCCCGCTGCCA
>DASYQM010000463.1:0-6650 GCA_036005525.1 Streptosporangiaceae bacterium
CCGCGCCCTCGCGGAACTCCGGATCGAACTTCCTTCGCTTCTCCGGCATGGCTACTCCTTATAGCCGATGCCTCCTCGATCCGGGGGGAAGCTCACGCCAGCGTGCTGGAACGATCGCCGGGCGATGCGCCAGTTCCGCGCCGGCCGACGCCGCGCGCCTGCTCGCGGCCAGCCACCGGCTGCGCCAGACGCTGACAGCCCCGGTGCCCCCGGCCGAGCGCCCCGCACACGACGCCGCGCTGGCCAGCGCGCAGGCCGGCCTCGGGGCTGCTGGGTTCGCGCAGCGCTGGGATGAAGGACTGACCCTCTCCCTGGACGCCGCGGTTGAGCTGGCCCGGCAGGCGGCGGAGCAGTTGCGGCCTGCAGGCTCCGCCGCCGAAGCAGGCGCCCGGTATGGGCTCACCGGGCGCGAGGTGGCGGTGCTGCAGTTGATAGGGGAAGGCCTGACCAACCGGGAGATCGGGCAGCGGCTGTTCATCAGCACCGGCACCGCCGCCGTCCACGTCTCGAACATTTTGCGCAAACTCGGGGTGACCGGCCGCGTCCAGGCCGCCACCATCGCCCACGACCTGGGCCTGCGCGGCTGAGCGCGGCGCCGGGCGCGCGCCTGCGCGCGGCCCGCTCCAGGGATCTATGGATGTTGCTATAGGGCCTTTAGCCGCCGGGCGCAGAGGTTTAGTCAGCCGTGTAGCGCTGTGCGGACAAGATCTGGCCGGTTGCCAGATGTGGCAGGATGCCCCGTTCGCGCACGATGGCTACGACCCATCCAACTGGCGCTACTAGGAGGTGAAGGACAGTGCACACGTTGCTCAGTGCCTACAACTACGGAAGCGGCTCCGGCGCAAACTACTACTGGTTGATCGTCGGCATCGTGGCCGTCGTGGTGATCGCCGCGGCAGGGTGGCTGCTCACCCGGATCTGGCGTCGTTCCGATCGCCGGACCCGGCACCAGAACCCGTAGTGGCAGATTCGTGACAAGATCCGCGCTCCGCTCGAGGGGGCCGGCACCAGGCCGGCCCCCTCAGGCCGAGTCTGAGAGCTGGGGGCATCGCGCTCGACACCCGGTCCGGCCGCGGACCCCTTCTGCAGGCAGCATGCTGCCTGGCCAGATGATGACGAGAGCTCAGTGACCTCCCGCCCCGCCCGGCGCGGCACAGCAGTGTCCTGCTCCGGCAGCAGTGCCGCGACGGTAGCGCGCAGCTCACGGGCCACACTCGCGGTCTCATTGAGCTGGTCTCCCCGCCGTCCAGGGCCGCCGCCAGGCGCAGCGCCAGCCGCCCATGGATCTCTTTAGCAGGCCCACGGGTCCACCCGGATCAGCCTGCGCACCGCCCTTTGATCCTTGGCAACACCATGATCCATTTTCTCTGAGCCGAGCGTGTGTTTGAAGGCTGTCGCGGCGTCATGCAAGATCATTTCGAGGATCACCATCAAGGTCCCTCTGACCTCCGGGAACGTAACCCGGCTAGGCGACAGTGACCGGATCGCGGCGCAGGTGAGCGGTGGCCATCACGGCGGACCGCGCCAGGAGAATGCTCTCCCCGGGCCAGAAGGGAGCAGGGAGCGAGCGGTGTCTGCGATGTCGTAGCGTGGGCATGGTTCAGGTCCGCGGCCCTCGCCTCCACAGCTAGCGCGGGAGGCGGATCGGGGGAGGGAGGAACGCGGATTGGGGTGGCTGATCACCTGGCTGTTGCTCGCGCTACTGGGCGGGCTGGCGGTGTTCACCCGCCGGAGCCGCCGTCACCCGCCGGCGGATGAAACGCTGATAGCAGAACTACTGGGGCCATCAGAGCCGCCGACTGTGCGGGTGCTCCCCCCGCCCGTCCCGCGGCCCCAGAAGGAAGATGAGCCCCGGCCCGCCCGGCAGCCGCAGGAAGATGAGCCCTCGTCCGCCCCGGCCGCGCTGCCCGCTGGAGAAGGCGGCTGGCTGGAGACCCAACTGGCGTTGATTACGGCATGGTCGGAGCGGATGCAGAAACAGATCGCGTCCTCACAAGCCGACCCGGACCCTTGGCGGTGCATCGCAATCACCACAAAGGGCAGCCAATGCAAGCTGCTTGCCGAACCTGGCGATACCAAGTGCGCCATCCACGGCGGGCACTCTGATCGTTTACCGGTCTGGCAGTGTGCAGGCCACTGCCGGGACGCATCGCACTTGCACCCGCGGCAACCCCCGTCTGGCACCTCACCGGCCGGACAGGCCATATCTGCATGGCCTCGCGCAGCATCACCACGCCGCCAGGTTATCCCGGGCCGTGAAGCCCACGTCGGCAGGACCACCGCTGAATGCAACGTCGCTGCGGCTCTCACACGGCGCGGCAAAGTCCAGGACGCTCTGCGCAGTGCCCGGCAGCGCATCCATGTCCGCCCGCAACAGCACAGCACGGGCCGCCTGGCTGGCCATGGCGTTCAATCTCATGGAGTCAGCCCAGGATCGCTGCCGCGCCGTGAACGCACCCCACCTGGTCGGCCCGGTCCGCGTCGGCGCAACCTTCATCAACGGCAAGCTCGCCGCACAGCCCGGCGAGGAGGAAACCCCGCCCGAAGCAGCCCCTTGTGGTACTTCGATAGGTCGAGAGAGCCGGGCACGGGTCATAGATAGCCAGATTTGACCGGGCCTGCTTCGGGACGGCGCCGGTCGTCGCCAGCGCGGTCGGCGGGACGGGGGGTGACGATGGCCCGCAACGGCAGTCGGAGACACGGTAGCCCAGGGTTGCTCGTCATCGGGCCGACGCCCCTTGCCGCATCTGACCGCACCTGATGGTCGGCCCAGGTTCCCTCGATCTTCACCTAAGCGCGCTCATTAGTATCGCGGCGGGCCCGCCGCCTGGCCGCTAATGCTGGCGATCTGTGGCGCCGGGTGTCGCCTGGCGGTGTTGAGGCGGTTAGCGCACCGGGTCTTGCCGGGTACCGCGAGGATCGCCGCGCGGGTCGGGTGCCCTGGATCGGGCTGCGAGGGCGACTGCGGCTCCGATCAGCATGGTGATGGTGGCGGCGAGAGAAAGCCAATAGCTTGAGCCGTAAGGCTGGAAACCAGGAGATGACCCTTGCGAGGGTATATACAGTGTGTAACCGATGAGCCCGGCTGCGCCTAGAGCCGCACCGATCATGACCAGCCGCCTGCGCACGCCCGCGCTGATGGCGGTGCAGATGAGGGCGAGGGCGGCCAGAGCGACCGGGATCCAGAAATCGTCTGGGTACAGTGGCGACGAGAGGTCACCGTGGGTCGCCTGCCACAAGCTTTTCCAGCCCGTGCCGTTGTTGGCGTAGTGAGTCAGCAGCGTCACTGACGCGATGAATACCAGGCCGCCGACAAGCACGATCAGCTGACCGGCACCGAGAACTCTGGATGGGCGCGCACGGGAACCGGATCGGAGCGAGCGGGGGCTGCGGCTGGTCCCGGCCGCCGGTGGTGTCACGGCCGCGGTGAGGTCAGCGACAGTCGGCGCTGGCCTGGCCGGCCGTGACCCCACTGGCGGCAGCACCGCCGGATCGCGCGCATCGGATGAGGACGCAGCGGTTGCCGGCCCGGTTCCGGAGGCGGCTGGCGGCTGCGCGGATGGGCCAAACGCGCGCGGCGCAGCGCCGCGGGTGACAGGAGGCTGTGTCAGGCCGCCTGGCCGCCCGGTGTGGGCGGCTTGGAGGGCTTCGGCGAATGCGGTGCCGGACGAAAACCGGTCCTGGGGATTCGCCGCGAGCGCTTGCGCAAGGAACGCGTCGTAGCGGGACCCAAGAGCCGGGCACAGCGTTGACGCCGCCGGTGGTGCGCTAGTGGCCTGGGCCCAGCGCGCCGCCAGGTCGTCGCCGCCGAACGGGCGCTGGCCGGTGAGAGCCTCGAAAATGATGCAGCCCAGCGCGTACAGATCGCTGCGCGGGCCGGGTTGCTGGCCCCGGATCTGTTCTGGTGACAGGTAGCCGGGAGTGCCTATCACCGAGCCTGTGCGTGTGAGGCTGTCTTGTGCGTCAGGTGCCTTGGCGATGCCGAAGTCGGTGAGATAGGCGTGGTCGCGGCCGCCGATGTCGCGCACGAGCACGTTTGACGGCTTGACGTCCCGGTGCACCAGGCCGGCGTCGTGGACCGCCTGGAGCGCCTGTGCCAGCTGCACCCCGATGAGCACCGCCCGCTCCGGAGCCAGCCGTTGCTGGCGGTCGATGAGGGTCGCCAGGTCCAGGCCGTCCACCCATTGCATGGCCAGGTACAGTCGGCCATCCTGCTCGCCGGCATCAAATACCGAGACCACGTGCGGATCGTCAACGGCAGCGGCGAACCGCGCCTCCCGCAGGAAACGTTCGCGGTAGTCGCCAGACTCGGCGATTTCCGGGCGGATTACCTTAAGTGCCACGGTGCGGCCGAGGATCCGCTGCTCGGCCCGGTACACGAGGCCCATCCCACCCGAGCCCACCAGCTCGACGATGTGGTACCCACCGAAGGTCTGGCCGTCGCTCAGCTCCGCACTCACCAGTCCCGCCCTTCACGTGTCCCAGCGGACCTGCTGGTGGCAGAGCGCAACGCCCGCCGCCTGCCGAAGAGCATCTGTCGTCGCGCACCGTACGTCATCAGCATCCGGCGTGCAACCGTGAACCCGGGGCCCAGGCCAGTGGCAGGCCGACGTTCTCGTGGCAGACCGCGGCCTGCGCATGCGAGAAGGGCTCCGCTGGATCCATGCCATCGGAGGGGCCTTCCTCGGCCCTCAGCACCCGCCCCACGCGCAAGATTCTCCGGTCATGGCCACCGACGGTGAAACCCACAGTCCAAGGAGGTACCACCTGATCTGCGCGGCCGCCGATTCGTTCATCACAGTGCTCGAGCCGCACCGTGCTACGGTTCTCGGCCCGCGGTGGCGCAGCAGAATGTTCTCCCGCACGCTCAGGGCCGGGACGAGCACGAATGCCTCGAGACGAAACCGATCCTGGTGCGCCCAGCCTGGTCAGCGCGGTCTCGGACAGCCCCTCAGGTCCGTTCCGGCCAGCTAGGCTGCACCAGCGGTCGGCCGGTGCAGGCCCGCTGCGCAATGCAGCAACGTTCTCTTGCCCGACCCAGACGGACGCATCACTGCCGTGAACGTACCGCCGCAGAAATTGACGTCGACGAGGTCGAGGGGCACCGCCCCACCGCCGCGGCCGTAAACCTTCGCACGGCGCAACGCCACCGCGGCGCCAGGGACCGGCTGCAGTATCACTGGGTGCATGGTCTGGTCCTCAGTGGCCAATGGGGTTGGCAGGTCGGCTGGGCTGGTGGCGGGTGTGGGCTGACCGTTGTGGGTTCCAGCGGAAGAAGCGCACGGGCCCGCTACGATCGCCCCCTGCGCGGCACCGTGTTCGCCCACAACGCCGGCTGATACAACCCGGCCCGGATCCAGAAAACCCCTCACACCGGCACAGAGATCGCTAACCAGTGCGCCCCATGCCGATCGCAAAGCGTAGTCGGCACTCCGGGGGCAAACGCGCGAAGAGTCGTTCGGCGCGGGTCAGTTGTTCGCGTTGCGATCTTCGGCAAGGACGCAGATCGATCACTATGTCTGCCGCGGTCCGCTCTGAACTGCGGCGGTGCAATGGGCCGGCCCGTTCCATGTCGTTGAGTTTCGGTGAATCCTCGGTAGTCTCCGCAGCGTGGGTCCGCATAGTGCTCGGTCCGCGGCCGGGCAGCTGCGCACCGCTGAGGTCATCGGCACCTTGTGCCTCGCCACCGACCTCGGCATGGGGTTCCCGTTCGAGCACGGCCTGCACACGACCGTGATCGCGATGCGGCTGGCAGATCGGCTTGGTGTCGACCGCCAGACCGCGGTACAGACGTATTACGGGAGCCTGCTGTCGCACGCGGGCTGCACGACGGACGCGCACCTGGCCGCCGAGGTGTTCGGTGGTTCCCTGACCGAACACCTCAACCCGCTGATGTACGGGTCCAGCCGTGAGGTGATGACCGGCCTGATCCGGGCTCTTCCCGACCCGGGCGCCTCGGGGCCGGCCCGCGCGGTACAGATCGCGCAGCGCCTGCCCCGGATGGTCCGGTCGTCCCGCCCGGCGATCGCAGCCAACTGCGAGGTGGCCGGGATGCTCGCCGAGCAGACCGGCGCCCCGGCTGCAGTCGCCGCGAGCCTGGCATACCTGACCGACCGCTGGGACGGCAAGGGCCCGCTGCGGCGGGCGGCGGCGGACGAGATCCCGCTCTCGATGCGGATCGTGCACGTCGCGATCGACGCGGCGTTGCAGCGGCGCCTGGCTGGCGAGAAGTTCGCGGCGCGGCTGATCGGCGAGCACGCAGGCCGGGGGCTCGACCCCGAGGTGGCCGGGTGCGTGGCCGCGGACGCTCCCGAGTTGCTGAGCTTCACGGATGGCTCGTCGGTGTGGGAGGAGGCCCTCGCCGCCGAACCGCGGCCGTGGTTGACGTTGGCTGGGGAGGAGGTCGATCGCGCGCTCGCGGCGATGGGTCGCTTCGCCGACCTCATCTGCCCCTACCACTCGGGGCATTCGGGCGGGGTCGCCGAACTAGCGGCGGCCGCGGCGGTGCGCTGCGGGATGGATGCCGCTGGTACCCGCGCGGTCCGGCGCGCCGGCCTGGTGCACGACCTGGGCCGAGTCGCGGTGGGCGCCGCCACGTGGAGCAAGCCCGGTCCGCTGAGCGCCGACGAGTGGGAACAGGTGCGTCTGCA
>DASYQM010000464.1:0-1519 GCA_036005525.1 Streptosporangiaceae bacterium
CAAACCGTTCACCGGCCGGATCGTGCTCGACCTACGCCGCGCCCACGGCATGCCCAGCCACATCCAGCGGCTACGCGCCCGAGGCCTGCTGACCATCGACGAGCTCGCCGCACGCCTCGGCGTGCACAAGACGACGATCAAGAACTGGCACCGCGCCGGACTGCTCGTCTCGCACAAGGCCAACGACAAGAACATCCGGCTCTTCGAGCCACCAGCACCCAGCGACCCGCGGCTGGTCGCACGGCAAGGAAGCCCGATCAGAAACCGAGTTCCCACCCAACCCGCGCCAGGAGGTGCAGTGTGAAACACAAGCCTTATCCAGCGCCGAGCCGGGCCGGGCCCATCGACTGGGTGACGCCGGGCCGGCCGCAGGCGGCCTGGAACGAGCGGGCGGTGTATTCGCTGCCCTGGTCGGTGTGCATGATCACCCCGGGCACCCGCCCGCCCCGCGCGGTGACGGCCATGGCCAGCGCGCCGTAAGCCGCGGCGGCGTCGTGGCGCTCCGACAGGGTGAACCCAACGATCCTGCGGGACGCGGCGTCCATCACCGAGACCAGGTGCAGCTTGCCCTCATCGGTTCCGATCTCGGTGCCGTCGCCGAACCACTTCTGGTTCAGCCTGGCCGCGGGGAACTGGCGCTTGACCAGGTCCGGCGCCCGCCAGCGGCCCCGGCCGGGCCGGGTAGTGGACTTGCGCCGCCGCTTGGGCCGGGCCGCCAGGCCCTGCTCTGCCATCAGCGCGGCGACAGTGTTCTTGCTCACCCGCCAGCCAGCCTCCTTGAGGTCGGCGGTGATCATCGGGGAGCCGCGCTTGCCGTCATGGGCCTCAAACAGCCGCCTGACCTCTGCCGCCAGCTGCGCCCGCCGCGCTGCCCGCGGCGGTAATGTCCCGGCCCTGGCATGGCTGGCCCACTTGTAATACCAGGACTGACAGATCCCCAGCGCCCGGCAGGCCACAGCGTGCGAGATGCGGTGCTGCTCCCTCTGGGCGGCGATGAAGGCAGCCACCGCTACCTGCCCATCGCGTCCGTCACCCAGAGGGCCACGCTGCGCTTGAGGACATCACGCTCCATCGCCAGCTCGGCGTTCTCCTTGCGCAGCCGCGCCAGCTCCGCCCGCTCATCCTCATCCAGCGCCCCGCTCCCATCGCCGCGGCGGCGCTTATCCGCGTTCACCCAGTTCCCGAGCGTGCCCTCGTTGATCCCCAGGTCCCGGGCCACCCGCGCGATCGGCTTACCGGTCTCCCGCACCAGCCGCACCGCGCCCTCCCGGAAGTCCGCATCGAACTTCCTGCGCGTCTCTCCCATCAGAGACACCTCCCTTTAAGAGGATCTCTCCACGCTGGGAGGGGAAACCCAGGCCCGGGTTCCGCTGATTGAAACGGCCAGGACTGTAGTGAGCCGGGAAGGCCAGAGGCCCGTGCCGACGTCGTCAACGCCCAACGCGGCGATCCCGCGGTCCACTGCAGCTCGGGATGTCGCACAACTGGCACACCAAGGCCACGTCGCCCACCGCACCGC
>DASYQM010000465.1:0-3578 GCA_036005525.1 Streptosporangiaceae bacterium
GAGCTAGAACGGCTATCCGGCAAGAAGGTCTTGCTCCAAGACGCCGCCGCCTGACCCTCACCCCCTTACCACCCGGCTCCGCTGCACTCCGCCGGGTACTGCCGCCCGCCTGGCTAAGCTCCGATTTTCGATTCAGAGTGGGCTGCCTCGCCGTGCTGGGCGTTCTACCTGCGCAGATCTCACACGCGGACGCACAGAAAGCACACATCGCACAGGGATACGTGCGGCGCTCGTCCCACGAGTCGTCCCACGGCATCCTGGGCGGGCCCGCAGGATCCATCACAGTAAGTGATGGGGAGACTGTCAGGGAGAACGCGCGCCGAGCCGCCGATATGCGCGGCCAGGGCGGCCTCGACGCTCATCAACTGAGGCGCGCAGATCAGGTCAATCTGGCGCGCCAACGAGTTGCTGCGGGCGTCGGGGAGACGACCGGACATGCCGAGAAGCGGGCGTGCAGTTCCGCGATGACGGCGGGCACGGGTGGTCTCCCTAACGGCTGGCCTGGTCCCTGGCGCCAGCGCGGCCGCGGGGCACTGTTGCGTTATGCGATCCCTGCGCGGCGTCGGTGCGTGGGTTTGGATGCTCTGAGGTCAGATTGTCAGTGCAAGGTCGTCGAAGACCTTCCGGAGCTTGTGGTGGTCGTGGACGGGCCTTGGCCCAGGAAGTTACCTGGGCCGTGGCGTCCTGCCGCCGGCAGGCGAGCTGGCGGCCGCAGGACCCCGGCACCCTGGTCCCGGGCAACCACGGCGGCCGCGCCGGTCACGCTCGGGATCCTGCTCGGCTACGTCGTGGGCAAGCCAGCCGGCACCGTCGGCGCGGCCTGGCTGCTGACCCACCTCAGCCGCGGTGCGATCCGCCCGCCGGTCGGCTGGGCCGCGGTGACCGGCGCCGGGGCCGTCGCGGGCATCGGCTTCATCGTGTCCCTGCTGATCGCCTCGCTCGCCTTCCACGGCAGCCAGCTGGCCGAGGCGAAGGTGGGCATCCTGTCCGCCGCGCTGTGCGCATCGGCGCTCGGCTGGGCCGTCTTCCGGCTCACCGCGATGCTGCCCAAACGGCTACGGGC
The DNA here is from genome assembly GCA_036005525.1 of Streptosporangiaceae bacterium. Lineage (GTDB taxonomy): Bacteria > Actinomycetota > Actinomycetes > Streptosporangiales > Streptosporangiaceae > UBA9676. Next base: position 1,064 of record DASYQM010000465.1, read on the forward strand.
CCGCGCGCTGCTCGGCACCGCCGACACCATCACCGACCTCGCGGTGCCGGTCGATCCGGAGCGCGATCACGTCCGCAGCCCGGACCGGGCGCCGGTCACGTTCGTGGAATACGGCGACTTCGAATGCCCCTACTGCGGCCGGGCCGAGCCGGTGGTCCGGGAACTGCTGGCCGACTACGGTGATCTGCGCTACGTGTGGCGGCACCTGCCGCTCACCGACGTGCACCCGCACGCACAGCTCGCGGCCGAGGCCGCCGAGGCCGCGGCCAGCCAGGGAAAGTTCTGGGAGATGCACGATCAGCTGCTGGACCACCAGGACGCACTGACGGCCAAGGACCTGATCCGGTACGCCCGCGAGGCCGGCCTGGACACCGAACGGTTCACCGCCGACCTGCGCCAGCACGCCGGGCAGGCCAAGATCGCTGCGGACGTGGACTCGGCCGACCTGAGCGGCGTCTCGGGCACGCCCACCTTCTTCATCAACGGCAAACGCCACCACGGCGCCTACGACATCAGCACGCTCTCCGATGCGGTCCAGGCGGCCAGGACACGGGCCCTGATCAGCCCGGGCGGGCAGCCGCGGCGCGCGTCCTGACCAGCTCAGCCCGAAAGGGCGCAGAATGCCCTGATCTGGAGGGCCAGCGCCTTGACCGGCACCGAGCCGCTGTCCGCGCCTAACGATCTTGCCTATGCGCGGACCATCCCGATGGATCGGCTCCGTGAGCACATCAAGATCGCCGACCGCACCGTTCAGCAGGGTCGTCCCGAGCTAACTGTCGCGTGCCCGCACGGCGGCTACGACAGTGCGTACGCCTCCCGATCAGGAAGGGGTCATGGCGCGGCCGTCATAGTTCGCCGTCCCCGCCCGCGGAGATGCCGATGGGATTCGGACCCCTGTCCGCGCGTGTCACCTCGGTGGTGACGGGGTGCGCGGCTCGTCTGGCCGGTCAGCGGGTGAGTGTGACGCGGCTCGGTGCTCGGCCACTACCAGGCGCACTGCCTCCGCCTCGGCGTGCGCGAAGGCGAGGTCGATCGGCTGGGCGACCTCCCGTTCGGCGTCGGCGATGACGATGCGTGCCTGTTCTTCGATCGCCGCGCACCGCTCCGGATCGTCGCCGGCCACGGCGGCGCAGTTGCTCAGCAACTGGAGCAGCGCATGGGCGACGGTTGGCTCGCGGGCGCCGTACCGGCGGATGAGCCCGCACATCACGGCGAGATATTCCGGGAACCGCCGTCCCGGGACGATCACCGCCGCGCCGCCGTCCCGGGCGACGTGGTTTCCCAGCGGCCGCTGAGCGAGCGCACAAAAGATCACCGACAGGTGATCGACGGCCTGGACCGCGGTGTAGGGATCGTTGACCGCCGGGGACAGCGCCTTGCACGCCACGTCGACCAGCTGCCGGATCCCGAACGCGGCGTCATGCTCCAGGGTGCGCTCGAACCCGATCCGGACCCCGGTGCCGAGGGCTCGCGAGAAGACCTGCGGGTCCGGGGCGGGATCGCGCGGGGAGGCGCGCCAGATCCATACCAGCGTCGTCCCCGCGACCACGTGTTCGCCGACTCTGGGCCGCAGCCGTAGGGAGACCCCGTGCCGAACGGCGTGCGGCAGCAGCATGCCGGGGCGTACCGCCTGGACGTACCCGGAGCGCTGGGACACGACCGCCACTGCCCATTCCGGCACTTCGGGTGCATCGTGGCCGCCGGTGAGCAGCCCGTCCCGGATCACCGCGATGGTGTTGCGCTGCACCACGTTCATGATCGCATCGACCTGGATGGAGTGGACGAGGTGGTCGGCGAAGAACACCAGCAGGCCGAGGCTGACGAATAGCAGCACCAGCGCGCCGCTGACCGCGAGCCGGGGAAAGGCGGCGGTGCGGCTGCCGCCGGAGATGCCGACCGTGTACAGACCGGCGGCGCTGTAGGCGAAGGTCGCCACAAAAGCGCTGAGCACGATCTGATTCGGCCGGTCCCGGAGGAAATTGCGCAAAAGCCGGGGCGAGAACTGGGTCGAGGACAGCTGCAGCGCCACCACCGTCAGGCCCAGCAGCAGCGCGATGACCGTCATCATCGTCCCGGTAATTCCGAGCAGCAAGGTCCGGGCATCGTCAGCGGTCCCCTGGAATGCCAGCGGCGAGCGCGAACTGATGCTGACAAGTGACAGCAAGGATCCGGCGGCCAGTGCGGCGAGCACCGACAGCGTGGGCAGTACCCACAGCGACCCGCGAACATACTCTGACAGCGCATCACGACGAAACATGTCCAGCCTCCCGCACGTCGATGCTCCCCGCGCTCCGGCCCAACCGGGGACCAGTCTCCACAAAGCACGAGGCCAACGCTAACCACAGGCTGGCACGGGCCCGGGTTCCGCTGATTGAACGGCCAGGACTGTAGTGAGCCGGGAAGGCCAGAGGCCCGTGCCGACGTCGTCAACGCCCAACGCGGCGATCCCGCGGTCCACTGCAGCTCGGGATGTCGCACAACTGGCACACCAAGGCCACGTCGCCCACCGCACCGC
>DASYQM010000466.1:0-7400 GCA_036005525.1 Streptosporangiaceae bacterium
GCTACCCGGACCGGACTTCCACCGGCAGGCGACGACGAGCTTACGAACAGCAAGATCCGCTGCTACGTCACAGCGTCACCTCCCGCTCTGCTGGGCGCACGAAACGCCGAGGTTAGGCGTGCGTGCCCGGGTGCTCTCCGATCTCGCGGCGGCGGCGCTCGCGCAGCGCGCGCCACACCGGCAGCGCCGCGAAATACGATCCCGCCACGGCAATCCCGCCGACGCCCAGGTCCACCGAGACCCGCCCCTGCCGCGCCCAGTAGACATCCTTCAAATCCAGCAGTAGCGCGAACTCATCGACGATCAGCGCCAGGCCACTGCCGTAGCTGACCGCCACGGCGGGATGCGCCCGCTGCCGCTCGCTGCCGTGCACCGCGACAGCCCCGACCCCGGCGAGCATGCCGATCCCCCACAGATAGTGATGCAGGTGCTCCCCGCCAACGCCGATGTTGCGAAACGGGCCATGGCCGGCCCGGATACTCCAGGTGATGCCGCGGCAGGCGGCGAAGGTCGCGGTGAAGGCGAGCCAGCTCGCCAGCGCCGACCGCTGCTCCCGGTCCAAGTCCTCACGCACCACCCGGCCCAGCCGCGGCACAAGATCACCCACACGCGCACCCTACGCCAGCCAAGACCCCGCCCCAACCCATCTGCAGCACCCAGGAACACCGCCCCGGCCACAGCCCCGGCACACCGGCATCACCGCCGACCCAGCCGGATCGCCCTGCGCCCCATCAGCCGGCTTGAGCGCCGACTCTACTTGGGCTGACTGGGCCGCACCAGTTGCGGGGTCGTGACAGCCCCGCCCGTAACCGCGGGCGACACCGCAGCCAGGGCATGCAGAGCATGAATTGGGTCACATTCCCGGGCTCTCGTGTCACATCCGCTGGGCCTGGTTCCTCTCCTTTATGGAGCGAACTTTCGAGGAATCGGACCGATGCACATCAGAAGACGCCGGAACAGGCCCGAACGGAGCTTCCAGCAAGCAGCAAGGGGGGTGCCGCGGTCACGGCGGGTGAGCCTCGTGCCGCAGCGTTGGTCGCAGTACGCACGAGCACGTCACTGGTCGTTCGTGTTCGGGGAGATCGCGCTCTATTCCTTTGTCGTGCTGGCCGTCACCGGCGTCTACCTCGCCGTGTTCTACCACCCGGACATGCTGCAGGTCGCCTATCACGGCTCATACGTGCCGTTGCGCGGGGTGCCCGTCAGCAAGGCGTACGAGTCGACCCTGCACGTCACCTTCGACGTGCGTGGCGGATTGCTGATGCGGCAGATCCACCACTGGGCCGCGCTGATCTTCGTCGCGGCCGTGTGCCTGCAGCTGCTGCGGCTGTTCTTCACCGGCGCGTTCCGCCGGCCACGCGGGCTGAGGTGGCTGGTCTGGGTGACCCTACTCATCCTCGGCATGGCCGCAGGCTGGACAGGCTCGATCTTGCCGGATGACATGCTGTCGGGCGGCAGCCTGGCGCTGCTGCAAGGCGTGCTCCAGTCCATTCCCGTGGTCGGAACCCACCTGACGCTCTGGGTGTTCGGCGGCAGTGTCCCTGGCCACCAGATCATCCCCCGGCTGTACTGGGTGCACATACTGCTCGTGCCGGCCGCCATGGCCGGGCTGTTCGCCGCGGGCCGCTGGCTGGCCCGGCGGCACGGGGGTGTCCGCATCCGTGGGCCAGCGGTACCCGGCCGGCCCAATACATTTCGCAGCGCCTCGCCGGCCGAGTCGATGGCGGTGTTCTTCGCTACCTGCGGGGTGCTCGCGCTCCTGGGGGCGCTGGCCCAGATCAATCCCATCTGGCTGATCGGGCCCTACCGGCCGGGGGCGACGACCGCCGGAGCGGTACCGGACTGGTACATGGGCTTCCTGGATGGTGCGTTGCGGATCACGCCGGGCTGGCAGGTCACGGTGGCCGGGCATCCGCTGATCCTCGCGGTGCTGGTGCCCGCGCTCATCGTTCCCGGTGCCTTCTTCACCTTGCTTGCGGCCTACCCGTGGCTGGAACGCAGGCTCACCGGCGACCACGGTGAGCATCTCCTCCCCGATCGCCCGCGAGACGCGGCGAAACGTACCGCGATAGGCATGGCCGGCGTCACCTTCTACGGGCTGCTCTGGGCCGCGGCCGCCAACGACCAGATCGCCTACCAGTTCCACCTGGACCTGTACACCGTCACCTGGTTCTTCCGTGTCGCCGTTCTCGCCGGCCCCCTTCTCGCGTACGTCCTCACCCAGCGCATCTGCCTCGGCCTGACCAGCCGGGAACGGGAGGAGGCCGAACACGGACGCGAGACCGGGCGGATCGTGATGAGCCCGGATGGCGGCTACAGCGAGATCACCGAGCCGGTGCACCGTGCCCTGGAGAGCAGCCGAAGATTACGCGGCTGAGGATCTCCTCACCGGAGCCCGGCGGGGTCTGCCCGCGGTGCAGAACATGCCCGGTTGATCCATGCAGGAGCCCCGCAATGACGTTTGCCCAGGTCAAGGGGCCGTGCCCGGATCAGGCTGTGTGGGCTGACAGGCATCCGAGCACGCGAGTTTGATGATGAAGGAACCCACGGGCGGGGGGATGCCCGTGGGTCCTCCTGCCGTCCGGCCTAGAAGCTCCAGCTGGTCGTGAACGGCAGGCTCAGCGAGGCTGATCATATGCTCATCTTCGGATCATATGCTCTAGGCCAGCCATAAGCACCAGCACCTGCGCTAAGTCGTCGCCGGTGACTGGCTGACTCTGATGCCCCGGCGTGGTGCACCACAGCGCCCACCAGGTTGTGGGCCTGCCGGCCTTGGCGCCGCCATCACAGCGGCCACCCGCGGGCTGCCACCGCGAACCGGCCGCACCCTGTGATCAGCATCAGGCGCAGATGTCCAAGCGCTTCGGCACCAAGCGCCCGCGAGCCATGCTCCGCCACTCAAGACTGAGGGCCCGTGCCCGCCGCAGCCCGAACCCACCCATGAGACCCTCGGTGCTCACGACGTACGTCATCGCGGCATGTCAGTGCGTTTCGTGCACCTGGGGTCATTCCCCCTCGCCGATGGGTTCGCTGCCGGTGTGCAAGAAGCCGCTGCCCGCGGCGTAGTACACCGAAATCGGACCCTCATTGCGCAGCATGTCGATCACGGCGAGGAACTGAGACTCGGGCACGTACATACGCATCCAGGGCGGCAAGTCTGTGTCGCCGGGAATCGGGTTCCCCGTAGGCACCACGTGCACATAAGCCAGAGTGCCGGCAGCGCCATATAGCCTGATGATGGCCCGATTCCCGGCGTACCCGTTCGCTCCGCCGTGGAGCTGATAGTCGTATCTCGTGACTTGCCCAGCTGTAGCCATGACACCCCTCCCGTCGGCCCCGTTGTCCCGTTTCGACTTCACAACGGAGAATGACGCCGGATCCCGAACCCGGCGTCTGCTCACGTGCGCTCGCGCCCCTTCGAGCAATGCGACCAGCCTACTGAGGCACCAAGCAATGTCACTCACCTCGGCAGGACCGGCCTCGTTATGGCATGCACGGAGAGAGACCGGCGGGGTTAGCTACAGGCGGGTCCACCAGGCGTCGATGATCACGTCGTGGGCGATGCCGGTGTCGATTGTGTGATGCAGGCTCAGGCTGACGATACGGTCATCGTGCGGGTGGAACGGCCGGGTGGGGTCTTCGCCCAGCACGGGACCGAAGGCATCGATGAGCGGCTTCCAGAGGCTGGCCCAGTTGCGGCCCGGCCCGGTCGTCAGCGCGATGGTCAGCCCGGCCGGGCCCGGATCGATGGTGGCCGCCTGCGCCGCAAGCCGATCGTGGAGCTGTTGTTTCCACTTTCTGCGCTCATAGGACCCGGCCATCCGGGCCGAGAACTGCGCGGTGGCCCCGGCCGTGTCCGGCTGGGCGGGTCCCACCGCTAGTGACGACGGCCCGTGGATCTTGCGGCCGAAGATGGCCGCCACCCGCTCCGGGCCAAGCCGCTGAACGACCGGGAACAGGTAGTTGTCTAGGTCATGGCCGCCATCAATCAGTGACACGGCATCGCTGAACCCGACGATCAGCTCGACAGCAACCCGGCCGCTCACCCTCGCCAGCACCGGCCGGGCTACGGCGTCCACGTGCGCCAGGAAGCGAGCCAGCTTCACCTGGCTGGGATGCCCCGCCCGCTCCCAGCTGGCCAGCTGTGGCTTGACGCTCTGCCGCATCACGCCTACCGGGCGGCGGTACACCATTGCCATGTGAGTCATCGTCGTGCGCGCCCGCATCTGGTGGCAACCAGCCGAACCCCAGCAAGTTGTGCGCTCGCAGCGGCATCGGCGAGCGTCGCTGCCGGTCAAGCGCTTCTGGTTCTCGTCTCGCGTGTCTTGTCGATCCGGGGCACCCTCGTTCGTCGTGTAAGTGCTGGGGCGCCGCTAGGGCCGCTGGCGCCGATACCCAAGGGAGGCATCATGGCACACCCCGTCGTGCACGCGGAGATACGGTCGACAGACCCGGACGCGACCCGCAAATTCTTCGGCGACTTGCTCGGCTGGACCTACCCAAGCGAGGGCGCTGTGCCGGGCTACACGTTCGTCGATACCGGTGCGCCCGATGCGCTGTACACCGCGATCAGTCCGCTGCAGGGCGGCGCCGACCTGGTCACGTTCTTCGTGGGCGTCGATGACATCAACAGCGTCGTCGAGCAGGCCACCGAGCTCGGCGGCCGGGTGGTGCAAGAACCGCGGCAGGCGCCGGGGGTGAGCTTCGCGCTGATCGCAGATCCGCAGGGCCACATTGTCGGGCTAGCTCAGCAGGGCTGAGGTTGATGCCGGGGCGTGGCTGTTGAGGCAGCCGGAAGACGCCATCACTGTCCAGGAACTGCTCGACCTCTGCCGCACCGCCCGCCGGTAGCCAGCCTTCCCCGCGGTCCCCGCTCTTACTATGGGGGTGCTGGTGGCCAAAGAAGGTACTGCCTCGATGTGGAGGGCGGGCTCTCGCACATGCCGGGTACGCGGCTGGCACACTTGCACCCCCTGCGGTGGCTCGGCCGGCGCGATCGCGGCTTCGCCGCACTGCGCCGGGCCACCCGGACAGCGATCATCATGCCGGCAATGTTCGCCTTGGGCGACAAAGTCATCGGCAACCCGCAGTTGGCTACGTTCGCGGCGTTTGGGTCTTTCGCGATGCTGCTCCTGGTCGACTTCGGCGGCCCCATGGCGGAACGCCTCCAGGCGGAGGCAGCGCTCGCCGTGACCGGCGGGGTGTTCGTCTGCCTTGCCACGCTGGCCTCGCAGAACGCGTGGCTCGCGGCCATTGCAATGGCGGTGGTGGGGTTCGGCGTGATCTTTGCTGGCGTGGTCAGCTCGGTGCTGGCCGGGGCGACCACGGCGCTATTGCTGGCTTTCATCTTGCCGGTGTCGCTGGCCGCTCCGGTGTCGGCCGTGCCTGAGCGGCTGGCCGGCTGGGGGATGGTCGGAGGCGTCGCGGTGGTTGCGACGGCGTTCCTGTGGCCTGCGCCAGCGCGCGACCGGCTGCGTGGTGCCGCGGCCGCCGCCTGCCGGGCGCTGGCAGCCCGGCTGCGTGCGGGGGTCGCGTACCTGCTCAGCGGCATGGACGAACAATTTGCGCTGGATCGCGATCACGCGGCTGCGCAGGCGGACCAGACAGTCGAGGCGCTGCGCAGTGCCTTCCTGGCGACGCCCTACCGCCCAACCGGGTTGAGCACTCCCGCTAGGACGACCGTGCGCCTGGTAGACGAGCTGAACTGGCTGAACAGCATTGTCATTCAGCCTGGGCTCCACCGCGACGGCGTCAACCGCGCAGCGCTGAGGGTCAAGGAGGCTGCGGCCGCGGTTCTCGAACGTGCCGCGGCTCTCCTCGACTCCAGGGGCGGGAGCAGCGACCAGCTCGACGCCGCGCTGACCGAACTGGCTGCTGCGCACGCGAAAATGCAGGAGGGCGTGACGGCCGACCTGCCGGTCCGGTCCCTGCGGTCGGCGAATGACCCGACCGTGGCCGGCGCGCTGGTCAAGCCTGAGCCGTCAGCGAGCGACCCGGCCGCGGGCGGAGGGCCGGTCAGCGAGTTCATCACCTCGCTTGACCCCGCCTTCCGTGCGGAGCAGCTGAGCTACGCGGTCTCGCTCATCGCGCGCAACGTCGAGCTGACCGCGGCCGCCGAGCGACGGAGCTGGCGGGAGCGGTGGCTTGGCCGCCAGCCCGAGGGTGTGCCGGGGACGCTGTCCGCGGCGCGGGAACGGATCACGTCCTACCTCGAGCCACACTCAGTCTGGTTGCACAACAGCTTGCGTGGTGCCGCCGGGCTGGGGCTGGCCGTGCTCGCCTCGAGACTGACCGGAGTCCAGCACTCGTTCTGGGTGGTCCTCGGCGCGCTGTCGGTGCTGCGCTCGAATGCGCTGAACACCGGGCAGGACGCCCTTCGCGCCATGCTCGGCACAGTAGCGGGTTTCATCATCGGCGCGGCCCTGCTCGTGGGGATCGGCACGAACACCACGCTGCTGTGGTTCCTCCTGCCACTGGCGGTATTTCTCGCCGGGGTCGCTCCAGCGGTCATCTCGTTCGCTGGAGGGCAGGCGGCGTTCACGCTCACACTGGTGATCTTGTTCAACATCATCCAGCCGACCGGATGGCGCGTCGGCCTGGTGCGGATCGAAGACGTTGCCATCGGGGTTGGCGTGAGCCTGGTCGTGGGTGTCCTCTTCTGGCCGCGGGGCGCGGCGCCCGCGCTCCGCCAGGCGCTGGCGAAGGCATACGCCGACGGCGTGGGCTACCTCGCCAGCACGGTGCGATTCGGGATGTCACGTAGCGACCCAAGTACGCCCGCACTCCCCGCTCTGGCCGGCGACGCTACCTGGGCCGCTGCGGCATCGCGCCGGCTCGATGACGCGTTCCGCACATACCTGGCCGAGCGCGGTGCGAAACGGTTCCCGCTTGCCGATGTGGCCGGGCTGGTCACCGGGGTCATCGGACTGCGTCTGGAGGCTGACGCGATACTGGAACTCTGGCGAGGCGACGACGGCCAAGCGGGCGGCAACGTGGCCGCTGCGCGCCATGAGATTCTGGGCACGGCTGAACGCGTCACGGGCTGGTACGACGGTCTCGCGACCACCATGATCGCCGGCGGTGAGCTACCCCAGCCGCTCGCTCACGACAAGGCCGCCGACGGCCGCCTTGTCCGGGCCGTACGCCGCGACCTGCTCGGTGACGACGGCAGAGCCAGCGCCACCGCGGTTCGGATGATCTGGACCGGCGATCACCTTGACGTCGTCCGCCGTCTGCAGGCGGCCATCATCTCACCGGCGCGCGCCACCGCCGAGCAGCCCGCAGGCAGCCGCATCATCCCGCCGCTTCCGAGGCGATTCCGGGCGCTACTCCGGTAATCCGACTCGGCAGGGCGCAACCGGCCTGCGGACCGTATTGCCGATACGGTGCACGAGCCCGCG
>DASYQM010000467.1:0-18090 GCA_036005525.1 Streptosporangiaceae bacterium
ACCCGGCCCGGTCAGCGTCACCAGCCGCACCCCAGGACGCTCAACCAGCCCGGCTACCTCAGCAATAGTCCGCTCCCGCCCAAACAGCGACGTCAAGCTCACCGGCAACCGCCCAGAGCGACGGGCGCCCGCCGGCGTTGGCACTCTGCCCGCGGGCTGGCCGCCGGCGGCGGCGAACCGTTCGCTCAGCAGAACCGCCAGGTCATCGTGCACCAGTCGGCCCAGCTCAGCGGCGGTGCGGAAGTGGCGATAGGAGGTCAAGGACTCATCTTTGATGCGGGTTAGCAAGTCAGCCAGACGGGGCTCACGATCGGGCGCCGGCGCCTTGACATACAGCAGCCGGGGCAGCTCGCCCGACAGCTCGAACTCCTCCTCCAGGCCCGAGACCTGCATGCCCGGGGCGACCTGCCCGTACCGCTGCCAGTACAGCCCGATGAACACATCGCTCTGAGCCAGGTACGCCCGGTACACCTCGGCCGGTGGATGCGGCCGCGCCCCCGCATCGAACATCACCGGGGTGAGCCGCTGCGCCGAAATAGCCCTCGAAACAGCCTGCCGCTCCTCGGCCAGCTCACCAAGCGTGGAACTCACGAACACCCGCAGACGCCGGTCAGGAGTCCGGATGACCGCCTCATCCCGCCGCCCTACGCTCACCGATCGCCCCTGATCAGGCCCACCATGCGAGTCTGCAATCAGGCACCCCGGCCAGCAACCCCGCGGGCACCCCATCGGTCAGCCAGCGCCGGTGGCCACAGACGGCCAAATGCTCAGCGTGCAGTACGGGCCGTTCAGGTCGTTCTGGCGCTAGGCGGCTGGGCCGATGACCAGCCCGTGGCCGGAGCGCCGCTCGCGCGCGCCGCTTCGGTGTCTGGTTAGCGCAGCGGTTTGAATGCTGCGCGGATTTCGGTGGCGAAGAGTTCGGGTTCTTCCCAGGCAGCGAAGTGGCCGCCTTTGCCGGCCTCGTTGAAGTAGGTGAGGCTGGGATAGGACTTCTCGACCCAGCTGCGCGGGGCCCGGAAGATCTCGCCAGGGAAGGTGGTGAAGCCGACCGGGAGCTTGACCTGCGGGGGAGCCTGTCCGGCCGCCAGGGCTTGGGCTCGTCCGCTCTCCCAGTACGACCGGGCCGCCGAGGCCCCGGTGCCGGTCAGCCAGTACGTCGTGATGTTGTCGAGGATGTGGTCCCGGGTGAGACCCCCGGACGGCTGACCGTCGACGAAGGCGCGGGAGATCTTGTAGTAGGCGTCGGTGTCGTGGTCGAGCATCCAGGCCGCCAGGGCGAGGGGTGAATCCAGCAGGGCGTAGCCGATCGTCTGCGGCCGCGTGGCCTGCTCCAGGAAGTAGCCGAAGCCGCTTTGCCTGAAGGTGGCGATCGCGCCGGCCGCCGCGCGTTCCTGCTCGGATTCCGTCGGCGGCATGGCGCCGCCCAGCGTCGTCACGAGCAGGTTCATGTGGATGCCGGCCAGCCCCTCGGGCGCCTGGCGGCCCATCGCGTCGGTGACCGAGGCGCCCACGTCGCCGCCCTGGGCGACGTAGCGGGTGTAGCCGAGGCGGCGCATCAGCTCCGCCCACGCCTGCGCGGTGCGGCCGGGGCCCCAGCCGACCTCGGCCGGCTCGCCCGAGAAGCCGTAGCCGGGCAGCGACGGCAGCACCAGGTCGAACGCGTCCCCGGCCGAACCGCCGTGCGCAGGCGGGTCGGTGAGCGGGCCGATGGCCCCGAGCAGCTCGATGACCGACCCGGGCCAGCCGTGCGTCATGATCAGCGGCAGCGCGTTCTCATGCGGCGACCGCACGTGGATGAAATGGATGTCCACCCCGTCGATGGCGGTCGTGAACTGCGGCAGCGCGTTCAGCCTCGCCTCACACGCGCGCCAGTCATAATCGCCGGCCCAATAGCGCGCCAGCTCCCGGATCGTCGCCAGCTGCACCCCCTGCGAACGGTCATCAACCAGCTCCCGAGACGGCAACCGCGCCGCCCCAATCCGCCGCCGAAGATCAGCAACCGCCTCCTCAGGCATGTCCACCCGGAAGGGACGGATCTCGGTAGCGTTCTCGACGTTGCTGCTCATGACGGCCTCCCTTTAACGCAGGGACCGGAACGCAGCCCGCATTTCGGCGGCGAACAGGTCCGGCTGTTCCCAGGCGGCGAAGTGGCCGCCCCGGTCGAGCTGGTTGTAGTGGATGAGGTTGTGGGGATACGCGCGCTCTGCCCAGCTCCGTGGGGCTTGATAGAGCTCGTCGGGGAAGACGCTGATGGCAAACGGGATCGTGATGGGCTTGGCGTCGAAGAAGTCCGCCTTGTTCTCCCAGTAGAGACGGGCCGCGGAAACCCCGGTGTTCGTCAGCCAGTACAGCGTGACGTTGTCGAGGATGTCGTCTCTTGTCAGGGCGCTCTGCAGCTGTCCCTGAAGGGCCGTCTCTACGAGCCCGGGCTGGCCGCTACCGTCGCCGTGGTCAATCATGAACGCGGCCAGATCGGCGGGTGAGTCCGCCAGCCCGTACAGCGTCTGTGGGCGCGTCCCCATGATCTGTGCGTAAGCCACGTGCTTGGCAAAGAAGTTGCTCAACTGCTCGTACGCGCGCCTCTCCTCGGCCGACAGATCCGGTGGCGGCGGGTCACCGCGCTGGACCGCCTTGTTGATCTCGGCTGGAGCGGTACCAGGCATGTTGGAGTGAATGCCCAGCAACTCCGGCGCTGCCTGTACACCCATCGCCTGCGTGACGGCCGCGCCCCAATCGCCGCCCTGCGCCACAAACCGGGTGTACCCCAGGCGCTTCATCAGCACCACCCAGGCACGTGCGATGCGGGCGGGATCCCACCCCGTGGTGGCCGGCTTGGCGGAGAACCCGTGACCCGGCAGCGAGGGAATCACCAGATGGAACGCGTCCGCCGCGCTCGCGCCGTGCGCCGTGGGATTGGTGAGCGGCTCGATGATCTTCAGCTGCTCGATGATCGAGCCAGGCCACCCGTGTGTGACGATCAGCGGCAGCGCATCCTCGTGCTGGGAGCGGACGTGGATGAAGTGAATGTCCAGCCCGTCGATCTCGGTCAGGAAGTGCGGCAGGGCCTGCAGCTTCCCCTCACACTTGCGCCAGTCGTACTCGGTCGCCCAGTAGCGCGCGAGCTCCTGCATCATCGCCAGCCGCACGCCCTGCGAGTCGTCGGTGACCGTCTCGCGCTCGGGCCACCTAGTCGCGTCTATGCGCCTCCGCAGTTCGGTAAGTTCCGCTTCCAGAACATCCACTTGAAACGGGCGAACAGTGTCATCACTGCCGGCCCGTTCTGCACCTTCAGTCATAGCTCCAGACCTCCTCCTACACCGAGATGACCTACCGGGCCCGCAGCAACGGTCGCCGCTGCGGCACCCTATGACCCTGGCCCGTCCCGGTAGGGGGCGAGAAACGTGGTCAGCGCGGCCAGTAGCTGGTCGGGGGCCTGTTCGGCGACCCAGTGGCCGCAGCCGGGGATGACCAGGGTCTGCACGTCATCCGCGGCGAGCTTCATCGTGTTCCCGACCCCTTCGCCGGAGCTTTCGCCGCCGCCGATGTCCTCCCGCCCCTGCACGAGCTGCTCGTTGATTGGTCGACCGCGACCACCGAAAAGTCCGTCGCCAGCGTTGGCATCAGCATCCGCCACGCGTACCAGGTCTGCGGCCAGCCGTGCACCAGCAGCAACGGCGGCCCACACCCCTGGTGACCGCATGCAGCCGAACCTCACCGGTGTCGACGTAGTGGCTGGTGAATGTGCCAGTGAACCCTTCCGGCAGGTTCGGCGCCCCGGAAGCGGAGCCGGGACCTTCCGGAGTGGGCGATGAGCTCATGAGGATCCCCTTCCCAGCACTCGAATGGGCTTTCGTGCAGGAAGCTGGAGCTGCCGCCGTCGGTCCTGACGATCTCACACGGCTGACAGGCGTACATCCCTCCCGAGGGGTGATCCCAGGCGAGCGCAGTGCAGTAGGCGAGGCGCTGAAGCCCGGGCACGGTGGCCGGGAGAGCGGTGCCTGGATCGCTGACGTGGCATACGGCCATGCAGCCGACGCCGAGCATGCCCGGCCATCGAGACGCCGACGTTCCCCTGCCGCTACCAGGCCTGCGGCGGCCTCATCATGGACCGTGGCCATCGGTTGCCACCCGGACGACGACGAGCCTGGGCATAAGGAAGGCTGCTCGCCCCGCAGATTGCCGGATCTGTCATCTTGTCGTCGGCAGCGAGCGGCGCCATTTTCGGCAAGTTGACGCTGGGCACCTAGTCGCCATTGAACGGCAGCATAATGCGCGGAGCAGGCCGGGAGAAGGCCAGGCCAAAGGTCCGTTTCATGCGACGGCGGCCGGGCCCGATCAGGTGAACCCGACGTTCAGGACGAAGTGCCCGAGCCTCAGGTTGAGTACTCCGCCGCCGGCCCAGTGCACGATGAACGCCAGCAGGATGATGGCCAGGATGATGACGACCACCCAGAAGAAGAACACGATAATGCCGGGGATGGCATACCCGGCTACAGTTCTCGCTCTAGCCACGGCCACCAGCTACGCACGGCCGCACGACTTATTCGGCGCTGTTTACCGGGAATGACGACGCTAGATCATGGTCGATCCGGGATCGGCAGCACGTGCGGACGGCTGGCGGGACGGCCGTGACCCAGGCCACGCCGGGGCAGCGGCGCCAGCCAGGCCCGGCCAACCGCAGACCAACCCCTTCGGGGCGGGCTGGTTGGGGCTATCTGGACCTTCCGTCAAGGCAGAACAGCGGGCTGATCGATAACCCAGCGCCAAGTGCCGCTGCTTGCCGATGTTCCCGCAGCGTTCCATCGAGCGCCACCGGCGCCGGCCCGGGCGCGAGGTGTTGCCGAACACGAGCGAGCATGCCGGCCCGGCGCACTGGCGGATTCTGGCCCGCATTCGGCCCGGTGAACAGCTCGATGGCGTCCCTCGCGACCGCGGACAGCAGTTCGGCGCTAGTGACCGGGCTGCGGCAGATCGGGTCGCGGCTTCATGGCTCGAGCAGGCCTGCGGCCGTGAACGCCCGGTGATAGATCTCCCGGATGACCTGCTGCTTGCGGGCGTTGTACTGCATGACGTGCTCCCCGGCTGCGTTGGCCTCGGACGCGGCCCGGCGCTTTGCGGCGGCGTAGCGGTCGCGGTCGCCCGGGTTGCCCCGCAGCCAGTCGCGGAGAATCCGGTGTTTCACCAGCTCAGGGCTGTCGAACCCGAAGACGTGCAGGTTGCAGGGCGGCTCGTCCGCCCACAGCATCCGGTGACCGTACCACCAGGGCTCGCGGATCATCAGCCGGAACCCGATCGTCTCCAGCGTCGGCACGTAGTCCCGCTCGCGCGTGGGGTCGGCCACCGTCAGGTCGATGTCGATGACGGGCTTGGCCGCCAGTCCCGGGACTGCAGTGGAACCCACGTGCTCCAGCTGCAGCACCCGCCAGCCCAGAGCCTCCCGGATCCGGCCGGCCAGGCCGTCGTATTGCCGCGGCCAGCCGGGGTCGGGATCGGTAACTTCGATGCCGGTGCCCGGCCCGGTGCCGGCCACCACCCAGGGATTGGCTCCCGGGGGCGGCGGGGAGTCGTCGAACGACACGATCTCGGCACGGCTGGGCATCAGCGCAGTCTATGGCCGCTCATCCGCATATCCGGGCACCGGCAACCGCGCTCCGCGCGAGATCGTCTCTCGGCTCACGGCCACCGCCTCGGGCCTGGTTGGTCGGCGGCCACGTCGTCCAGCAGCGAGTCCGGGTACGGCTCCGGCCGGATCATGCGTCCGCGGACCGACGAGTTCTCCGGTCCGGCACGTCTGTATAGACGACAACCCGCCGCTGCGGTAATCGTCCGCGAACCCGCATCGGCGGCCCCACCTGGATCACCTCGTCAAGACGATCGCACGGAACGGAGCAGACCGATGGGCAGGCTCGTGCTGTACATGTCCATGTCCCTGGACGGCCTCATTGCTGGCCCTGGGGATACCAAGGACAATCCGTTTGGTACCAAAAGGGCACCGGCTGCACGAGTGGCTGGGCGACGGCGGAGAAGACCCCAGCGGCCACCGGCCAGACGATGAACCGGGCCAGACCGTGTCCGACGAGATGCTGTCGACCGGTGCCGTGATCAGCGGCAGGCGCACCGGAGACTTCGTCGGCTACTGGGGCGGCGACCATCACAGTGGCGTGCCGATCTTTGTCCCGACGCATCAAGCACCCTCCGGCACACCCCCCGGCAACGTTTGCTTCGTGACCGACGGCATCGAATCCTGCGCCGAGCAGGCGAAAGCGGCCGCAGGGGACCGCGACGTCATGCTGCACGGCGCTTACACGGCACAACGATGCCTGCGGGCACGCGTGCTGGACGTCATGGAGATCGAGCTGATCCCGGTGCTGTTCCGCGTCGAGGGCGCGCAGTGATGGCTGGCGAGGACCCGGCCAAGGCCGCGGTGACAAACGCTGCCCAGCTCGCCGTCATGGTGGCGGAGGTCATCGACGCCAACAGGTATCTCGTGCTGGCCACGGCGGACCAGCATGGTGTCCCATGGGTCTCGCCATTGTGGTACGCGCACGCGGGCTACCGCGAATTCTTCTGGGTGTCCGATCCCCGGGCGCGGCACTCGCAGAACATCGAAATCCGCCCCCGGGTGAGCATTGTGGTCTTCGATTCCAGCGCGCATCCCGGCGCTGCGTCAGCGGTGTACATCAGCGGCACCGCCGGGATGGTGGCCGGGCCTGACCTGGAGAGAAGCATCGAGGTCTATTCCCGCCAGTCTCTGGAACAGGAGTTGCCGGCCTGGACACCCAGCAGTGTCCAGGCGCCAGCGCGTCATCGCCTCTACCGGGCCGTCGCCGCCGAGCAGTCCGTGCTGCAGCCGGGCGGCGTCGATGTCCGGATCCCTGTCGCCGTGGAATCAGTTGCGGCCCACCGGTCCCCGGATCATTGATGTGCGTCGAGGAGGGTGATCGACAGTTCCGGGCTTTCTACGTGGGCATTGTGACCGAGACCGGGGAGCGTGACGGTTGGGGCGCCCAGCCGGGCTAGTTGCTCATCTGTGTTCATCGGGTCGCGCTCGCCGCGGGCAAGGGTCACCGGGGCCCGCGATCGTGCCAGCAGTTGCCCCATATCGGGCGCCCCGACCGCGAAGGCACCCGGGTCCATGGCCAGCCGCCATTGCCCGTTCTGCTCACGCAGCCCGGCGTCCACGGCCGGGTCACTGGCGGGCACCAGGCCGGCCAGGCCGGAAACCCGCAGGTAGCGGGCGGCAGCCTCGTCGCGCGAGGCGAACCAGGCCGTCGGCCGGCGGGCCGCGGCCCGGGCCCGGTCCAGGTCCTCATCGGTCCAAACGACCTTGATCCCCAGGCTGATGACCGCCTGCACCGGCACGGGGAACCTGCCGCTGGCCAAGGCCAGGCCGACGACGCCGCCCAGCGAATGTCCCAGCACGACAACACGGGCACCGGGTGGGACGATACCGGCGACCGCGGCGGCGAAGCCGTCGAAGGTATAGGCAGCTAGCGGCGGCGAGCCGCCATGACCGGGCAGGTCCGGCGCCAGCCAGCGCCCCGGCCACCGCCGGGCGAGCAACGGCCACCACGCGTCCCAGACGTCGCCGGTCGCGCCGAGGCCGTGCAACAGCACCAAGAGCGGCTCCCCGCTGCCGCCTTCGTGAATCCGCAGACCAGGCTCCATGGCCGCAGTCTGCCACCGGGCCCGCCGGGGCCGGGCCGTCCACGTGGGCATCCAGGAGCTGAAACGGCTGCTTGCCCGGTCCAAAGCGATGGTCGTGCACATCCGTGGGCCGAGCCAGCTGCGGCATGAGACTGCCTCTGCAGGCTGGTGGTATGGGCGCGAGATACATGGCCATCGGCATCGGCGGGCACCATCCGTTATGTACGGGACGGGCATGTGCAAGGCGAGGTCGTCCTGCCCGGGCAGGTCGCCGGCGCATCGGGTGATTAAAGTCGGCAACACGCAGCAACTGTGGCAAGGCGGGATAGGCGTGGCGCTCGCGGCGTCCATCGAGGAGTTCCTGGGGCGGCGGCAATGACGCTGGCCCGGTCTGCTCGGCCCGAAACTGAGGTCGTCTTTGATCCTTCCACCTACGTCGACGGGGTGCCGTTCCAGGCGCTGGCCCGGCTGCGAAGGGAGACCCCCGTCGCTTGGGTGGCCGAAACTCCCGTCCTGGGCTGGCCGGCAGGCCCAGGGTTCTGGCTGGTGCTGCGGCACACCGATGTCGAATCGGTGCTGGCCAGGCCGCGGCTGTTCTCTTCCTCGCTCGGGGCCACGCAGATCCGTGACCCGGCGACGCCGCAGGCGCTCGGCTATGTCCGGCAGATGATGCTCAACATGGACCCGCCAGATCACTCCCGGCTGCGGCGGCTGCTGAGCCGGTCGTTCACGCGGCGGGCGGTCTCGCAGCTTGAGCACCGTATCCGCGGTCATGTGCGGGCGATCTGCGACCGGGTGTTTACCGGCCCGCGGGGTGAATGCGACTTCGCCAAGGACGTGGCCGCGGATCTGCCACTGCTCACACTGGCCGACGTGCTGGGCGTGCCGCAGCAGGACCGCCGGCTGCTCTTCGACTGGTCGAACCGTGTAATCGGCTACCAAGACCCCGACTATGCCTCCTCGGCCGAGTTCGACCCGGCCGCAGGCACGCCTATGGCAAGGCAGGCGCATGCGCTGCGGCCGGTGCCGGGCAGTGACGGCCGGATGCCCGATCCGCGGACCCGCCACGGCATGCCGGACCTCTACGCCTACGCCCACCTGCTGGCCGAGGAGAAGCGGCGCCGCCCTGGGCCGGACGTCATGTCGATCCTGCTGGCACAGGTGGACGACGACGGCGGCCAGGTGTCGGTGGCTGAGTTCGAGAACATGTTCTGGCTGTTTGCGGTGGCCGGGAACGAGACACTGCGCAACGGCCTGCCGGGCGCATGCATCGCGCTGCTCGAGCACCCCAGCGCCCAGGACGACCTGCGCGCCGATCCAGCGTTGATGCCCGCCGCGGCCGAGGAGATGCTGCGCTGGTGGACACCGGTCATGACCTTCCGCCGGACCGCAACCTCCGACTGCGAACTCGGCGGGCAGCGCATCGGCGAAGGAGACAAGGTAGTCGTCTCGTTCACCTCGGCCAACCGTGACGAAGCCGTCTTCACCGGCCCCGACCGCTTTGACATCCGCCGCCACCCCAACCCCCACCTGGTGTTCGGCCACGGCCCCCACTTCTGCCTGGGCGCCCACCTCGCCCGCACCCAGATGCGTGCGCTATTCGGTGAGGTCCTGGCCCGCACGTCCTCCCTCAGATACGCGGGCCAGCCCTCTTACCTGCGATCGAACTTCCAGCGCGGCGTCAAGCGGCTGCCAATCGCCTGGACCGCATGAGCCCGGCGGCGCGCCCGCGCCCTGTTGCTTGTCCGAGCGGGCCTGGTGCGTGCTAGAGCTCGGCTACCACCTGCGCCAGTATGTCAACGCCCTCGGCGATGGCCTGTTCGTTGACGGTCGCGTAGCCGAAGATGAGGCCGCCGGGACCGGGGTGGCTGATCCTGTAGGGCGTCACGCCCTCGATGCCGACTCCGGCGCGTGCGGCCGCGTCGACCACTGTGGACTCGTTCAGGTGCGGCGGCAGCCAGGTGACCAGGTGCAGCCCGGCGGAGACGCCGGCCGGCTCAAGCTGGGGCAGCCGCCGGGCCAGCGCCGCCAGCAGGGCGTCGCGGCGCCGCCGGTACACCGGGCGCATCCGGCGCAGGTGCCGGTCGAACTCACCGCGGGTGATGAGGTCGGCGAGCGCGAGCTGCTCGAGCGCGGGGGAGCCGCGGTCGGCGGCGATCTTGGCCGCCGCCATCGGCTCGGCCAGGTGCCCGGGCATGACGAACCACCCGAGACGCAGCCCCGGCGCGAGGGTCTTGCTCGCCGACCCGGCGTAGACGACGCGGTCCGGGGCCAGTCCTTGCAGCGCGCCGACCGGCGTCCGGTCGTAGCGGTACTCGGCGTCGTAGTCGTCCTCGATGACGACGGCGCCGCGCTCGGCGGCCCAGCGCAGTACGGCCGCCCGGTTCCCGGCGGACAGTACCGAGCCGGTGGGCCACTGGTGCGAGGGCGTCAGGATCACGGCGTCGGCGCTGGTTCTCCGCAGGATGTCGACGCGGATACCGTCGCGGCCGACGGGTATCCCGATGATCTCGAGCCCGGCTGCCCGCGCGGCGGGCAGGGCGTCGTCGCCGGAGGAGGGGTCCTCCAGCGCGAGGCGCTTGGCGCCTGTAGCGGCCAGCACGTCCACGAGCAGCGCGATGCCCTGTGCGTAGCCGGTGCAGATCACGATCTGATCGGGCTGCGCCATGGTGCCGCGCACCCGGTTCAGGTAGTCGGCGATCGCGGTCCGCAGCTGCGGTACGCCGCTGCCCGCCAGGTAGCCGAACAGGTCGTTCGGTGCGGACGCGAGCGCTGCGCGGATCGCGCGCAGCCATGCGGCCCGGGGGAAGCTGGACACATCCGCGCGGCCGTAGCTGAGATCGATCCGCGGCGGGGTCTTGCGGGCCAGGCTGAGCCCGGCCGTGGCCCGGGACGAACCGGTCGCCACCTGGGTGTATCCGCCCGCGCGGCTGGCCAGGTAACCCTCGGAGGCCAGCTGCTGGTAAGCCTCGACTACCACGCCGCGGGAGACGCCGAGGTCGGCGGCCAGCACCCGCGAGGGCGGCAGCGACGAGCCGCGCGGCAGCCGCCCGGCGCGGATCGAGTCCCGGATCGAGGTCTCGATCTGCCGGTGCAACGGGATCCGGGCGGTGTGGTCGAGCGCGACGAGGACACCGGAATTGGTCCTGGTTTTGTCCATCGAACTGGATCTTATCGTCAGGACCGATTCCTGTCAGGGTCGTCCTGTAGCCACCCGCGTAGCGAAGGAGCACCCAGTGCGCCGCGTCATTAACTCCACTTATATCTCGCTCGACGGGGTCATCCAGGACCCGCAGGACTGGCCGGGCAACGGCATCGAGCCGGACGGAACCGGCCTTAGGGTGCAGACCGACCTGCTGTTCGGCTGCGACGCCGTGCTGATGGGCGGGCGCACCTACCCGGGCTTCGCCGCGGCGTGGATGGCCCGGTCCGGCGATCCCTACAGCGACCGGATCAACAGCATGACCAAGTACGTCGTGTCCAGCACGCTACGCGACCCGGAGTGGAACAACACCTCGGTGATCAGCGGCGACCCGATCGCGGAGATCCGCCGGCTGAAAGAACAGCCAGGCCAGGACATCGTGCAGTACGGGTTCGGCCAGCTGTCGTATGCCCTGCTCGAGCACGGCCTGCTCGATGAGCTGCGGCTCTGGGTCCACCCGCTGTTCGTCGGCCAGGCCGCCGCAGCCGACCTGCTGTTCCAGCCGTCCGCCACCGCTCAGCTCGAGCTCACCGGCACGCTCGCGCTGAACACCGGCATCGTCATCCTCACCTACCGAATCCCCTCCAGCCGCTAACGGAAGCGCGGCCCCGCGCCTGGCAGACGACAAGGAGAACGTCATGAACTATCACGGCCTGGTCAAGCGCCTCGACCTGCCCGCTGGCTGGAAGGCCCCCACCGAGCTGGAATACGACGACATCCGCGTCACCGCGATCACTCGTTCCCATCTTCACGATGATGTTCAGGGCATCAACGCCAGCATCGGACTCATCCAGCGGACCCGGGGCGGCCGCTGGCCGACAGAGCCGGTCAGCGATGAGTTCAACTTCGTCGATCTGGTGTGGCACGAATGCGAGTTCCGCGAAGGCGACTCGTTCACCTACGCCGTGTACGACTCCCGTGGCCAGTACCTCGGATGCTGCTACCTGTACCCGATGGGACGTCGCGCCCCCCTGACCGAGGAACTGCTCAAGTACGACGTCGACGTGAGCTGGTGGGTCACGCCCGATGCGTACGAGCGCGGCTACTACAGGAAGCTCTACGCCGCACTGCGGCACTGGATCACAGAGGCATTCCCGTTCACGAAGGCCTACTACTCGAACACCGAAATACCAGACATGCCTGAGTGAGGCGCCCGCTGGAACCTGCCGCCTGGTGTTTAGTGCAGAAGGTCAAGCCATCTCGGAAGCTGCTCCAGTTCGGGTGCCAGGCCGTGCCACCACCGCCGGGTGTCGGGCGTGTCGCGATGGCGGTTGCGAAACAGGCGGATCGCACTGGCCAGGTCGTCGAGGTACCAGCGCAACCGATAGAAGCTGATGACGGCGGGGTCGAGCTCGCGGCCGGTCGCCTGCTGGTAGCGGTCGATGCCCTCGTTGCCGGTGGTGGCGATCAGGGATACGTCGCGTTCGGGCGGGGCAAGGGCGGCGGTGTCCCAGTCGAGCAGGACGAGGCGGCCGTCCACCGACATCAGGTTGGCCGGGTGCGGCTCGCCGTGGGTGATGAACCGGTGCGCTCGCGCTGGAACAGTGATGCCAGCCAGGCGGTCGAAGCCCGCGGCGAGCTCCGCAAGATCCGCGGTGCGGGTCACCAGTAGGCGGCGCGCCGGATAAGAGAACGGCCCGCCGTGCCACGGGCGATCTTGGTCGAGGAGGAAGGCGTTCAGGTCGCCTCGGCCTGCGAAGCTGGGGACATGGTGGGGGGCGCGGCCGCGAACTGCGGGAGTGGACTGATGAAGCGCAGCGATCATGTCCAGCGCCAGCCCCCGAAGCCGCGCATCGGTGTAGGGGCCGAACGGATAGGAACGGCCAGCCAGGAATGGGAAAACGGAGACGGTGTACCGGTCATCAAGGCGGCGCAGCAGCTCGCCATCGCGCGCTGCGATGGGTGCCACCACGAACCGCAGGCCCACCTCGTAACGGAGCGCGGCGGCCGTGCCCAGGGCACGCCCCAGTCCCTCGAACACGGCCCCCCTGGTGTCGCCCAGCCATTCCTTGGCGTCCAGATCGTCGACCGTGACGAAATGGGGCGGGCCATCGTCGCCGGTCAGCTTCCAGTGGTGGCTGCCCCCGCCCTCCGGCACGTACTCCATCGACGCAGCACGAAGGCGCCAGCCCTCCGCGAGCGCCTGTCCCAAGCGCTCCGGCACCAGGTCCACAGGAGGGCTGCGCACGCCTCAAGAACTTAAGGTGCAAAGAGCTTGGATGCCAGCGGCTGGCTCAGTGGGGGCCGTGCCGTCCCCGAGCTCTCGGAGAATGCTCAGCAGCAGGTTCATCGAGGCTTCCGACGCGCCAACGAGTCGCTGCGCGTGCGCGTCGTGGCCGGGCAGCGGTGGCCCAAAGAAGGGAGAAAGGCGATGACGAGTCCCGTACTCATGGCGGTCGACGACAATCCGGACGGTCTCAGAACGCTCGATGACGCACTGCGCCGCCGGTACGACCACGACTATCTCGTCATTGGCGAAACCTCCCCCGAGACGGCCCTCGGCCGCCTCCGGGAGCTGCGGGCCGCTGGCCACCCGGTGGCGGTGCTGATGGCCGCCTCTGCGATGGCCGCCACGCCCGGACCAGAGTTCCTCGCCCAGGCCCGCAGCATCCAGCCGACCGCCAAGCGGGTGCTCGTGGTCCCGCGGGGTGGCCCCGGTGCGCCCAGCCTGCGTGTTCCCGTGCCGCTGGTACAGGACCGGCAGGCAGCCACGCCGATCTTGCGCGCGATTGCGCTCGGAATGATCGACACCTATCTGTCGGCTCCCGGCGCCGGGAGGGATGAGGAATTTCACCGGGCGGTCAGCGAGCTGCTGGAGGAGTGGGCGCACGACGCCGTCCCGGCCCTGCCCGCGGTGCGGATCATCGCGCACGAACGGTCGGCTCGCGCGCATGAGTTGCGTGACACGCTGGCCCGTAACGGCATCCCCTATGTCTTTCACGCAGCCGGGTCGGCGCATGGCCGGTCGCGGCTGCAGGAGGTCGGCCAGGACGGCTCGGCGCTCCCGGTCCTGGTGATGTACACCGGGGAAGCCTTGGTTGATCCGCCGAACGACCAGATCGCGGCCGCCTTCGGGCTGGCCAGCCTGCCCGAAGGAACCGTCGACGTCGCCATCGTTGGCGCCGGCCCGGCCGGGCTGTCCGCCGCCGTGTACGCGGCGTCGGAGGGCCTGTCGACGCTGCTGCTCGAGCGCGAGGCCATTGGCGGCCAGGCCGGCAGCAGCTCGCTGATCCGCAACTACCTGGGCTTCCCGCGCGGCATCAGCGGGGCGAGCCTGGCGACCAGGGCATTCGAGCAAGCATGGTCCTTCGGCGCCATCCCGTCAGTGGCCAGGCCGGTCTCCGGTCTCCAGCCTGTCGTGGACGGATTCATGCTGCGCTTCGCCGACGGCGGGGAAGGCCATGCGCGCAGCGTCCTGATCACCACGGGCGTGTCCTACCGCAGGCTCGGCGCTCCCGGCCTGGACTCGCTACTCGGCGCCGGCGTCTTCTACGGGGCAACCGCATCGGAAGGCGGCGCCTTCGGCGGCGGCCACGTCTTCATTGCGGGCGGAGCCAATTCCGCAGGCCAGGCCGCGGTTAACCTGGCGCGGTACGCGCAGCAGGTCACGATCGTGGTACGCGGCGACTCTCTGGCAGCCCGGATGTCCCAGTACCTGATCGACGAGATCAGCGCAACGGCCAACATCGACGTCCGCACCAGCACCCAGATCGCCGGCGCCGAGGGCAGCGGCAAACTGGAAGCCTTGATCTTGAGAGACACTAATACCGGCGACGCCGAGACCGTTCCCGCCTCCGCGCTGGTGGTGCTGATCGGCGCCGTGCCGCACACCGACTGGCTACCGCCCCAGATCGGCCGGGACGAGCGCGGGTTCGTCGTCACCGGAGGCGACCTCACCGACGGCGAAGACCCGGCGGCCAGCTGGGCGCTGCCGCGCCCGCCGTTCCCGCTGGAGACCAGCCTGCCCGGCGTATTCGCCGCTGGCGACGTCCGCCATGGCTCGGTCAAACGGGTCGCGTCCGCGGTCGGCGAAGGCTCGATTGCCGCCACCCAGGTGACCCAGTACCTGCAGCAACAAGCGCAGAGTTCTTAACGCAAGCGTGGTACTCCGGCACCCTGACCGTACCCGGCGTGCCGGCAAGCGGAGTTCCTAACGAAATAAGAGTGGTGCCGCGCGCGGTGCGCAGGCGGCGGCCGCCCGCACGCGGCGGGCGGCCGTCGCGGGCAGGCCCATCAACTGCCTGGCCCCTGGGTCACGCTGCCTTCTCACCTCCTCCTGCGTACGCAGTGCGCTGGTCCTCCTGCGTACGCGGTGCGCTGCCGTAGCTTTGGGTCTCACCCGCGCCGGGCGGCCGTCCGCCGGATACCGGGTGCCCCGGGCCCGCCGGGCCGGGACGGCACTGGGCGGGCGGGGGATGGACGGGTGGCGGATGCCCGGCCGGCGCCGGGACGGGCGGGGGCGGGGCGCCGGGATACCGGGCCAGCCGGGACCGGGTGAGTGCGCCGGTAACGGGCCGCCAGGCCGCGGCGCTCGCCGATGGCCGCCAGCGGCGCCATCACCGCACGGACCAGGGCTGGCGCGACGGGGGCGGCCACCTCCTGCTCGAACTCGCGCATGAACAGCGCCAGGTCCAGCGGGCGGGGCATGCCCGAAGGCAGGGTCCTGCCCTCGGCCGCCAGCGCGGCCACGGTCTCGAACAGCTCCTCCATCCGCAGCGCCGGGGTCACCCGCACCCGGACGATGGCCGGCCCGTCGCCGGCGTTGGCGAACCGGTGGTAGGTGCCCGGCTCGACTACCACGAGATCGCCCGGCCCTGCGGTCACCGTGCGCAGGCCCTTGCGGAACCTCATGACCCCTTCGCGGACCTCGAAGCTTTCCTGCTGGCCGGGGTGGACATGCCCACCGGGCACACGCCCGTACGGCTCGATCACCGTGTCGAACTCCAGCAGCTCGCCGCGGGACTCACCCGCGGTGGTACGGAAGACGAACCGCTCCCCGCTGTCCGGGTTGACCAGAATCTGCCCGGGAAACGCCATCGTGATCCCCTCCTTACTCGCCCGGCCGGTCCTGGCCGGTCCTTCGCTCGTCGTCGGACACCGCCCATGCAACCCGGCGCGGTACTGCGCCGTCGTCGGCCCGGGGAAGGCGCTTGTCCTGCGTCCCGGGGAGTAAGCCGGCGGTGGGCCGCGCCCGTCCGGTAGCAGGCACAGGCCGTCTCGGTACGCGCGGCTGACCATGGATCGGTGCTCGATGTCTGCGGCACGCACCGGTCACGCGGGCGCGCCGGACCCGGTGCACTCTCGCGTACTCTCGGCGGCGTACGCGCAGCTGCTCCCGGTGGCGGCGCCTCTGCCGGCTGGTGAACACCCGCGCTCACGGCGCCTGCCTGCTGCCGGCGCCCCTGTCGCACGGTGCGGGTAGCGTGGGCCGGAACGGGTGACTTCCCCGCCGGGCTGCGGCCTGCGCAGCTTGCCCTGGGGTACGCCGCGGGCGGCGATCCCGGATGCCCGTTCGTCTCGGCACCCACGGCCGTAATAGAGAACGGGCAGCGGATGGCCGCCCGTTGAGCCGGTAATGAAGAAAGCAAGGGGATAACGGATGACGAAGCACAACGTCGCAACGCGCGAGGGGTGGCTGGCTGCCCGCGGTGAGCTGCTCGCCAAGGAGAAGGAGCTGACGCGCCGCGGCGACCAGCTCGCGGCCGAGCGGCGCGCGCTGCCCTGGGTGCCGATCGAGAAGGAGTACAGCTTCGGCACGGTCGAGGGACCGAGGACGCTGCGGGAGCTTTTCGACGGGCGCTCGCAGCTGGTCGTCTATCACTTCATGTTCGGCCCCGCGTATACGGCGGGCTGCCCGGTCTGCTCGTCGGCCGCAGACACCTTCAACGGTGCCGTCGCCCACCTGAACGCCCGCGATGTGACGTTCACCTGCATCTCGCGGGCGCCGCTGGAAAAGCTCCAGGCGTACAAGAGGCGGATGGGGTGGAGCTTCCCGTGGGCCTCCTCCCACGGAAGCGACTACAACTTCGACCTCGAGATCTCGCGGCCGGAGGAGGCGACGCGCGAGGCGCTCTCCGGTGGCGTCCCTGCGGTGGCCGTGCAGCTTGCGGAGGAGTGCGGGACGGAGCCCGCTGCGTACCTTTCCGAGGCACCGGTGATGAGCACATACGCGCTCGAGAACGGAACCGTCTACCTGACCTACTCGACAACCGCCCGCGGGCTCGAGTTCATGATGGGCTATTACGGCTTCCTCGACCGCACCCCGCTGGGCCGCAACGAGGGGGACCCGCCCCAGCTCTGGATGCGCCGCCACGACGAATACCACGACGCGGGCGCGGCCACCCAATGAGCCCGGGGCCCTCCCGGGGCGACTGGCTCCGCGACACACTCCGCCCGGCGTCATCACCCCGCGTCCTGGGCCTGCCCGCGGCCATGGGTGGCATCGCCCGATGAGTTCCAGATGGTGGCGGGGTCTGTACCGCATCTGACCGCCAGCGAGCACGTGAGGAGCAGCACCATGTCCACCACCGATTGGACGGCCGGGGCTACGGGCACCGGGCAATACGCGCAGGTCAACGGAATCAACCTCTACTACGAGACACACGGCGCCGGGCGGCCGCTGATCCTGCTGCACGGTGGGCTCGGGTCGGGCGAGATGTTCGGGCCGATCCTGCCCACGCTGGCCGAGCGCCACCAGGTCATCGCCGTCGACCTGCAGGGGCACGGCCGGACCGCCGACATCGACCGGCCGATCGATATCCGCCTCATGGCCGATGACATCGCTGCGCTCATCGACCACCTCGGGCTGGACAAGCCCGACCTCGTGGGCTACTCGCTCGGCGGCGGGGTGGCGCTGCAGACAGCGGTGAAGTACCCGGCCAAGGTCCGCAGGCTCGTCGCGGCCTCCGCCAACATCCGGCGCGACGCGATCTATCCGGAGATCCTCGCACAGCAGGGCCAGGTGAACGCGGCAGCGGCCGAGTTCATGAAGGACACGCCGATGTATGAGCTCTATCAGCGCGTCGCGCCGCGCCCTGAGGACTTCCCCCGGCTCCTGGACAAGATGGGCGAGTCGATGGCGAAGGACTTCGACTTCACCGAGGAGGTCCGCGGCCTGCAGGTGCCGACGCTGATCGTCGCCGCCGACGCTGATATGGCACCGCCGGGCCACTACGTCGAGGTCTTCCGGCTGCTCGACGGCGGTCTCCGCGACGGCGGCTGGATGGGCGAGGGCCGCCCGC
>DASYQM010000468.1:0-2795 GCA_036005525.1 Streptosporangiaceae bacterium
GCGTTCCACCACATCGGAATAGCCATCCACCGCGACAGCCACGGCACAGTGTGGATGACCCAGGACTTCTCGAACTAGAGCGCATCGCTTCCGGCAGCACGAAGCAGTAGAACAGGCCGATCAGGATGAGGTAGCCGAGGATGACCAGCGTCCACCCGAAGTTGTGCCTGATCACCTCGCCCTCCCGGCACACATAGCTGCTGGTCGACACCCCCACGCTGGTGGTCTCCGGCGCGACTGGCCTGCCGCCTCGGCGCCGGTGGAGTTGAGCGATGGCAGGAGCAGCAGCGGCAGGCGCTGGCGGGCAGCGGAGTCGGCCTCGCTGGCCGGGCCGGGCTGCGGCGGCACTAGGATCCAGACGATGACAGCACCAGCCATGGCCGCGGCCTCCCGAATCGACCAGCGGGGCGTGCCGGTCCTCACCTGGCCGGTCTTCGACGCGCTGCCGGTCGAGGCCGTGGTCACCACCCGCCATGGCGGGGTGTCGGCGGGCCGTTACGCCACGCTGAACCTCAGCTTCGCGGTCGGCGACGACGCGGCGAATGTACGCGAGAACCGGCGCCGGGTCGCGGCGGCTCTCGGCGCCTCCCCGGACACCTTCGTCTTCGCCGCCCAGGTACACGGCCACCGCGTCGCTGTCGTGTCCGCGGCCGACCGGGGCCGCGGCGCGGTCTCCGCCGACGACGCGATCGGGCCAGCCGACGCCCTGGTCACGACCGAGCCAGGAATCGTGCTGGCGATCCTGGTCGCCGACTGCGTGCCGATCGTCCTGTACGACCCCGCCACGCACGTGCTCGCGTGCGTGCACGCTGGCTGGCGGGGCACGCTCGCCCGCACCGCCCAGGCGGCGCTCGCGGCGATGCGCTCGCTCGGCACCCGGCCGCGGGACGTCGTCGCCGGGATCGGCCCGTCGATCGCGCCGGGGGCATACCAGGTGGGCGAGGAGGTCGCCAACGCTGCGCGGGAAGCCTTCGGCGAGCGGGCACAGACCCTGCTGCGGCCGGCCGGCCCGGGCCGGTGGCAGTTCGACCTGCCGGCTGCCAACCGGCATGGCCTGCGCACGGCCGGGGTGCCAGACGGCCAGATCCACGTGGCGGCCACGCCCACCGGGCCCGATCCGGGCCTGTTCTTCAGCCACCGCGCCGAGCGCCCCTGCGGGCGGTTCGCGCTGGTGGCCAGGCTTCACCCACGGGGGCAGCGGTGAGCCCCGAAGGCTCGTTTCGCTATGAGGGCTTTGATCTCGACCCTGCTCGGGGCCTGGTGACCTGCCGGTACTCACTCGGCGCGCGGGCCTTCACGGAGAAGATCACCTTCAACCCGCACGGCCAGGGCGGGAACTGGGACTCGCCCGGGGTCGGGCAGGCCGCACGCCTGATCTGCCTGCTGGCGGGGGTGTCCTACTACAAGACCGCGGCGCCGCCCGTCGTCGACCTCGGCCAGATCCCGGTCACTCCGGCCGAGCTTGAGTTCCTGCGCGCCTTCTACCTCGACGGCCTGGGCGAGTTCGCCTACCGCAACGACCTCGATCTGTCCGCGCTGCGGCTCGTGGGCGGGGCCATCGGCGGGCCCGCGGCCAGCGGCCGGCGCCGCGGTTCCGGTGCCCGGCACGCGATGCTGATCCCCTTCGGCGGCGGCATCGACTCGATCGTCACCGTGGAACTCATGCGCCAGCGGGGCGACGCCGCGCTCTTCGTCATGAGCAGGCCCGGCGACCGCTTCGCCGCTATCGAGAGACCGGCCGCGGTCACCGGGCTGCCGGTTGTCCGGGCCGGCCGCGAGATCGACCCGCAGTTGCTCCGGTCGGGCGAGCTCGGCTTCCTGAACGGGCATGTGCCGGTCACCGGGATCCTGTCCACGATCGCGGTCATGGCCGCCCTGCTGGACGGCAGGGACACCGTGGTGATGTCCAACGAGTGGTCGGCATCGGTGGGCACGCTGCAGGCGGGTGGGCGTGTCATCAACCACCAGTTCTCCAAGAGCATGGAGTTCGAGGCAGGTTTCCGGCGGGTGCTGGCCGACGCGCTCGGCGGGCGTCTCAGCTATTTCTCCGCCCTGCGCCCGTTCACCGAACTGTGGGTGGCGCGAAGGTTCGCCGGGCTGACCCGGTACCACGACACGTTCCGCAGCTGCAACCGGGCCTTCCACATCGACCCGGCGCTGCGCCCGGATCACTGGTGCGGCCGGTGCGACAAGTGCTGCTTCATCGACCTAATCCTGGCCCCGTTCCTGCCCGCCGAGGAGCTGCGTCAGATCTTCGGCGGGGTGGAGCCGCTGGCCGATCCGGCTCTGGCCGACCGGTTCCGGGCGCTGCTGGGGACGTCGGCGGCGAGCAAGCCGCTCGAGTGCGTGGGCGACGTCGGTGAGTGCCGGGCAGCGGCGGTACTCGCGGCCGGCCGACCGGACCGGGCGGGCACGGCGCTCCTGAACACGCTGACCGCGCAGGTCCCGGCCCCCGACCAGCCCACCATCGAAGCCCTGCTCCGCCCGGTCGGCGATCACTGGATCCCTGATGCGTATGCGGCCGACGATCTCCTGGTCTGACCTGCGCGGCGCGCGCACCGGCATCTGGGGCCTCGGCGTGGAGGGGCACGCGAACCTGCGCAAGCTCGCCACGCTCGGTGTGGAGCCGGTGCTGGTGGACGACCACCCGCCGTCCGAGGGGCCCGACGGCCGCCCCGTCCTGGCGACCGGCGAGCGCGGGCTGGCGGCGCTGGCCGGATGCGACGTGGTGGTGAAGACGCCTGGCATCAGCCGCTACCGCCCCGAGGTGACTGAGCTGGCCCGGCGCGGGGTGG
>DASYQM010000469.1:0-10102 GCA_036005525.1 Streptosporangiaceae bacterium
GTCAGGCACTGGACGAGGCGTTGCGATGATCCCCTGAGACCGCCGGTCTTCTTGTGCTTGCCTTGTCGTAGCTTTGGGTGGCATTCCTTGAACTCGCTGGGGTAGCCGGCGAACGGGCAGTCCAACCAGGCTGACAGGCACGGCGTCGTAAGGATTGTGAAGATCAGGCTGTCCGTGACGCGCGGGCGCTGCCTGACTGCCGCGCTTTGCGGGATGAGTTCGCTGGCCGCTGGATGCGGGCCGGCACTGTCTGGACATGCAACTGGCTCAGCTACGTCCTCGCTGAGTCCGGCGGCAACCGCGTCGGGTCCGGCGACGTCAGCGCCGGTGAGCCCGTCGTCGGCGACTACCTCGTCGGCTGGCCCGTGCCGCGGCCCGGTGTCCGCGGCCGGGACTGTTAAGGTTCCGCCGCTGGCTGCGATCGAGTTTGTCTCGGCCCGGCAAGGCTGGGCGGTCGGAGCCGGCCGCATCCTGGCCACCAGCGACGCGGGCCAGGCCTGGCTAACGCAGTACCACGGCCCGGCCAGGCTCGATCAGGTCGACTTCGTCGACGCCAAGCACGGCTGGGCGGTCGGGATGGGCGACCTGCTGGCGACGACGGACGGCGGCGCGACCTGGACCGCCCTGCAGGAGCCTTGCCCGGTTATCCGTTCTGTTCACTTCGCGACCCCGAGTCTCGGTTACGCCGTGGCCGGCGGATCTGATGTCCGGATCGACGGCGGCGTGCCCGTTCCCGTAGCCGGCGGCCAGCTGCTGGTGACCACCGACGGCGGGCGGAGCTGGCAGCCGGTCCCCGGCGCGCCGGCGAGGGCACAAACGGCGTGCTTCAGCAGCCCGGCCGACGGCTTCCTCGGCACGCCTGGCCGGATCTGGCGCAGCACCGACGGCGGCCGCCGCTGCCGATGACCTCGTCGCGGATGGGCTGCCTGCTCGATGCGCTGGAGCACGCTCACCGGCGGCACTGGCGAGTAGGTGAGGTTCACCGCAGCCCGAGCGCGCGATCGCCGATTTTCGTTTCCGAGATGGAGCCGCACCGTCTACCGTTTCTTGGCGTGGCTGAGGTGATATTCGAACGCATCGCTCCCGTCGTCGGAGTGCATGATCTCGATGCTGTTCTTGCCCGCTATCGACGACTGGGTTTGCGGCGGAGCTGGCCGAACCATTCCGGTACGGTTTCGTCCGGCGGGGGGTGCAGCTGCACCTCGTCCCGGATGACCCGGACGACCCGGTGGGACGGGGGGCGTGGTTTAGGTCTACGTTTCCGACGCCAGCGCTCTTCACGCCCAGTGGGTCTCAGCAGGTGTCGAAGGCCGGTTCTTGGGTCCGCACGACACCCCGTATGGCCTTCGGGAGTTCGTGTAAACCGGCCCCGACGGCATCGTGCATCGAGTCGGCTCGCCGCTTTGACTAGCGGGCGGGACCCTCGGGCCCCAGCCCGCAGGTGCCGCATTCCGCCCAGCGGCACCATGCCAATAGTGAAGCCGTCACGGCGGAGTTCGAGGCAGGCGAGCACGTCATCACCGCCGCCCGCCCTTCCCCGGCGACCTCCGCAGCGCCCTCGACGGCAACTACGGCCGATCAGGTGCGCACTAGCCTGCTAAAAGTCGGGCTGAACGGCCTTTGCCGTCCGTCAACGTCCACCGTCGTCCGCCGACGGTTGCCGCCGTCGTCACTCGGCGCGGAGCTACACATTACGAGCCTGTGCCAGTCCGCGCTCCGTGAGCCAACACGAGCCTTACGTTGGATTCGCGGAATGCCAGTCCAGCCCCTGGACGTCCTCGGTGCACAAGCAGAACGGGTGACCGGCAGGGTCGGCATAAAGGCGGAAGTGGTCACCGGGCTGGTGATCGTACTTAGTCGCCCCGGCGGCCAGCACCCGGACCTCAGCAGCCTCCGCATCATCGACGTAAAAGTCCAGATGCATCTGCATCGAGGACGCTGGGTCGGGCCAGGCGGGCGGGACATAGCCCGCGGCGGTCTGGAAGTCAATCCGTGCTCCAGGAGCCTGGACGACTGCCCAGCTGTCGTCACAGAAGATCACCTCGCCACCGGTTATCCCAGCATAGAACGCGGCCAACTGCCCTGCATCCGGGCAATCGAGCGCGACCGAGAGGAGCTTGATCGACTCAGACATGCATCTCTCCCTTTGCGTCGGTCGGCAAGCTGGCCAACCCGACCGCGCCGGTCCACCACCGAACGTGTGCCCCGGCGCCACGATCCGCACCGGCCGCCTACCCTCATGATCGTCGATCTCACCGTGGCTGATGTTGATATGCAGCTTGCTGGCGATGGTGCGGCGAGGTAAGGACGGCAAGGGCCGGGTGGTGCCGTTCGGCCCGGAGACCGGCCGGGCGGTGGACGGCTACCTACGGCTGCGGCGCCGTCACCCGCTGGCGCGGCTCGCCGCCGCTGTGGCTGCCCGGCCCAGGCCGGCCCAGGTTCGGGTGTCAGATGCTGCCTGGTGGTAGACGCCGCCGGCCGCGGCCCGCGGCTTGGGAGCGGGTGAGCGGCCCGCGCCGCTCCATAGAGCGGGACATGGCTCCGCGCGCGGAGCGCGGCGCGGGCCGCGTCTCTTGCAAGCGGTGCCGCCGCCATACGACGCGGGTCCCGCCCCAACCGCCGGTACGAGCGGCGCCACCTGCTCTCGCCGCTACCGCGATCGGAAGCATGTAAACGGGTCCGGCCACGGCGGGCGGCTGGTGTGGCTGCGGCGCTGGCGCTGGGCGCGGCTACCGGATGCCTGCGCCGGTCCGGTAGGCGGCGATCACCGCGGCCGCCGCGCCCAGCGCCAGCAAGGCGAGCAGGGCCAGCCATGCCAGCGCGAGGCTGCTGCGCCGCGCCCAGCTGCGCCAGCTGATGTGCTGCCCGTAGTCCTAGAGCATGATCCGCCCTGCCTCCTGTGCGATGCGCAGGCGGCACGTTGGGTGAACCCGGCGTGTAACGGAATGGGGCCCGTCGTCGGTGACGGTGTAGGACGGCCCGCGGGCGGGGAGCGCGCTGGCCGTCTAAAGTGGCCGCGCTGGGTTCGCTCCCCATTCGCGCGGCCTGAGGGGGCCCGCGGCGGCCTGTTCTCCCCCATCTCGCTGGCCGCGGGCTCCCACAGCCTGCGTTGTCATGGGACGCGCGGGCGGCGCGGCGGGTTTACCCGCCGTAGCAGTGTCGCTCATGATGGCGGCGATGCCTTCGCCGCTGACGCCTGCAAATGCAGGTGCAGTTCGCCTCCACGTTCGATTCGCCCGTGTTGCGGCGCTGGGAGCGGGCGGGCGGCCCGGCGGGGCATATGGCGGTGTTCTGCAACGCGGGCCGGGGTGCCGGTCGGTGTGGTGTCGGCCGCGGCACGAGCCGGGATGAGCGGCCCGCACCGGGTGATCGTGAACGCTCGGTCCGGCCGCACCTATACACGCGTGCGGTGCCGCCGCTATGAGATGACGCATACCCCGTTGTCGGCGGCACCTTGCCCCTGCGCTACAACCGTCAGGAGTACGTAAACGAGTTCGGCCACGGCCAGACCGGCGGGCAACTGCCCAGCTGTGCTGTGTCGGCCGGTGTGGTCTGGCCGCGGCACGAGCCGCTGGCCTTACCGGTCCGCAGGTCACCAGCCCCCGCCACCTTGGCACCCGACGGGATGAACACCCGGTAAAGCTCAAGCAAAGGGGGATTTCGCTAGCGGGGATGGGCGTAACGTCAAAGCCCCATGTGATCCGGGAGCGGGTCCCCCCTTATCCGGCCTCGGGTCTGCGGCCCGCGTCACCGTGCAGCGATGTCAAGCCTCCGCGGAGGGGAAGTGACGCGGGTCGCGTCTTTGCGCGAGTGGCGCCGGCCTCACCCTCCCCCTCCGGCGGTCGGCCACGGATATTCCTGATCGCCGGGCAGTAGCTCGTACTGCCCTCGCGTGAGCCGTTGCAGGACTGGTGGGCTGGCTGTCCGGCCAACGACCCTATCTGCCGGGTCCAGCGCAACGTCTGGAACGGGCCAGCCAGCACATCGCCCATGGCGGGGTGAAAGGACTGCGCCACGTAGAACCGGCGGCTTACCTTGATGTGCCGGGGCTGGACCAGGGCTTCCATCGCCATGAGGGCAGATGCTACGCGGCGGATGGCCACAGGCGCCGGGCTTCGTCGGTGTGGTAGCGGCCACGGCATGAGCCGGGTCCCGGAGTGGGGTAACCGCTCAGCTTGTGCTGGGTTCGGCGGTGGGCCGGTCTGCGCGGGTGCGGCGCGCTCGAAGACATCCTGACCGAGGCGGCGGTGGATATCGAGAACATCGCCCAGGCCGGCCGAACCCCCGCTCCTGCGCAGCCGCGTCGGGAAACTGAATGACTCGCCCGGGTGGCGATGTGGCTGAGCGCCGCTGGCGGAAGGCGGGCGGCACGCCTGCTTGTGGCCGAGCGGTCCCCTCACCCTGGGATCTCTCGCTCACTGGAGATCTCCTCTATCCACCCTTCGGAAACAACCAGGTCAGGGACTGTGTCAGCGTCTGGATCATGCCCGGCGCTTAGCATCCGGGCCTTCCTGCCTCGCCGGACCTGGCCGTCCATCTGGGCAGGGTCAGCGGGAATGAGCCGCAGCGCCAGCGCTGGACACATCTTGACGGCCTGGCGTGCTTTGCGTTCCAGCCACGGCGGAACCGGCATGTCTAGCATCACCGGGAAGCCGTGATGGTCTCGCTGCACGATCTCCGGCGCGATGTGAGCGCATAGCCCGTGTCCACGGCAGAGAGTCCAGTCGACGGTCAAGCGGGCCTCGCCGGGAACCGAGGGCAGCGGCAGGAAGTTGCTGACCGGACGGCCGCAGCCGCCACGGAACAGATGTGCGGCGAGATCGTCGGTGAATACGTCCAGGGCGGACATCACGAACCTGAACGCGCCATCCGGGTGCGAGCACGCGCCGCGGCCGCGCACGGCCGCGGCCGCGCGGCGTACGGTATCCAGCGCATCAACGCCGCCAGAGCCTTCGGCGACCGCGGCCAGTGAACGTGCGATGCCTGGCAGACCTAGCTTGCACGGCCCGCATTGACCGGATGATTCTTTGGCGAGATACGCGGCAACCCGGGTTACTTCGCCGAGCGGGCAGCTGTCGCGGCCCAGTGCCAGCACAACGCCCGTGCCCAGGGTGCCCCCGAACGCCGCCAGCCCAGCCCGGCTGATCGGTGCATCATAGGCAGCGTGCTCTGGCAGCCAGGCGCCGTGATAACCGCCGACCAGCACGCCGTCAGCGGGCTCGGCGCCGCACAGGTCCAGCACCTCGCCCAGCGGCAGTCCGGACGGCACCTCCACCACGGCGGGCCGCCTGGCCGCGCCGCCCACGGTAAGCAGCACCGTCCCAGGCTCGGCTGGAGTACCGGCTGAGGCGTACCCCTTGGGTCCTATCATCGCGAGCACAGCGAGCTGCGCGAACGTCTCCGCATTGGAGAGCAGCGTGGGGCGGTGCCCGACTCCGCTGTAGCTGGCATGGGCCCTGCGTCCGGGCGGCAGGGGGGCGCGGCCATTCATGGCGTTGACCAGCGCGCCTGATTCACCCGACACGAACCGGTCGGGCACCTCCATCACTCGCACCATGCGCGCGAGGCCAGGCTCGGCTGCGGCTGCCTCGGATACCGACCGCGCAACCACAGCACCGGTGACACCGACCAAGATCAACCGGGCACGCAGCGCCCGCGCTGCCGCCACCGCGCCGGCCAGGACCAAGTAGGGCGACCTGAGCAACAGCATTTTGTCCTTGGCGCTGCCCGGCTCGCGTTCGGCCCCGTTAACCACCACCATGGGCGCCCGCTTGCGCGTGCGGGCCGCTTCCAGCACCGCCGAAAACTTCCGCGCGACTGGGAACGCGGCACCACCGCGGCCGCGCAGGTCGACCTGCTCGGCTACGCTGATCAGTTCCTCGGCGGTAAGCTGCGGCAATTTCCCAAAGACAGCATGGTATGCCGTTAGGTCTATCCGCCGCAGCCGGTCGAGGCCAGCGGTGAGGCGCGACTGCCCGACGCACAGGGCCTCGGACGCAGCGACTGACATAATCGCGATCCCGCGCCGTGGTGGCTACCGCCTGGCAATGCAGCCCGGCGGTGCGCCGGTGCGGCGTGCGCATAGGGTCCCGTGGCGTGCGGATACGGGTCTGCGGTCGGCCGGTACGGCAATGAGGGCCGCCGATGGGAGGGCTCGACGGGCCGCGAGACGCCCGGCTGACGGGGCACCAGCGCGGTGGCGCTCGCTCCGTGCCCGGTCCAGAGCCGGGCCGGGTCGGGTACCGGGTGGTCGACCATCTCCCTGCGGCTCCGGGTGGCGGCCACAAGCCGGATCACCAGGGCCAGCGCGACCGCCGCCAGGCAGGCACCGTAGCTCCAGGCCACATATGGCTTGGCCTGGCGCCCGGCGAGCAGCCCATGCAGGATTGCCAGCGGCCAGGCCAGGTAGGCAGTGGTATGCATGGCACGCCAGATTGCCGGCCGCCCGGCAAACCTACGCCGGGCGACGCCGGTGACCAGGACTAGCAGCACCAGGTCGGAGGCGAGCGTGCCGACGCCGAGGTAGAGTGTCCGGCCGCCCGCCAGGAAGGGCGCCACCGCATCGATCGGGCGCGAGCGGTGCGCCAGTACTTCCATTACCACGTGCGTTGCCAGGAATCCCACCGCCGCCAGCGAGAGCGCACGATGCACCGCCTGCGCCATCACCCGGCCGGCGGGAAACATCACGATGCGATCCGCCGCGACCAGCCCCGCCGCCACCGCGGCAGTCAAGGCGACCAGCGCGAACACGCCCGAGTAGGAGAGCATGAAGCGCTGCACTGCCGCGAGGAGTGCCGGGTCCTTGCCGGTGCCGCTGACGGCTAGCACGCCGAAGCCGACGGCTAGCACGCCGTGACCCGGATCCAGCGTCCGCACCGGGGCCGGACAGTTCCGGCCGCCGGCCATGCCGGGTACCGACGCCTGGCTAGCACTCGTTAATACCTCCCGCTGCCTCCAGGTCTTCGGAGGTTGCGTCATCGGCCAAACCTTGTGTGCCACGCCGCCCGGCCCTGGCCGGCCGGAACCAGCGAGACGACGGGCACTGACGCACGATCCTAGCGAGCACGGTCACCGGATCACATCAATTTGGCCTAAGAGCAAGAGCGATGTCCGTTCAGCATGTCAGCGGGCTGTTGCGGCTCGCCCCAGGCAAGGCTGACAAGCTCGCCAGTGCAGGCGAACGCCCGCACCTCGTGCCGAGATCGGCAGTCAGGTGTCCACCCCATATCAGGGCCCACGAAATTGGGAAAACGAAGCAAGTTGGGGTCGGTGTGGCAGCCGGTGCCGGTGTGACAACGACGCACAGCATCTGGCCTGGCAAGGCACCCCAAGAATCGCTGGCTTTTATTGAGATTCGGTAACGGTCGCTGGTGTCTGGACCTAACGTGGCCCCTCGGGAGCGAACCCGACAGAGAGATGCTGACATGCCTTACCGCAGAGGGCGCTCTTACCGGAGTGCCGCTCGTCTCTACCGAAGCTCCGAGAAGCAACGCCCGCGGGCGCGCCCGGCGCTGCTGATCACGCTGCTCGCGGCTGCGCTCGTCGCAGGGATGGCAATCGTCATAGCACCGCATGTCAAGACCGTGCTCACTGCCTCGATTGATACGGCGACCCCGGCTCGTCCCTGCGCGCATCCTGCTCCGGCCACGTCGGCCGCCTCCGCTGCCTCGGCCATGCCGGCCAGCCCGGCCTCGCCCCTGGCGGTCGGGGCCACGCCCGCAGCTGCTAGCGCCACCCCCGCAACAGCCGGCAGCGGCGCCTCGTCCGCACCGGCCGGTGGCGAAGCAGCAGGCAGTGCAGCCGCGACCCCGGCAAGTTCGGCCGCGCCGACCGTGACCGCTCCGGTAGCAACCGAGACCGCTCCGGCCTCTGCCGAGACTGCACCGGTCCAGGCCGAGACAGGATCCCCGTCCGCGACCATGACTCCGACGCCGAGTGCGACCGTGACGCCGACCGCATCTGCCGTGACCTCGCCCGCGGCGCCGGGTCCGGCCACTTCAGCGACGCCTGCACCCTGCCCGTCCGCGACTGCAACCGCACCGGCACCGGCCGCGAATGACAGCTGCGAGATCATCGTGCCCGCGCACCCTCTGAGTGCCGCCGGGCTGGCCACCCCGTACCAGCTCACCGGCCCGGACGGCGAGTCACCGGCAGCGTCTGGCTGCACCGAGGACAACCCGGACCTTGGGGCCTTTGTACAGGCGACCATTCTGGACCCAGCCACGGGGGCGCTATCGGTATATGAGCCGCTCGTTATTACGAGCGGGACTACACCAGCCGCCGCTCCAGTGGCGCCCGCGTTGCCGAAGGGCGCGGTTGTCGCGATCGACGTCGGCTTCAACGGCGCCAACTTGACGCAGGTGGGTGCCACCAGGCGCGCACTGCGGCAGGGGCACTGCGTCAATGGCCTGCACGGCTCGATTTTTGGTCAGGTGTCGTTCTGCAACGGCCTTGCATTTTTCCGGGCCGCCCGCAAAAGCGCGGCGCAAGGCAGGCTCGCCGTGCCATCGGCGGGGGTTTCTCCGGTCACTGGTCAGCCCTGTCCGACAACGCGCGACTTCCGCGTCGTCGATCAGGACCCGAGCGACAACGTGACCACGACATACCTGCTCACCGCGACCGGGCGGACCGCCCAGTTCAGTCAGCCAAACGTCGCCGCGCTGCCGGGCGCTGCACAGATTGCCAACGGAAGTGACAACAGGCTGCTCGATGCGTTCGTCGACCCGGCGCTCGGCTGCAAGCCGTTCGAGGTGCCGGACCTTTCGCAAGGCGGGTCACCGGGCACGTCGCAGGCTCTCAATGAGCTTTCCGCGGCCAGAAGCCAAGCAGCACCGGTGGCGCTGATACCAGAGAACGACCCGATGGTGCTCGTGGATAACGCCTTTAGTGCCGCGAAGACGAACCTGTACCGGCGCAACGTGGGCCAGCCGAGGATCTCAGCTGCGAACAACGCAGCCTCTAGCCCGGCGAAATTCTGCGAGAACATGCTCAACATCCAGGCACGGTTCTTGAGCGGCAACGAGCCAGTACTGGCAGCGGCGGCATCCCCCGTGCCAGCGGACGGTAACAATCTGCTGACGTTCATGGCGAACCGGCTGAGCGCGTCCTTCACCGAGCTCAACTGCGGCAATTTCGGCCTGACGAACCCGGTAACGGTTAGCGTAAACGGCGACGGAGTGGCGACGTCCGCGAGCTTCGACACCACGGAGCAAACGGCAACGAGTGGTTCTGTATCAGCGTCGGCACCATGACGAAAGCCCGTCACCGTCACGGCGCATGAACCCGTCAGGCCGAAGCCGACAGTCGTGACCGTCTGTTCCCAGCGATAGACAAGGAGTAGCTATGACCGGTGACCCCGCCGAGCCGATCACCCTCACCAACATCACGGTGCAGGATTGCAGCCGCGGCAGATATAAGATCTCTGGTGAAGCAGTAAATAACTCCTATGACGAGCTTAGTGCCATTCTAGGCGCAACGTTCTACAACGCTAACGGCACAGTCCTGGGCACAGCTAGCGGTTCTGTCAACCGGCTAGCTGCCTGCCAGGCCACAATGTTCTGGCTAAGGGTTAGCCGCGACGTGGCAGGCTATGACTCAATGAAGGTGCGGGTTGATTGCATCCTTTAGGGGATGATGGCATCGTCAGGATGACCTGGCATGGCTGCTTGCCACATCCTCAGCGCAGCTGCTCTCACCAAACAGCCGCCACTAAACGATCGGGATAGGCGCTGAACGGCGCGGTGGGGATCGAGCAGCCGCCGAACCGGTCGGCTCTGACGGTGGCAGCGACTATCGAGAGCATGTAGCCATGGTCGGGGACGAGGTCAACGACGCGCGCAGGTCGACCTGGGAATCGCCATCGGCGTCGGCACCGACGTCGCGGTCGACACCATGCTGATAGTGATCTGGGCCTTCACCAATGCCGGTGTCAACGGCCAAGTTGCGGTCTCCGCTGGTGGCCAGTTAAAAGTCCCCACCCCTCGGGTTGATCATCGTTTGTTCAGGCGTGTTCCTCCTTTGGCCCGGGCTTCTCGCATGCGGTAGGAGTCGCCGTCGGTGACGATGACGTTGGCGTGGTGGAGCAGGCGGTCCAGGAGGCTGA
>DASYQM010000470.1:0-1693 GCA_036005525.1 Streptosporangiaceae bacterium
GGCCGGAGCCGCGTGACACCGACCGCTCGCCCCCGATTACAGTCCTGCGCGGCACGCTTTCAGTATTGCCAACCCCGCCTCCACCGGACGGTGCCAAAGGCACCGGACCGGAACCCGTCCCCAGCGCCACGCGCCGGCAGCGGAAGTCACGCTCTCACACCCGGCATGTGGCATTCGCTCACTGGCTAGTTGAGCGCCGGCAGCCCACTACTGCGAGCCGGTCCGCCAGCGCGCCGCGGCGCGATCGCCGGACGGCGCCGGCGCGCTGGCTTGGGTACCGCTGACATCGGTGGGAATGTGGTCGTCATGTCGTTCGCGCCGGTGCCGGCGACCGCGGCGTGGCACCACCGGGGCGCCCGGTCCGGCTTCGAGGTCGCCTACTTCGGCGCCCGCGGTGACAGGTGCCAGATCCAGGGGTGGACGACCGCGGTCGAGGACGGCCTAACCTGGGCCGTCGAGTACGTCATCGAGGTCGACGCGGCCTGGGCAACCCGCGGAGCCCGGATCCGCGGACGCTCCGGCGCGGGGTTCTGCGCGGCGCTGCTGGAGGCCGACGGCGCGGGCCACTGGCTGGCCGGCGGCAAGCCCGCGCCCTACCTGGATGGCTGCCTGGATGTGGATCTGGAGGCCTCCGCGCTGACCAACGCGCTGCCGGTGCGGCGGATGGGCCTGCCGGTGAGCGGCCGGGCGGCCGCTCCCGCCGCCTACGTCCGCGCTGCCGGCCTGGCGGTGCAACGGCTGGAGCAGACCTACGTGCGCATCACCGACGAGGCCGGCTGCCAGCGCTATGACTACGCCGCTCCCGCCTTCGGCTTCGCTGCCCGCCTGGTCTACGACAAGTCCGGTTTGGTGCCCGACTACCCGGGGATCGCCGTCCGGGTCGGCTGATCGGCCTGGCTGACCTTGGCAGCGAATCGGGTCTGCCCGCTGAGCACCGGTAGCACCTCGCCGCGCTGGTGCCCGCGCATCGGGCCAGCCTGGCCGCCGGGCAGCCGGCCACCGGCGATCTTCAATCGCCTCAATCCCTGAGGCCGGCCTGCCAGCAGGTGAACGCCTCGCCCGGCGGCGCAGGGGCGACGGCAGCAAGGCTCATCCGGCCGTCCTGCCCGGTCGCTATTGACCCAGCGGTCTGCTGTCCCCCCCGGGGCCCCCGGGGCCCACCGGCTCCCCGGGGCGGCCGGCGTCCTTGCCGGGCCGGCCGCGGGGCGGGCAGACTTTGTCGTGTGGCGGGTGGGTGGTCGCCGCTGTGCCGGTGGCCGGCACCGGTGCGGGTGGGGTGGCCGGCGATGCTCGCCGCCGTCGTGGTGCTCGGCGGTGCCTGCGGCGGGGGCACCAAGGCCCAGCCGGGGGGCCGGGCTGCGGGCGGTGGCGCGCGGCTGCGGGTGGTGGCGACCACGGTGCTGTCGGCGCGGATGCGAGACCTGACCGTCGCCTCGCCCGCGCTCGGCGCGACGGCGAAGGTCCGGTTGCTGCTTCCGGTGCACTACCGGGCGCGGCCCGGCGCCCGCTGGCCGGTTCTGTACCTGCTGCACGGCTGTTGTGACACCTACCGGAGCTGGACCCGCTCGACCGACGTGGCGGCGCTGACCGCGCGCAGCGATGTGCTGGTAGTGATGCCCGACGGCGGCAAGGCGGGATTTTACTCCGACTGGCTGGCCGGGCCGCGCTGGGAAACGTTCCACCTGGCCGAACT